>JANYLM010000011.1 GCA_025357835.1 Gammaproteobacteria bacterium
GACCGCTACTCTCGAAGTCAGCTACGATCACAAATAGAAAACCCACCCCAAAGGGGCGTACATGTCATACGACACCATTTTGTTCAGTGTCGACGGCGGAATCGCACGTCTGACCTTGAATCGACCGGACAGACTCAATAGTTTCAACACCCAAATGCATGGCGAGGTGGCCCAGGCGCTCGGCAGCTTGACCGGAAGCGACGCCCGCGTTCTCGTCCTGACCGGCGCCGGCCGAGGTTTCTGCGCGGGACAGGATCTGGGCGATCGTGCGGTGGCTCCAGGCTCCGAAGCCGTCGACCTTGGCGAGTCCATCGACAACTACTACAAGCCTTTGGTGTTGGCCTTGCACATGCTGCCCATACCCGTGATCGCGGCGGTCAATGGCGTGGCGGCGGGCGCTGGCGCCAATATCGCGCTGGCCTGCGATCTCGTCATTGCCGCGCGGTCGGCTAGTTTCGTTCAGGCATTTTGCAAGCTCGGACTGGTTCCCGATTCGGGCGGAACATGGACCCTGCCGCGCCTGGTCGGCAATGCGCGGGCGCTGGGCTTGACCTTGCTGGGCAACAAACTGCCGGCCGAACAGGCGGCGGCCTGGGGGATGATCTGGCAATGCGTCGAGGACTCAGAGCTTGCAGCCACCGTCGATGCCCTGGCGAAGACATTGGCCGTGGCGCCGACGCGCGGGCTGGCATGGACCAAGGCCGCGATTCGCGGCAGCTGGCAGCACTCGCTCGCCGAACAACTCGACATCGAACGCGATGCGCAGCGCGCACTCGGCCGATCCGCCGACTACGCGGAGGGGGTTGCCGCGTTCATCGAAAAGCGCACACCCCGCTTCACGGGCCGCTGAGCATGGCACACGAAACTACCCCGGCGGTTGACGATGCGGCGAAGCGCGCCCGCGCGGCGGTCCAATCCCTGTATGTCGAGGACCAAGCTTCGCAGGCACTCGGCATAGAAATCATCGACGTTGCACCCGGGCGCGTGAGAATCGCCATGACCGTGCGTGCCGACATGGTCAATGGCTATGGCATGTGCCACGGCGGCATTGTCTTCGCTTTCGCGGACAGCGCCTTCGCTTTTGCCTGCAACTCCTACGGCGACCCCATGGTGGCGGCAGGCGCCAGCATCGAATTTCTGGCACCCACGCCGCGGGATGAGCGCGTGATCGCCACGGCGGTGGAACTGTCGCGCAGTTCGCGTCATGGAATCTATGATGTGGCGGTCACTAACGCCGCCGGCGCGGTGCTCGCCCAATTCCGCGGACGCTGTTCACGCCTGCGCGGACCCACTCCAACCGCGTGATCCCGAGGACATAAGGTATGAACTTGCAGAGCTTTGTATGCGGTGCCTGGCACAGCGGCCGGGACAGCGGGGTCGCGATGCGCGATGCGACGACAGGCGAAGTCATCGCGCAAGCATCCTCCGCGGGCGTCGACTTCGCCGCGGTCCTAGGACACGCCCGCGATGTGGGCGGACCGGCACTGCGGGCGATGACATTTCATGAGCGGGCCGGTGTCTTGAAAGGGCTTGCCAAACGTCTGTCTGAACTCAAGGAAGAGTTTTATGCGCTCTCCTACCGCACGGGCGCGACAAAGAACGACTCCATGATAGACATCGACGGCGGTATCGGTACGGTTTTCGTCTTCGCCAGCAAGGGCTCCCGTGAGCTGCCGAACGCGCACGTCTATGTCGATGGCGATGTCGAAGGACTGTCGAAGGGCGGCAGCTTCGTCGGGCAGCACATTTACGTCTCGCGTGAGGGCGCGGCCGTACACATAAATGCCTTCAATTTCCCCGTTTGGGGGATGCTCGAAAAGCTGGCGCCCACGTTACTGGCCGGCATGCCGGCCATCGTGAAACCGGCGACGGCGACGGCCTATCTGACGGAACTCGTCGTACGCCGTATCGTCGAGTCGAAGATCCTGCCTGAAGGCGCGTTGCAATTGGTGTGCGGTGGCCTGGGTGATTTATTCGATCACCTCGATTGCCAGGACTCTATCTCGTTCACCGGATCGGCGCACACCGCGTCGCGCCTTCGGGTGCACCCCGCCATCATTCGCCACGCGGTTCCATTCATCGCGGAAACCGATTCGTTGAACTCCAGCATTCTCGCGCTGGACGCCGTGCCGGGCACGGCGGAGTTCGACCTATTCGTGAAAGAGGTGGTGCGCGAGATGACGGTCAAGGCAGGACAGAAATGCACCGCCATACGCAAGGCGCTGGTGCCGGCGGCGGTGGCGGGCGATGTGGTCGCCGCTCTGCAGACGGCGTTGCAAAAGATCACCGTGGGCGACCCGCGAGCGGAAGGCGTGCGCATGGGGCCTTTGGTGAGTCAGGAGCAGCGAGCCGACGTGCTGGCCCGGGTCGCAGAACTGCGGGGCGAGGCTGACCTGGTCGCGGGCAATCTGGATCAGTTCGACGTGCAGGGCGCCGACGCCACGCGCGGTGCGTTTGTGCCGCCTCTGCTGCTGCTGTCCCGCAATCCGCGCGCGGCGCGCGCCGTCCATGAAGTGGAGGCCTTCGGTCCCGTCGCGACGGTGCTGCCGTACCACGACACCGCAGACGCGATCGCACTGGCCCGGCGCGGCGAGGGCAGTCTGGCCGCCTCGGTATTCAGCGCCGATGATGCCCTTGCCAGCCGCATCGTCCTCGGGCTTGCGCCGTACCACGGCCGCATCCTGGTCGTCAATAAATCGTGCGCCAAAGAATCCACCGGCCATGGCTCGCCGCTTGCCCCGCTGGTTCACGGCGGCCCCGGTCGAGCCGGCGGCGGTGAGGAGATGGGCGGCATTCGCGGAGTCCTGCACTACATGCAACGCACCGCAGTCCAGGGGTCGCCCGACACCATTACCGCCACCATTGGCCGCTGGGTGCGGGGCAGCCGGCTACGCGATCCGGGAAGACATCCCTTCCGCATTCCTTTCAATGATCTGGAATTGGGCGATACGCTGAAGTCCGCCGATCGCGAAGTCACCCTTGCGGATATCGAACAATTCGCGGCGTTGTCGGGCGATAATTTTTACGCTCATATGAGCGAAACCGACGCGGCCCGCAATCCCCTGTTCGGCGGGCGCGTGGCCCATGGCTACTTCCTGATATCGGCCGCGGCGGGACTGTTCGTCGATCCGGACTATGGTCCCGTGCTCGGCAACTATGGTTTAGATGAGCTGCGTTTTGTAAAGCCGGTGAAACCCGGGGATAGAATCAAGGTACGCCTCACCTGTGCACGCAAGAGTCTGCGCGCGGACAAGGGTTGGGGCGAGGTCGCCTGGGATACTGAAATCACCAACCAGAATCAGGAAACGGTGGCTGCGTACTTCGTGCTTACCATGATCAGCATTTACGCGGTTCCCGATTCCATGGGAGTTGCCTAGTGAGCATGCCTATAGACCTAGCTCGATATGCGCGGGATTTTTCCAGTCTGCAATTCCACGCGCCCGAGGCGGGAATACTCGAACTCGTCATGGCGAACAAGGGCCGCGTGAATGCGGCCACCGAAGCCATGCACCGCGATCTCGCCCTGGTGTGGCGTAGCATCGATACCGATGATGCCGTGCGCGTGGTGGTCGTCCGCGGAGAGGGATCGAATTTTTCTTCCGGCGGCGATTTCGACATGATCGATCGCATGATCGCCGATGAGGCGACCTTGATCCGCGTCTGGAAAGAAGCCAGCGACCTAGTCTACAACCTGATCAATTGTTCCAAACCGGTGGTGTCCGCCATCCGCGGCAGCGCTGTGGGAGCGGGCCTCGCCATTGCATTATTGGCCGATGTGTCCGTCGCCGCGGACAACGCGCGCATTCTCGACGGCCACACTCGGTTGGGTGTCGCGGCGGGCGATCACGCCGTCATCATCTGGCCCCTGCTCTGCGGCCTCGCCAAGGCGCGGTACCATCTATTGACCAACAAACCCCTGTCGGGCGCTGAGGCCGAGCGAATAGGCCTCATCGCCATGGCCGTGCCCGATGCGCAAGTTCTCGAAAGTGCCTTTGACGTGGCGCGCACCTTGGCCGCCGGCAGCAGCACAGCGATTCGCTGGACCAAACACGCGCTGAATAATTGGCTGCGTTTGGCCGGCCCCAACTTCGACACCTCGCTGGCGCTGGAATTTCTAGGATTCAAGCTGGCGGACGTGCGCGAGGGATTGTCCGCCGCGCGCGAGAAGCGCCTTCCTGCCTTCGATCGCGGCAATCCGCAATAGTTATTCAAAGAGCATCGCTACGATGAGTTTGCATACTATTCAAGAGCTGGTAGCCCTGGAGCCGATTCTGGGGGCAAGTCGCGGCGAACTCGAGTCCCTGCAGCTCGAGCGCTTGCGCTCGACGCTGCAGTACGCCTATGCCAACAATCCCAACTACAAGCGAAAATTCGATGCGGCGCAGGTTCATCCTAATGACCTGCACTCGCTCGCCGATTTAGCGCGCTTCCCGTTCACCACCAAGGCTGACTTGCGCGACGCCTATCCCTTCGGCTTCTTCTCGGTGCCGACAGAGCAAGTTGCGCGTATTCACGCATCCTCGGGCACCACCGGCAAGCCCACCGTCGTCGGCTATACACGCAATGATCTTGCCACCTGGGGCAACCTGGTGGCGCGATCCATTCGGGCGGCGGGCGGCCGTGCCGGCATGAAGGTGCATGTCGCCTACGGCTACGGTCTGTTCACCGGCGGACTGGGTGCGCACTACGGCGCCGAAGCGGCGGGATGCACGGTGATCCCGATGTCCGGCGGCCAGACGGAAAAGCAGGTGCAATTGATTCGCGATTTCGCCCCCGACATCATCATGGTGACGCCGAGCTACATGTTGGCCATTCTAGATGAGTTCAATCGCCAGGGAATAGACGCGCGGTCGACGTCGCTGCGCATCGGCATATTCGGTGCGGAACCCTGGGGCGACGGCATGCGCGGGGAAATCGAAGCTGCCTTCAACATCGATGCATGCGACATCTACGGTCTGTCGGAGGTCATGGGGCCCGGCGTTGCCCAAGAATTTGCGCACACCAAGGAAGGGCCGACGATCTGGGAGGATCACTTCATTGCGGAAATCATTGACCCGGCGAGCGGTCACGTGGTCGCCGAGGGCAAACAAGGCGAATTGGTGTTCACCTCGCTGACCAAGGAAGCCATGCCGGTTATTCGCTATCGCACCCGCGACCTGACTCGGCTGCTGCCAGGGTCCGTGACCGCGATGCGGCGAATGGCGAAGATCACCGGCCGCAGCGACGATATGCTGATAGTTCGCGGCGTGAATGTGTTCCCATCGCAGATCGAGGAGCTGATTCTGCGCTGTCAGGGTCTGGCACCCCACTACGAGATCGAGGTAACACGGACGAATCGCCTGGATGAAATTCTGATAATCGTGGAAGCCCGCCCTGAACTCGGCGAGAATGCTCGACAGGGCGAGGCGCAGCTGCTCGCCACGAAACTAAAGGACAACATTGGCATATCCGCGGATATTCGCGTGGCCGCCAGCGGCTCGCTGGCGCGCTCAGCGGGCAAGGCAACCCGCGTCAAGGATCGGCGCTAGCGGCGCCGCGGTATTCTTTGCAGCGACCCTGCTGTCAGTAGGCTTTTTCTCGGTCGCTTGCCGCGCGGATCAGCCGCCGCAAGCAATGGATGAACTAGTGGTGACCGGCGAGCGCACCGGGCCCGGCATGTGGCATGTGCGTCAAGGCACGGGCGAGCTGTGGATTTTGGGCAGCATGTCCCCCCTCCCCAAGGACATCACCTGGCGCGCGAAGCAAGTGGACCAGGTATTGGGCAGCACCAGCAAAGTGCTGGTGCAAAAGCCCGTCGATATCGGCATCGCCAGGATATTGTGGCTGTTGATCACCGAGCGCCGCCTCTTGCTGGTCGGCGGCGGCAAGCGCCTGAGAGATGTACTGCCGGCGGATTTGCACGCGCGCTTTGCGGTCCAGCGAGCCAAGTATAGCGATGACCCCAATAAGTGGGAGCGATTCCGCCCGCTCATTGCCGCAGCCTTCCTGCAACAGGCCGCGTTCCATATAGTGGGCCTATCCACGCGCCTGGATTTGGGCGCGGCGGTGCGCAAACTCGCAGCAAAGCACGACGTGCCAGTCGAGGAAATCAAGATTGCGGGTGTCGGTGACGTGATCGAAGCCATGAAGACCTTACCGCCCGCCACCGAGAACGCCTGTGTTGCGGCGTCACTAGTGACCGTCGAAAGCGATTTACAGCGCCTCGTCGACCGCGCGCAGGCGTGGGCAAGAGGAAATGTGGAGCGGATTCAGCACTTGCCCGAACCGAAGGAAGTCGACGCTTGTCGCGCGGCACTCGAGACGGCGATGGGCGCGGCCGATCTGATTGGCCGGATACGCCGGACCTGGCTCGGCGCCTTCGAGAAGTATTTGAAAGAGGGTGGGACCACCGTGGCGGTGGTGAATATCGATATGCTGCTCGAACCCGGCGGCTTGCTCGAGCAACTTCGTGCCAAGGGCTACGCGGTCGAGGCCCCATGATGAGAGGCGCAGTTTGAGCGGCGGCAGCCGAATCCAGCGCCAATGGCGCCGTACATTGGTAGCATGGACTAAAGCGGATACTCCATGCCGGACAAAGTCAGCCTTACTTACAATGAAGCGATGCTGCTGCTCACGGCTTTTGCGGCCGGCACGGTGGACATCATCAGCTTTGCCACTTTGGGCGGCGTGTTTGCATCGGCGATGACCGGCAATTTCGCGCTGCTGGCGTTCTACGTGGCGCAGAGCGAATCGCAAGCCGCCATGGGGTCCGTAGTGGCGCTAATCGGGTTTGCCATCGGTTGCGCCTTGGGAGTCCTGCAGCGCCGCGGCCGCGCACAGCAGCAGGCGCTCAGTTTGTTGCTGGCCGGCGAAGCGGGGTTACTGTTGTTTTTCGCGCTGTACGCGATGTTGACCCCGCATATTGCACACGCGCCATCGGATCATCTGCAGATCCTATTGCTCGCCGTCGCCATGGGGCTGCAGGCCGTCATCGGCCAGACTATCAGTCTAACCACTATTGTATTCACGACGACGCTCACAAAGCTGGTGGGAACCATTGCAGATTCCATTGCCAATGGCGACGTTTCGGGCCTGAAGGATGTGAAGATCCAGAGCTCGGTGGTGGTTTCCTACCTGTTCGGGGCGCTGCTGTCGGGCGCCCTGATAGTGCATAAGGTGCAGGAAGTCGTGCTTCTGCCGTTTATCGCCGTCGCCGTTGCGTTCTACATGCATCGCCGGTCGGGTCGACGGCGGGACGGGTAGGGCCGCTCCGCGCGCTAATTATTGCCTTTGCCAGCCAACCCCGTACACTAGCGCGCCTCCGATTCCCCCTCACAGTCCGGGGACCTGCTCGCAGCGAATCCGGGTAATTCGGCGTAGGGATTTCCATAGCCGGGGTGTAGCTCAGACTGGTAGAGCGCTACGTTTGGGACGTAGATGTCGCAGGTTCGAATCCTGTCACCCCGACCATTAAACAGGCCCAGCGGCTTGGCAGCCGCGTCGGGACCTGTGCCAACCGCTACATGGGTCGGTCGCGAGCCCGGACGGGGTGAAGCAATAAAATCGGTCGTACATCTGCGAACGCCTTTGCATGGTTACTGCAATTGCTGCGACGCTACGTTGAACTATTCAACCGCCGAGATTGGGATGGCGTACGGCCTCTGACTAGCGCCGACGCGCAACTGCGCGCCCTTGGGTGCTGTTGGCTGCTGACCAGGCCGATTAAAAATGCAACTGATTTGTTGCATGTTTTCATTTCGCTATGTAATATGCACCCCAGAGGTTGCATATGAATCCATCATCGGATCGTATTGAGCGAAAGATCCTGCTGAAGGCGTCGCGTTCTCGCGTCTGGCGCGCACTATCGGACGCCAAGGAGTTCGGCGATTGGTTCGGCGTCGATTTCAAAGAGAAGTCCTTCGTCGCCGGCAAGCCCGTGCGGGGACAGATCACCTATCCCGGCTACCAGCATCTCGTGATGGAGGTGCTTCTAGAACAAGTGGTTCCGGAACGATTGCTATCCTGGCGCTGGCATCCGGCTGCCATCGATCAGGGCGTTGATTATTCCCAGGAGCCAACGACGCTGGTGGTCTTTGAACTCGAAGAAGGCGAGGGCGGACTATGCTTGCGCGTCGTGGAGTCCGGTTTTGACGGAATTCCGGCGGCCCGTCGTGCGACGGCATTTCGCATGAATGCTTCCGGGTGGGATGAGCAGATGAAGAATATTGAAAAGCATGTCGCCGCGCCGTAGATTCGCGCTGCATGGCAAGCCTCTGCACGCTTGCGCGCCGACTTTCGCCGCCCTGGGCGACGAGATGCGATTAAGGCTCATCGCTGCCCTGTGCATGGGCGGTGCGATGTCCATCACGCAGCTGACGTCGGGGACGGACATCACTCGGCAGGCAATCACGAAACACCTGGGCGTGCTCGCTGCGCAGGGGCTGGTTCGCGGCGTCAAAGTGGGGCGCGAACGACTGTGGGAGTTCGAGCCTGCTCAATTGGATGAGGCAAGGCGGTCATTGGAATCGATCGCTCAACAATGGGACCATGCGCTCGCCAAATTAAAGCTTGCTGTCGAGGACTAGAGGTCAATTCTTCGGATTTCGCGCAAGTGATCGGACAGATGACGGGGCTGCATTAGCCTCTTCAAATACTGGGAAACTCCTATATAATCCGCGCGCACTTCCGATTCGGTTTGCTTTGGGACCCGAGCGTCGGCCTGGAAACGTACGATTGGCGCTGTAACTGGTTGATTTATAAGGCGCCCGTAGCTCAACCGGATAGAGCTCCGGCCTTCTAAGCCGGCGGTTGCAGGTTCGATTCCTGCCGGGCGCGCCACCTCAAGTCGGAAGTACGACGATGGTGGACGTAGCTCAGCTGGTAGAGCCCCGGATTGTGATTCCGGTTGTCGCGGGTTCGAGCCCCGTCGTCCACCCCACTTTTGCGAGCTGGGTTTGGGTTGAGTTTTGTTGTTTGGAAGGTTTATTTGGGCCGTTAGCTCAGCTGGTAGAGCAGTTGACTCTTAATCAATTGGTCGTAGGTTCGATCCCTACACGGCCCACCAA
>JANYLM010000064.1 GCA_025357835.1 Gammaproteobacteria bacterium
CCAACGTGGCGCAGTTCTCAATGGTCGCTGCAGGCAACACGACGCAAGTGACTTGGGCCATGACGGGCTGCAACGGCTATGTCCATAAACTCATGAGCATAGTGTTCAACATGGACAAGATGGTCGGAGGTGAATTTGCCAAAGGCCTCGACAACCTCAAGACCCTAGTCGAGCGCTAGGGCCCCGGGTAAGGTGTCGTATGTGTACAATTTCAATTATTGGGGAAAAAAATTGCCGTGAATAATTGGTCGGGACGGAATTCTTCCAAGTGGAAGCCCTCAAAGATACTTAACCCTTCCAGGTCCTAAACGCGCCCGTATCCAAATGCACGAAATCCGACGTGCGGTAATAACCGACGCCGCCACGCCTCAAATCCAAGGCGTGCGCGGCGAGGTCCGCGCAATCGACACCGTTGATGCGCACATCGATGGCTCGCCCGTCCATATGCAGGCTATGTTGAGCGACTCCCATACTCCGCTCCCGTAGGTGTGCGTTGGTCAATGGGGATCGATAGCCTGAAATGACACTGAATGCCGGATCGACGCCCACCGTGTGCGCAACCTCCACCAGGTAGACCATTAGACCGGGATCGATGGCATGCCGCTCGCCGGTGCGAAAATCTCTCAACAACACGTCGATGGCTGTGAGCGCATGGGGCAAATAGGCACCGTCGCGGAAGAATTCAATTTCCAACCGCTCATCGGTGTGGAGATTCAGAAGTGCAATACGCTTGGGCCTAGCCGGCGCCTCCTGGCTGCGTACCTTGCTCGTCAGCAAGCCCGCCGCCGACACCCCGGCCAAAGCTCCACCCGCTTGCAACACTCGACGCCGGCTCCAGATCATCGCCCACTCCCGTCGGTGAGCCGCCGGCCGCCATCCAGGGCCAGCACGGTGGCGCGCGGAAAGAAGTTGAATTCCGATGCCGAGGCCCAGGAGTAGGCGCCCATCTGGCGACCGATCACGAGATCACCGACGTCGAGCTTGGGCAGTTCCAAGTGCTCGTTAATGACATCGATACTGTCGCAGGTGGGGCCCGCGAGCACCGATGGGTAGGTTTTCCCAGCTGGCACTAGCGCCTCCACCGGGTAGGTTGCATGATCGTAGACTTGGCCGCTGTAGCTGCCGTATAAACCCTCATCTAGGTAGTACCACCAACGGCCGCCGCGCAGCGCGCGGCCCATGACCGAGGCCACTGAGATCGCCGCCGGCGCCGAAATATAGCGGCCCGGCTCCGCGATGACCCGCATCGTGGACGGCAGCTCCTTTAACGCAGCGCGAATCGGAGCGCAGAATTCCTCGATGGGCATGCTGCGCTGCAAATAATCCACGGGAAAGCCGCCGCCGATATCCAGGATGCCCGGGGCGTGTCCAAGCTGCGCGGCAACCCGCATCAGGTCAGTGCATCTTGCAATGGCCTCGGCGAACATCGCTGGACCTGCCGCCTGGGATCCGACATGAAACGACAAGCCGTCGATTTTTATGCGCAAATCGGCCGCCAGCTTGAATAGCCCGGGAACCACTTCCGGTTCACAACCAAACTTGCGCGACAGATCGCACCTGGCCTCGGGGCTGCTGAATGAAACGCGAATCAGCAGCGACGATCGATTGCGATACTTCACGAACTTGCGCAACTCGTCGGGGTTGTCGATGACGAATCGATCCACGCCATAGGCTAAGGCGGTGCGAATATCGCTATCGCGCTTGATGGGATGCGTGTGAATACAGCGCTCAGCGGGTACCTTAAGGCGCCGCACCAACTCCACTTCGCCATTGGTCGCCAAATCGAAGAACGCGCCTTCGGCGCGCAGCGTATTGATGACAGCTGAGTGCGGCAGAGGCTTTAGTGCATAGTGAAGATCGACTCCGGGCAGCGCAGCCGCGAGGCGTCGATACTGGCGGCGCACGCGCTCGGCATCGATGATGAACAGCGGCGAGCCGTAGCGGCTCACCAGGTACTGGATGGACTGCGGCGCAAACGGATCCTGCCCGGGGTCGAGCTCTAATGGCTCATCGATGGCGGGGCTCGGGCTCAGCAGGGTTTTGGCCACTAGCTCACACTCACTGCCAGAGAATCATCGCCCATGCCGCTGGCGCGCTGCAGACGATCGAGAATCGCCGCCCAGCGCTCATCCTGAGGCAGGCTTTGCACAAAGATCCTCGCGCAACCGGCGCGGTCCAGCCTTCGCAGATGGTTGTAGAGATTGTGCGCATAAATGTCAGGTCTCTTGCCTGCATTGATCCATGTCATGTGGCGCTGGGTCTGCAGAGGCGGCCGCATGGCGAGTACCGCCACCTTTTCCTGACGCGCCGTGACCTCACCGGCGCGCACTTCCAAATCGTCCGACGGCACGATCTCCAAAGGGGTGGACGGCGCATAGTGAAGAGGGCTATCGCCCGGCGTCCGGGGAGCGGCTCCGCCGATCACGAGGCTCCCGACTACCTGTTCGAGCTGCGAACGGGTGATGAAGCCGGGCCGCAACAACCGCGCCTCATTGTTGAGGCAGGAGACGATGGTCGATTCCAGCCCGATCGGTGAATCGCCGCCATCAAGAATGACGCCCACTGCATCGCCCAGTTCGTCGCGCACATGTTCAGGCTTGGTCGGACTCAAGCGCCCGTAGCGATTGGCGGAAGGCGCCGCGATGCCCCCGCCGAAGGCATTCAATAGCTGTTGTGCGATGGGGTGCGATGGCACCCGGATACCGATGCTGTCCTGGCCGCCCGTGACGATGTCGTTGACGGTGTCTGCCTTGGGCAGAATCAGGGTCAAGGGGCCCGGCCAGAACTTGGCAGCCAAGCTTTCGGCGACCGGCGGCAGTGAGGACACCCAGCGATGCAAGTAGCGCGGATCGTCCAGGTGTACGATCACGGGATGATTGGGCGGGCGCCCTTTGACCTCGAAAATCTTGCGCACGGCGGCCGGATTGGAGGCATTCGCCCCGAGTCCATAGACGGTCTCGGTGGGGAATACCACCAGGTCGCCGGAGCGTAAGGCTTCGACGGCTTCTTCGATATCTGTTTGAGTAGCTCTTACCACCCGCCCATGATATCAAGACTGCGATAGCAACAAAGCTCGCTTACGCTTCCGAGGCGCTGATATGTGCCGCAATACCGCTTTTAATCTAAGGGGTAGGACGCTCCGCTTTACTGCAAGGAGCAGTCAACTGTCGGCTGAAGGATACACTCCATGAAGACCAAATCGAGCCAGCGCCCGAACTTGAATCCCACTTCGTGAAAATGGCCGACGCTGGTGAACCCAAGGCTGCTGTGCAGACCGATCGAACCCGCGTTGTCCGCGTCGATGCCCGCAATCATGACGTGCTTACGCATGTCGGCGGCCCGCCTCAGGAGCTCAACCACCAGCACCCGCCCGATGCCACGCTTCAAGAAGGGGATTATGGCGTGGCGGCACTGGACCCGGTCAAGGCGCTATCGCCGCGGTAACCTCAGCCGGATCCAGCGCCCTGCGGGTCCAACTGCCGTCCTTTTGCCGATCGAGTTCATAAGCCGGCCAGTAGTGCTTGTCGAGTTTCAACGTGATCACGTCGGTCTGGCCATTCCAACTAAGGGTCTTCAATCGCAGTGACGCCCGATCGGGCTTACCGCTGACCGCTTTGATGAAGGCATCGAGGTCGGCGGTAGGCTGACCGTCGACTTCAGTGATGCGCCGGCCTGCATATAGTCCGTAGTGCGTTGCCGGTGAGCCGTAGAAGAAGAAAGATACAAAAACACCGTACGGAGCGATGCCGCGCTGCGCAGCCATGGCACGATGCGGAGCCTGCAGGGTGGCGCCGGCCCAGATCACCACGCGATCGAGATCGCGGCCATCCAGCGCCACTGTTTTCATTGCCAGAGTCTTCTCGGCACCGTCGCGCCACACAGTCACTTTAACCTCTGGGTTTTGCACGGCCCGCTCCACTTCACGGAAGCGATTGACCACTTTGCCGTCGATGGCGAGCAGCAAATCGCCGGGCTCTAGAAACGAAGCGGCAGGTGAGCCGGCTACCAATCTATCGATGCCGAGCACCTGCCGGCGCTGCGGATTGTGTTCCTCGAAGCGCCGGACCCACACATCCGGCAGGCCCAGCTCGCGCGCCCCCGCCAAAGATTGCACATTGAACTCAGCCTCGAAGGAATACAGCGGCCGACCTTCAGCCACTACGCCGATCATTTCCGAGACCAGCTCCGCCGGCATGCCGCGATTGACCTGCTCGAGTTCGCGCTGGGTCTCGTAGGCAAAACTCGACCACAACGCGAGCACATTGCCTTTTTCATCCGCCAACACGCCGTCGTAGTCGCCGGGCGGATTGATGAGGCTCACCGCCTCTAGATTGCTGTCGCGAAAGCGCAGCGTGCGCGACAGCGGAAATGACACCACATCCACGCTGGATATCTGGGTCTTCTGCGACAGAATCTTGGAATCGGCGCGCTGGCCCACCACCCACACCTGATCGCCCGCACCCAGAGGCTGGGTGAGCAATGCGGCGGCTCGCACCGGGGTCGCGCCGATGGACTTCGGGTCGTAGGAAATCACGGCAAGATTGTGCAGGGGATGGATGAACACCACTTTGCCCGGTACCTCGACCGTGCCGGCGAATGTGATCCGCACGTCCCCCATGGCGAGGGGCACGGTGTTGCGGTCGATCGCCACCAGCCCGCGCTCGGCATCGACGATGACCCCCGTACCGTGATAGTTCTTCTCGGTGACGCCGGACACGGAATAGGGCATGTCGAAGGTCACCTTCACCAGCGACGGCGCGAGGCGATCGATGCGTGCATCGCCGGTCTTGGTGAACTGTGTCGAGGCCGTTTTCACACCCGATGCGACGGGTCCCGGTCCTTGACTGATGCCGATACAGGGCCAGGTTCCCAGCGCGTCGTCGCGCTTGCACTTGCGCGCCGGAAACCAGCGCCTATCCATACGGATGACCTTCAACTGCGCGGCGCGCGGATCTTCCAGTGTCACGTAGCGAACCGGCGCGCTCGCGCCGTCGGCGAGGTCCGCCAGCGCAGCCTCGAAGTCCTGAAGGTTCTCGACTTTCTTGCCGTTGAAGGAAGCGATCAAGGCCGCGCGCGGAATGCCGGCACTGCCGAAAACATAGCCGGGGTTCGCCACATACACTCCCTTGATGGGCACGTTGAAATGCCGTGCCTGCTGGTAAGACAGCGAGTGCACTACTGCTTCACCGAATTCTATGTACTCGTCCGCCGTGATCGCACTCAACGACTGCACACCGAGCGCATGCCGCACAGTCTCGCGGCCGCGCTGTACTTCCAGATCGACCTGCCGGCCGACATGACCGTCAAGCACGTCCTCGAGGGCGAAGAACTCCGCAATGGGTTTGCCGTCGATGGCCACCAGAATATCGCCGGGCGCCAGTATCCCATCGGCCGCCGACCCCGGCTGAACGTCTTCGACCACTAGCATGCCGGTCAGCTTGGGATAGGCTCCGCGCATCTGCGTTTCGGTGTCGGCATTGAGACCGAGACGCCTGAGCTCATCATAGGGGGTGTACTTGAATACCGTTTCCAGGGTGCCGCGCGGCACGGGCTTGCCCGCGTCGATGAACTTCAGCGCCCGCGCCACCGCCGTCAGTGGCAGGTAGAAGCTCGAGGCGGCGCCGGTCGCTCCGCCCGCATTCAGCGCCACCACCCGACCCTCGATGTCGATGACCGGCGAGCCTGAGGAACCGCCTGAGGTGCTGGAGGCGGCCTGGAAGTAGAACGTATTGAAATCGTTGTACTTGCCGTAACCGTATTCCGGCGCTTCACGATCCAGGCGCGCCAAGGTACCGGCCAGAATCGACAACTGCTCGCCCGCGTCGTTGCCGACCACGCGGATTTCGCGGCCGATGACCGCACCGGCCGGATACAGCGGCAACTCGGCCGGTTGGATGAATTTGAGCTTCGCCGGATCGTAGTGATAGATGCCGAAATCGTGAATGGGGTCGCGGTACACCGGATACAGCTGCACCTCCTCGCGATTCAAGAAGATCGCCTGCGCGGTCACCGGCCCCGGCGTGACGACATGGCGATTCGTCAAGATGAGCCCGCGCTTGGCGTCGATCACGAAGCCCGTGGCCTGCGCCGTCGTGTTCCACTCGGTGTCGAAAGCGCGCGTGCTGTCAATTTGAATGGTGACCACGCCGCTGGCGATTCGCTCCAGGGTTTGCGCCCAGTTGGCGGGAGAACTGGGAATGCCGGGCGCCGTTACCGCAGGCGGCGCGTGGACGGAGGAGGCGGCGAAGACACGAGAAAAAGACAACACGCAAACAGACAGAAACAATGCGGTACGGGACATGCCTATCCTAGGGTTATTGTGTTCAATGTCCGTGTTCGGACAAGATCAGGAGCCATACGGTTCCTAATAGGGCAAAACTCAGCATCACAGCGGCGGATCCCATGTCCTTGGCCATGCCGGACAGCGGATGGCGCTCGGTACCGGACCGGTCCACCACCGCCTCGACCGCGCTATTAAGCAATTCAACCACTAGGATCAGCAACATCGGGCTCACGAGCATGGCGCGTTCGACGCCGGATTGGCCCCAGTATAGGCCTGCGGGAACGACCAGCAATGCCAGCGCCACCTCCTGACGAAACGCCGCCTCCTCGCACCAAGCGTAGCGAAATCCCTGGAAAGAATAGCCGAAGGCGCGCAGCAAGCGCGTAATTCCGGTCGGTTTATATCTATCGCTCATTCAAGCGGCGGGTTTCCAAGCCAAATCTAATTGCTTCGCTGCGCGTACGTCGTCGAGTCGCCGCACCGGCATTGTATGCGGAGCCGAGGAGAGTTTCTCGGGCTCGGTTGCCATTTCCCGCCGGATCTCGATCATCGCATCGCAGAAACGGTCAAGGTCCTCCTTGGCCTCCGTTTCGGTGGGCTCGATCAACAGGCATTCAGGCACCAACAAGGGGAAGTAGGTAGTGGGTGCGTGAAAACCATAGTCGAGTAGGCGCTTCGCCACATCCATCGCCGTGACGTGGTAGAGCTTATTTTCCCGCTTCAGAGTGATGATGAATTCGTGGCTGGCGCGGCGCCCGGGATAGGCCGCCTCGAATCCCGCCGCCTGCAGCCGCTTCATCAAATAGTTCGCATTGAGCGCGGCGAATTCCGCGACTCGGACCATGCCGTCGCGGCCCAGCAGCCGCATATAGATGTAGGCGCGTAAATTGACGCCGGCATTGCCCATGAAACCCGACAATCGACCGATGGACTGCGGCAGATCGCGTTCGGTCAACCAGCGAAAACGCGCGCCCTCCTTGCCCACCACCGGGATGGGTAAGAATGGAAGCAGGCGCGCACCGACGCCGACCGCTCCGGAACCGGGACCCCCGCCGCCGTGCGGCGTCGAAAAAGTCTTGTGTAAATTAATGTGAATGACGTCGAAACCCATGTCGCCGGGTCGAACCTTGCCGAGAATGGCGTTGAGATTGGCGCCGTCGTAGTACAGAAGCCCGCCGGCTTCATGCACGATGCGTGCGACCTCGACAATCTTGTGCTCGAACACCCCGAGAGTGGAAGGATTGGTCAGCATGATGGCGGCAGTTGCCGGGCCTACCGCGGCCTTCAAGGCGTCTATATCGACGTTACCGTCCGCATCGCAGGGAATCTCCTTGACGGTGCAGCCGCACATCGCGGCCGTGGCGGGATTTGTACCGTGCGCGGCCTGCGGCACGATAATTTCATTGCGCCCCAGATCATTTCGCGCGCGGTGATAGGCGCGAATCATCGCAACGCCGGCAAATTCGCCCTGCGCGCCGGCCATGGGGGTGAGGCTGACGCCCCGCATGCCCGTGATTTCCTGCAGCATCTCTTGCAGCTCGTACATGCAGGCCATAAAGCCCTGCGGCTCGGGCCCGAGCGGATGCCGCCCGAGAAATTCCGGCAGCATGGCGAAGCTATTGCAGGCCTTCGGGTTGTACTTCATGGTGCAGGAGCCGAGCGGATAGAAATGCGTGTCGATGGAAAAATTCATCTGCGATAGGCGAGTGAAATGACGCACCGCCTGCAACTCGGACACCTCGGGCAGCAAGGGCGGTGCCGCGCGGCGCAAATGCGCGGGAATCTCGGCGGAACCCGCAACTCGCGGCGGGAACTGCGTGCCCGCGCCGCGGCCCGGCTTGCTTAGTTCGAATATCAGCGGTTCTCTGGCTTGCAATTCAGGCATGGCATCCTCGTCTTAAGCGGCGGCTCGTGATGAATTCATGATGTCGGTCAGTGCGCCGGCGTACGCATCGATGTCAACATCCAGTTTGGTTTCGGTGGCACATACCAGCAACGCAGGCCCAAGCTCCGGGTAGCGTTCAGCGAGGTCCAGCCCCCCGAAGATTCCACGCCGCGCCAGGGCTGCAAGCACCGGCGCCGCCGGCCGGTCCAGGAGCAGCACGGCTTCATGAAAACGCTGCGCGCTGAAAGCCGGTTTGACACCAGGGACTCGGGCGAGGCGCGCCACTAAATCGGCCGTTCGCTGCAAGCTGGCCGCCGCTACACGGGCAAGGCCTTCGGCGCCCAACAGCGACATGTAAATGGTGGCGGCGGTCACCATCAAGCCCTGGTTGGTGCAAATATTCGAGGTCGCCTTGCTGCGCCGTATGTGCTGCTCGCGGGCCTGCAAGGTCAAACTGAATCCCGGACGGCCTTCCGTATCTACGGTGCGTCCGACGATACGCCCGGGCATTTGCCGCACGTACTGCATGCGCGTGGCCATGAATCCGAAATAAGGCCCGCCGGACGACAGGGGCACGCCCAGCGGCTGCCCCTCGCCGCAGACGATGTCGGCGCCTTGATGGCCGCCGCTCGGCGTACCCCACTGCCCCGGAGCCTTGAGCAGCGCCAGCGAAGTGGGATTTACGACGGCGATGAGCAGTACTTTATTTTGATGCGCCCAGTCCGTCAGCTGATCGACCTCTTCCAGGTTGCCGAAGAAATTCGGCTGCTGCACGACAAGGGCGGTGACATCCTGCCCGCCGTAGGATTGCAGGGAATCGAGCAGAGTGCACCCCGTTGAGCGATCGAAATCCACTGTCTCGAACACGATGTCCTGATTGCCCGCAATCGATTGTGCCACCTGGGCATAAACGGGGTTCACCGCGCGCGGCAGCAGAATGCGCCGCGAATTCGCGGCGCGATTGGCGCGTACCGCCATGAGACAGGCTTCAGCCAGGGCGGAGGCGCCGTCATACAGCGAAGCATTCGACACCTCCATGCCGGTCAGGGCGCAGATCATCGATTGGTATTCATAGATCAACTGCAGCGTGCCCTGGCTCGCCTCCGCCTGGTAGGGTGTGTAAGCGGAATAGAATTCCCCCCGCGTCGTGATGGCCCACACCGGCGCCGGTATGTGATGTTCGTAGGCTCCCGCACCGATGAAATTCAAGGGGCGGCCGTCGCCTGCTGCGCGTTCGCTCAGCAAACGTCCCACTTCCATTTCGCTCATTGCCGGCGGCACCCCGAGCACCCCTGCCCGCAATTCGCCGGGGATTTCATCGAACAAGTCGTCAATCGATCGCACGCCGATGAGTTCCAGCATGCGGGCGACGTCATCGGGGGTATGAGGAATGAATGCCATTGGGGGCCCCTACTTGGCTTCGTCGGCTAAATAAATTGCATAGTCCGCGGCACTCATCAGCGCTGCGCCGTCGATGGAGACATTCGTCTGCACTTTGAACAGCCAGCCGGCGCCATAGGGGTCTTGATTGACCAGCTCGGGTTGGGTCGCCAGCGCGGCATTGCCGGCGACCACCTTACCGCTCACCGGACTGTACACATCGGATGCGGCCTTGACCGATTCGACGACGGCGCAGGCCTCGCCGGCGCTCAAAGAACGGCCCGCTTGCGGAACTTCGACGAACACCAAATCACCCAGCGCGCTCTGCGCGTGCTCGGAAATGCCGACCTCGACGGCTCCGTCAGGCGCCTCGCCATGCGCCTGACGCACCCACTCGTGGCTTTTGGTGTAGCGCAAATCACTCGGTATATTGCTCAATGTAAATCCCCCGTGGCTAAACTGGAATTAAGATCTTCCCGTAACGTACGAACGGCGGCTTGACGATGCTCGCGGTATGCAGCTTGCCGCGAATCTCGACTTGCACCTTCGAGACGGTTGTCCTTGGCACGCGCGCCAGCGCGATGGAACGATTCAAGGTTGGAGAAAAGGTGCCGCTCGTCACCTCACCGCTGAGCAGCGCCGTGGAGTCATCGGCGTTTGCGGCGGTATCGGACATGAGTACTTTCTGATGACTGCGCAGGACACCGCGTTCTTCGAGCAGTAGGCCGACGAGTTCATGGCCGACGCCGCGCTGCAGATTTTCCAGGTCTTGGCGCCCTAAAAAATCCCGGTTGCCGGGTTCGAATGCCACCGTCCAGGCCAGCCCCGATTCCAAAGGGTGGTGATCTTCATCCATGTCATTGCCGTATAGATTCATGCCGGCCTCCAGCCGCAAGGTGTCTCTGGCACCCAGGCCCGCGGGCGCAATTCCCTGCGCGCGCAGCGCATTCCATGTCTTGGCGGCATCGTGCGCAGGCAGCACTATTTCGAAGCCGTCCTCGCCGGTATAGCCGGTTCGCGCAATGAACCAGGGATCCAAGGCGGCGCCGCAGAAGGGCGCCAAATCACGCGCGGCGGTGCGCTGCGCGGGCGCCAGCAGCGGCAGAGTCTTCTCCCGGGCATTCGGTCCTTGCACGGCCATCATGGCCAGATCGTGACGCTCGGTGACGCTGACGGTGAATGCCGCGGCATGCCGGCGAATCCAAGCCAGATCCTTGTCGCGGCTGCCGGCGTTAACGACAACCCGAAACCACGTCTCCGACATGAAATAGACGATCAAATCATCGATGACGCCGCCATTCGGCAGCAACATGCAGGAATACAGGGCCTTGCCCGGAATCTTCAACCGGCCCACGTCGTTGGCTAGCAGGTTCCTCAAGAACTCACGCACCCGGTCACCGCGCAGATCGACGACACCCATGTGCGAAACGTCGAACATACCCGCATCGCGACGCACGGCGTGGTGTTCTTCGATCTGCGAACCATAGTGCAGCGGCATTTCCCAGCCGCCAAAATCGACGATTTTCGCACCCAGTAGGACATGGGTGTCATAGAGCGCAGTTTTTAGGCCCATCGCAACCTCTTGGCTAAAGAATAAGAGACACAAGCACCGCTGTGCTTTGCCCCTCTGTCCTTTGAACCTGAGAGATCGCGCGCTTTTGTAGCGCTGCTCCCCTTCGGTGGATCGCAGCTCGTGCTGTGATCGCTCTCCAGAGATCGCGAGAGTCTGCCGTTCATGTGCCTGAGCGTTTCCGGGCGGTTGCGCCTTCGGCGGTCCTCACCGAAAGGACTCTCTCCAGACAGCTCTTATCGCGATGTGGCTATGATACACGATCCGCCAGAGGCCGCACCACGCGACTTGCCGTGGAGCTCTTGCTGACTACCCGCCCGATTTTTTCGCCTGCCAGCCCAGCTTGATGAGTTCGGCGACGATGACGTCGCGATGATCGCCCTGAATTTCGATGACACCCTCACGCACCGTACCCCCGGACCCACAGCGCTTCTTGAGTTTAGTCGACAGCGATTCGATGTCGGACAGCGACATCGGCAAACCCGTAACCGTGGTTACCCCCTTGCCCGCCCTGCCCTTGACCTCGCGGCCCACACGCACGACCCCCGGCTTGGCGGCCCCGGGAGCGCCCTTGGGGCACACACATTCACGCACCGGCCTGCGACAGTTGGGACACAGACTTCCGACTCCGGTTGAGTAGATGATTCGCGCAGTCATCGCTGTATTATGCCGATTGCAGTTCGCGGCTGGCCATCGAATGATCGAGCGCCCAATAAGCAATCTTACGTGGGTTTCCAAAATGTGATGATCGCGCCTCCCGCGATCACCAGTGCGCCCCCGACCACGATGGGCAGCGTCGGAACGGTGCGGAAGGCGATGACGTTAATCAGCTGCCAGACCACGAAAAGAGTCGCGATGTAGAGGCCTACCACTCGACCGAACTCCAGCGGCGCAAAGTTGAGAAATGATCCATAGCCGAAGAGCAGCATCGCGCCGGCGAGAAATAGCCCAATACGAATCGCGCCGACGTGATTGTAGATCGCTATGCGGATAACGGCATCACCGCCGACTTCCAGCGTGGTTGCAATGACGAGTAAAATGAGCGGCGGTACGCCCTGTAATATCTTCAACATAATTATCCACTTGCGTAAGGTCGGCGCAGCCCGATTCTGCCGGCACGCTCAGCCTAGCAGAGACCGGCGCCGCCGTGGCGTGCCGACCCCGGTCGCATGGCCTTGCAACTTTTCCCCGGCTGCGGTGTTTTGGCTGTAAACGAACCCACTCCAGTGCAGCAACCATCCACCGGGCCCGACCACTCAACAGAGTTCACGACTTTCATGCGTGCCTATCAGGACATGGTTTTCTCAACCGCCTCGCGCCTGACGGGCAATGACCGGCAGGCAGAGGATATTGCGCAGGAGGTCTTCTTGAGAGCCTATGAGCATTTTGCCCAGCTGCGCACGAGTCCGACAGCCGGCGGCTGGCTAAAGACCGTGACCACCCATTTGACGCTCAATTATTTAAGCCGCTATCGCAGGCGTTGGCGGATGTTCTCGGAGCTGAGACATACGACCGACGATGAGGACTCAGTGGGGCCGGAATTGGCGCCGCAACCGGACATGCTGCTCGCGGACTTAAACAGCGAGCAGCGCCAGGCTTTGATCGACGCGGCCGTGCGCAAGCTCCCCGAGCACCAGCGGGTGGCATTGGTGCTGTATCACTTCGAGGAACTTACCTACGAGGAAATCTCAATCAAGCTGCGTGCCTCTCTCACCAAGATCAAGACCGATATACGGCGCGCCCGCGCGGCGCTGCTGCCCCTCCTGCAATCCAGCGGCATCGACGCCGGCCAGAGCCACTGAAATGGACGCGAAGGAACCTGATGAGGCGCTCGAACACCTGGTAAATCGCACCCTGCGCGAACTGCCTCTGCGTCGCGCACCACTGACTCTCGAATCACGAGTGCTCGGTGCGCTGGAACATCGCGCGGAGCTTTCTTGGTGGCGACGCAGCTTCGCACACTGGCCGCTTGTCGCCCGGGCGGCCTTCCTTGTGATTTGCGGCGCGCTGGCGAAGCTGGCATTTCTGGGTGGCGCGACCGCGGTCGCGGGCGTCCATTCCCTGCATGAATCCGCTGCACTGTCCGTGTCCTGGGTGCGCCCGGCGGCGGTGCTGGTGGTCTCTGCGTGGAACCTGGCCGCTCTGCTGATGCGCGCCGCGCCGCCGACCTGGCTCTACGTGGGCATCGCCATATGCGCGGTGCTGTACGCATTTTTATTCGGGCTCGGTGCCGCCGTGTACCGCACGCTCTATCTTCAGCCGCTCAATGGCAGGTGACCAATCTATGAATACTTCATTGCTGCAACGACTGACCTATCTGACGGTGCTGCCTCTTTGCACCTTGATCGTCATCACGGCGGCGCATGCGGCCGAGCCTGCCGCGACAGCCGACCCAGGAACCGCGATTGCGCCGGCCCAGATTGCACCGGCGCCCGCCGACGAGGCGCGTAAGCGCCCCGAAATTGCGCAGCAGCGTGCCCATCGTAACCGGCACCACCACGAGCAGGGCAGCGAATTGGTCAACATCGGCCGCGATACGATTCTGCCGCGCGGACAAAAGGTAGACTCAGTCGTGTCCATCTTCGGTTCCTCCACCAGCGACGGTGAGGCGGGGAATGTCGTCTCAATCCTCGGCGACACCCGAATCAGCGGGGAAGTCACTGACAGCGCCGTTACCGTTCTCGGGAATATGTATGTCGACAGCAAGGTCGATGGCGACGCCGTCGCAGTGTTAGGGAGCTTGGAGCTCGGACCCCATGCGGAGATCGGCGGCAATGTCGTGGCCGTCGGCGGCGGCCTGCAACGCGACCCCGCCGCGATTGTTCACGGCGACGTTCAGAACGTTTTTGCCGGCAACTTCGGCAGTCTTAGCGGGCTACACACCTGGATCCATCAGTGCCTGCTCTATGGGCGCCCACTGGCCCTGGTCCCCGGGATTGGCTGGGCGTGGGGATTGGCGCTTGCCTGTTTGGCGCTCTATATATTTCTCGCGCTGCTGTTTCGGGAGGGTCTTTTTCGCTGCGTAGAGACTTTCGAGACTCAGCCGGGGAAATCGGTGCTGGCCGCGCTGCTCACCATGTTGCTGACTCCCGTGCTGGTGGTGTTGTTGTGCGTCACGTTAATCGGCATCGCGGCCGTGCCTTTTGTCGTGTTCGGACTATTTTGTGCAGGCCTATTTGGCAAGGCCGTCATGCTGGCTTGGTTGGGATGGCGAGTCACGGGCAGACAGGGCGTGGGCCCGATGAGCCACCCCGCCGTCGCGGTGCTGATCGGCGGCGTCGTAGTACTGGTGTTGTACGTGGTGCCGGTGCTGGGTTTTCTAGTCTACAAGCTGCTGGGGTTGCTTGGGCTGGGCGCCGTCGTCTATACCGCGGTTCTGGCTGCAAGGGCGCACCAGGCAGCCAAGGCGGCTCCTGGCAGTTCAACCGCGCCGGGCACGGCCGCGTCGCCGGGCTTGACTCCCATGACCGGCGTGCCGCCCGAGACTCGCTCGGCGTCGATGAGCGCCGCGACGCCCCCAACCGGCGACACGGCGTCGGGCGCCGCTGATCAGCCCGCTACGCACTCTCCGGCATCAAGCATCGAGGGACCCCCTCGAGGCCCGGATCCGCGCGGCCCGGCACCAGCAGCTCCGGCACCGCCGATCAGCGCTGCATTGCCACGCGCGGGCTTCTGGGTTCGCATGGGTGCGCTGCTACTCGATGGCCTGTTGGTGGGGTTTGTTATGGGTGTGTTCCACCATGCCTACCATCTTGAATTGCTGGTACTGGCCACCTACGGCGCCGTCATGTGGAAAACGCGCGGCTCCACCATCGGCGGCATCGTGTTCGATCTGCGCGTGGTTCGATTGGACGGGCGGGAGATCGACTGGGAAACCGCCATCGTGCGTGCGCTCAGCTGCTTCCTGTCCTTGGCGGTGGCCGGCCTTGGATTTATCTGGATTGCCTTCGACCATAACAATCAGGCCTGGCACGACAAAATCGCGGGGACGGTGGTCGTACGGGTGGCGAAAGGGGTACCCCTGCTATAATCGCAGACATGATTTCCCGTAGAACGTCCCTAGGCGTAAAAGTAGGTGCAGTAACCATCGGCGGCAAGGCACCGATCGTCGTGCAGTCCATGACCAATACCGATACCGCGGATATTGACGGTACGGTGGCGCAAGTCAAAGCGCTGGCGCGTGCCGGTTCTGAATTGGTTCGTATAACGGTCAACAATGACGAATCCGCCGCGGCGGTACCTCATATCCGCGAGCGCCTGGACGCCATGCTCATCAGCACGCCGTTGGTGGGCGACTTTCACTTCAACGGCCATAAGCTGCTCAAGGCGCATCCGGCCTGCGCACAGGCGCTCGGAAAACTGCGAATCAATCCGGGCAACGTCGGCCGCGGCAGCAAGCGCGACCCGCAATTCGCGGAAATGATCGAAACGGCCTGTAAATTTTCAAAGCCGGTGCGTATCGGCGTGAATTGGGGCAGCCTGGATCAAGACCTGCTCACCCGCATGATGGACGAGAATTCCAAGCTGGCGGCGCCGCTGGCGGCCATCGATGTGATGCGCGAAGCCATCGTAGTGTCGGCATTGGACAGCGCCAAGCGCGCGGAGAGTTTGGGGCTGAAGTCCGACATGATAGTGATCAGCGCCAAGGTCAGTGGAGTGCAGGACTTGATCGCCGTCTACCGCAATCTGGCGGCCCGCTGCACCTACCCGCTACACCTGGGCCTGACTGAAGCCGGCATGGGCAGCAAGGGCATCGTGGCCTCCACCGCCGCAATGGGCGTTCTGTTGCAGCAGGGCATCGGCGACACCATTCGCGTCTCCCTGACGCCCGAACCCGGCGGCGACCGCACTCAAGAAGTGATCGTCGCCCAGGAAATTCTCCAGACCATGGGCCTGCGTGCCTTTTCACCCATGGTGATCGCCTGCCCCGGCTGCGGCCGCACCACCAGCACTTACTTCCAGGAGCTGGCACAAAAAATCCAAAGCCACATTCGCCACCGCATGCCGGAGTGGCGCAAGCGGCACATGGGTGTCGAAGAGATGTCAGTTGCAGTGATGGGCTGCGTGGTCAACGGCCCAGGCGAGAGCAAGCACGCAAACATCGGCATCAGTCTGCCCGGTACGGGCGAAAATCCGGTCGCACCGGTTTACGAGGACGGCGCGAAGACCGTGACGCTCAAAGGGGATCGAATCGCCGAGCAGTTCCAGGAACTGGTCGAGCGCTACATCGAGCGCACTTACACCAGGAGCCCGCAGTGAAAGAGCTGTCGTCCAAGAAGTGCATGCCCTGTGAAGGCGGCGTACCGCCGTTGACGCCGGTGCAGGCAAGTCTTCTGCGCAAGCAGCTGCACCCGGATTGGCAGATTGCCGAAGATTCCAAGAGCCTGAAGAGGTCGCTCAAATTCAAAGACTTCTACCGCACCATGAGCTTCGTCAACGCGCTGGCGCATATCGCGAATATCGAGGACCATCATCCGGATTTAGAACTGGGATATAACTACTGCCACGTCACTTTCTCGACGCATTCCATCGGCGGACTATCCGAGAATGATTTTATTTGCGCGGCCAAGCTCGATCGGCTTTAAGAAACTCCGGGACGTCTCCGATCAGCCCAAGGGCCTGCTGCGCCAGAAGGCGTTTGACGATGGGCGCCCTGCCGACGGCGCTCAAACCCGCGGCCCGTAGTCCGCTGCTCAGGGCACCGGGGTTCGAGAATAGCCGCTCCAGCCCGTCCAACGCGCCGGCGGCCAGCAGATTCTCGCTGCGGCGCCAACGCTCGTAACGCCGCAGCAGCCGGTGCTCGCCGAAGTAGCCGCTGCTTCCCGCACTGCCGAGAACATCGGCGAGTGCGGCGCAGTCCAGCAACCCCAAATTCAAACCCTGACCCGCCAATGGGTGCACCACATGCGCGGCGTCCCCGAGCAGCACGGCGCGCGGCCTCGCGTACTCCAGGGCGTACTGCAGCCTGAGCGGAAAACTTCGCAAAGGGGTCGACAGCTCGCAATTCCCCAAGACCGCGCCCCCGGCCGCCGCCAGGGCGGCGCCGAAGGCCTCGGCATCCAGAGCGCGTAAGCGCGCCGCCTCGGCAAGCGCGGTGCTCCACACAATGGATGAACGACCGTCCGGTAATGGCAGAAAGGCCAAGGGTCCGCCGGGCAGGAATCGCTGCCACGCGGTATTGCCGTGGGACTTGGCGGTGCGCACATGCGCCACCAGAGCGTCCTGATGATAGGAATGTCCGGCGGTTGCAATGCCGAGAAGCTCCCGGGTCTTGGAGTCCTGCCCATCGGCCGCAATCAATAGCTGGCTGCGCAGCGCACGGCCGTCGCTCAGTCGGATGGAGATATCGGCATCGGTGATCACGGCTGCCGCAAGGCCGGCCTCGAGCAGCACGGTGCCCGCGCTGCGCGCGGCTTGCAGGCATTGCCATTGCAGAGCCTGCCCGTCGACAATGAATCCAAGATTCGGCTCGCCTATTTCCGCGCAGTCGAAGCGCAGAGATCCCTTCCCCTGCGGCTCGCCGCCGGCATCCCAGACGCACATACGCTCGTACGCGAAACGCCGCTGCGCCGGCAGCGAATCCCATATGCCGCAAATCTTGAGCAATCGTTCCGATGCGCGGCTCAGAGCGAACACTCGCAAATCCCAATCGGCATCCGCCGGCACCGCGGCCGCAAACCGATCCGCGATGATGGCCACGCGTCCCGGCGCAGACAGTTTGCGCGCCACGAGCAGGCTGGCCATGGCAGCGCCGATAACGCCGGCTCCCACGATGACCACATCGAAATCTCGGCCGCCAGAGGCACTCATCGCAGTGCGACGCCGCGCGCCAGCTTCGGCACGCGCGCGCCGCCGCCTGCGCCGGTGCTCAAGCGGGACAACGCAGCCTTGGCCGGCGGAAACACGTCGAAGGCCAAAAGCCCCGCATTGCGCAGTCCCTGCACCACGCGCAGCGGACTGGAGAACAACCGCACCAGACCGTCGGTAAAGGCGATGACACCGCCGCGATCCGCGGCTCGCCATGCGTCGTAGTCTGCCAGCAGCCGTGGAGCCCCGGCATCGAATGGCGATTCATGCCGGCGTTCGGCGATGATCTCGGCCAGGCTGGCGATGTCGCGCAGCCCTAAATTGAATCCCATACCGGCCACGGGGTGCAGCCCCTGCGCGGCATTGCCGACAATGGCACAGCGCCCCGCACTGGTGCGCGCCGCACGGGTGAGCGCCAGGGGGTACGGCACCCGACGGCCGACTTTCAGGAAGCGCCCGAGGCGAAATCCAAATCGTCTTTGCACCTCGCCGAGAAACTCGGCGTCCGACCAAGTCATGGCCAAATCCGCCGTAGCCTTGTTCAGGGTCAAGACCAGGGTACAGCGCCCGCCTTCCAGCGGCAGCAGAGCCAGCGGCCCACTGTCGGTAAATCTCTCGTAGGCAACATGCCCGTGGAAGCGTTGCGGCAGCACCGTGGTAATGACGGCGGTCTGCTCGTAGTCTCGGGACTCGGCGTCGACGCCGAAGGCGCTGCGCACGGCGGATTGCACCCCGTCGGCCGCGACCACTAGCCGGGTCGTGATGGTGGTCGCGGCGCCTGCCGCGACGACTCCCACGTTGACCCTGCGCTCATCCGTCGTGATGCACGACACCTCCGCGGGGCAGTAGACACGAACATCGGTGCCGGCCTCAAGGCGCGACCAAAGCGCGGCACCCAGTGCGCGATTCGGCACCACATAGCCCATGGCGGCCAGACCCTGTTCGGCCGCATCGATACGCGCAAACCCGAAGCGGCCCTGATCGGAAACATGGATCTTGCGTATAAGGGTGGCAACAGCCTCCACGCCGGACCATACGCCCAAGGTCTCGAGGATTCGGCAGCTACCGTTCGACAGCGCAGTGGTGCGCTCATCGAAGCTGGGTTGCGATGCGGAATCGTGCACGACGGCTTCTATGAGCGCCACTTTCAGCCCCAATGGCGCCAAAGCCACCGCGAGACTGGCGCCCACCATGCCGCCGCCCACGATAGCGATGTCGAAGTCCTGTGTGCCCCCATCCGACATCATGCCGTCTGCACCAAGGCTTCGATCGCTTCCGGGGTTTTCTCCAGAGCGGCCGTCAGCACCTCGGCACCTGAAGCGGTTACCAGCACTTCATCTTCGATGCGAATGCCGATGTTCCAGAATTCCTTCGGTACGCGCGGCGATGGTCGAATGTAAATCCCCGGCTCGACGGTCAGCACCATCCCCGGCTCCAACACCCGCCACTCGCCGCCCACCTTGTAGTCCCCGACGTCATGCACGTCGAGGCCCAGCCAATGTCCGGTGCGATGGCCGAAAAATTGCAGGTGCGCCTGGTCTTTGATGAGCGCGGCGGCCTTGCCCTTTAGCAGCCCCAGCTTGATAAGACCTTGGGTAATCACGCGCACGGCGGCTTCGTGCGGATGATTCCAGTGGTTTCCGCAACGCACCTTGTCGATGGCGGCGAGCTGCGCTTCCAGCACCACCTCATAAACTGCGCGTTGCGCGGCGGAGAAGCGGCCTCCGACCGGGAAGGTGCGCGTGATATCCGATGCGTAGTATTCGTGCTCACAGCCGGCGTCGAGCAGCAGTAAATCGCCTTCGCGCAGCGGCTGATCGTTGTCGCGGTAGTGCATGACACAGGTATTGGCGCCGCCGCCGACGATGGGATAGTAGGAAATATCCGCATTGTGGGAACGAAATTCATGCAGAACTTCGGCCATGACCTCGTACTCCATGGCCCCGGGGCGAGCAAAGCGCATGGCGCGACGGTGCGCGCCCACGGAAATCTGCGCGGCACGCCGCAGCTTGAGCAGTTCGACACGGCTCTTGTATAGGCGCATGTCGTCCAGCGCATGCCTCAGCGCAACAAATTCATGGGGCGCCCCGACCACCTGCCGCGCCTGCGCCCGCAGGCCATTGACCCAACTCAAGACATGCGAATCGAACTCCGGGTGCGTGCCCATGGAGTAGTACACCTGAGAGCGCGATTCCATCAACCCCGGTAGAATTTCGTCGATGTCCGCGATCGGAAAGGCGTCGTCCGCGCCATAGCGCTCCACAGCGCCGTCGGTTCCGGCTCGCGCCCCGTCCCAGGACTCGCGCAGTGCGTCGTGCTCGCGGACGAACAGCAGGTATTCGCCCTGCGGACGGCCCGGCACCAGCGCCAAGACGGCGTCCGGTTCCGGGAATCCGCTCAGGTAGTAGAAGTGGCTGTCCTGCCGATAGGCGTACTCAATGTCGCCGTTGCGATGACGCACCGGTGCCGCCGGCAGGATGGCAATGGCATCCTTACCGATCATGCGCATGAACTGGCGCCGACGGCGCGCGTATTCCTTGCCATCCATGGCTTGACTCAATGCAGCCGCTGCTGCGCCGGATACACCTGTCGGCGCAGTGGCAGCAGTTCTTCGAAGACGACCTGCGCTGCGACGCGGATGAACTCGACCAGTTCCGCATAGGCCTGCTCATTGGATTCATCCGCCTCGGCGTCATCGCCGGTTGCCCGTGAGATCTCCGTGAAGTCGCGCACAATCTCGCCCACATCGCCATTCAGCGCTTCGAGATCAGAAATATGTCCAGTGCCCAGCCCGTAGAGAAATCCGGTACACCACAGCGCCAGAGCATTGGCGCGGCCGTTGAGGGGCGATTCGTCCTCCGGCAAAAGGGGTTCAAATTCCATGCCCTGCTCGCCGAATGAGGTCGCGGTTGCCGTGAACACCCTCTCGATCATGGCGGCCGATTCGTCGGATGGTGCCGCGCCGTCGGGCAGGATCTCATTGACCCAGTCTTGCATCTTGTACGGCGACATCGAGCACAGGGCGCCGCACAAGGAACCATGCGCTTCGGCGGCATCGGCCAGACTGCCGACCGTCGCCAACGCGTCTTCAAAGTCCTTGAATCGAATATCGGAGAGCATGATTGGACCAATAATACCGCAGTAGGGGGCCGCATCGCCCTTTGCATTGCGCTATGCCCCGCTCTATATTGGCAGCCTATGAACGAACCTAACCCGAAGTCAGCGGTCGAATTGGAGCTGAAGCGGCTCGAGAAGCGGCTCGAAGACCTCATCGCAACCGTCAGCCAGATGAAGGAAGAGAATCGCGCCCTGCGCCAGCGGCAGGAAAGCTTGACCTCCGAGCGCGCCAGCCTGCTGCAGAAGAACGAACAGGTTCGCGCGCGGGTCGAAGCCATGATCGGCCGATTGAAGTCGATGGAACAGGCATGAGCGACAATCAAGCGCGGGTCAGCGTACGGATACTCGAGAAGGAGTACCACATTACCTGCCCGATCGAGGAGCGCTCCGACCTGCTGGATTCCGCGGAATTCCTCAACACGAAAATGCGCGAGATCCGCGATAGCGGAAAAGTCGTCGGCCTAGATCGCATCGCCGTCATCGCGGCGCTCAACATGGCGAATGAGTTGATTCGATTCCGCAATCGTGACGGCAATCTCGAATCCGACGTCGGCGGGCGCTTGCGTATCCTGCGCGAGCGCGTAGAGTCGGCTTTAGAGAAGGGCCGACAGCTCGAGCTTTGAGTCGAGCGAGGGCGTCCTTCTGACGATTAAATTTGGCGCTGCCTGCGGTGTTCGATGCGGATCGGGTTACCTCTCGACCCTAAGTTTTAAACCCCAGGGGCCATTGCTTGCTGGCAACATTGTGCAAGTCCGCCTCGAGCGGAAAGCCTTAAATGCCGCAGTTAGCCCCACCTGTTGCTCAGGTCGGGAGCAACGGTCCAAAACGGCATCTGCGGGTGGCGCCATCTCTCTTCGATGAAAGCAAGCCTACGTAAATACATGCGCGCCCAGCGGCGCTCCTTAAGCACCGCCGATCACCAACAGCGCTCGAGACTGGCCGCCAAGGCCGTCACCGAATTGCCAATGTTCAGAGCGGGCAAGCGTATCGCGCTGTATCTGCCCTTCGACCGAGAAACCGACACTGCCGCATTGATCGCCGCGGCGCGGCGCCGCGGCGTGAAAGTACTCGTACCCGTCATCGTCGATCGGCGTCATAGCCGAATGCGCTTCTACCCACTTCACGGTAAAACCCGACGCGGCGCATACGGCATCGCCGTCCCACGGTGCATGGCTCGCCCCATTCCACCCCGATGGCTAGACCTCATCGTTATACCCTTAGTCGGCGTGGACCCGGTGGGCCGGCGATTGGGTATGGGCGGCGGATTCTATGATCGAGCGCTGGAGTTTCGCCGCCATCGGCGCCGCTGGCCGGGTCCCCGCTTGGTCGGACTCGCCTTTGATTGTCAGCGCACCGAATCCGGCTTCGCGGAAACCTGGGACGTGAATCTGGATTCGCTGGCGACGGAATCAGGACTGCAGCACTTTTCGAGAGGCACCCCATGAACCATTGGCTACTGAAATCGGAGCCGAACACCTTCAGCATCGACACGTTGGCGAAGGCACCCAAACAGACCACCGCATGGGATGGAGTGCGTAATTTTCAGGCGCGCAACATGCTGCGGGACTCTATGAAAAAGGGCGATCAGGCATTTTTCTATCACTCCAGCTGCGATGTCCCCGGCATCGCCGGCATTGTCAGCATCGTGAAAGAGGGCTACCCGGACAAGACCGCCTTCGCCCCCAAGCATCATCACTACGATGCCGAGTCCAACGCCGATGCACCTCGATGGTTCGTCGTGGAAGTGAAGTTGGTCCGCAAGTTCGAACGCATCATCACGCTCGATGAGTTGCGCAAACATGCGGCAAAGACGCTGAAGGATTTTGTTTTACTGCGCCGTGGGAATCGTCTGTCGGTGATGCCGGTGGTGAAGAAAGACTGGGAGTTCGTGCTCACTCTTGAGTGACGTCGATCACATCGCTACCACATTGTCGTGCAAGAAGGGCGACGTATTGCTTGTAAATTAATTAATCGTGTATATACTCGGACCCCGGACTAACCCGATAACGGAGTTTCTATCATGGCAGCGAAAGCAAAGAAGGCGAAGAAGAAGGTAGCTAAGAAAAAGGCCGCTAAGAAAAAGTAAGCCTTCGAAAGTAATCAACTGTGCCC
>JANYLM010000107.1 GCA_025357835.1 Gammaproteobacteria bacterium
GTCACCCTCGCCGACACCACACCCGGCGCGGCGATTTACTACACCACGAATGGTTCCACCCCGACCACCGCGTCGGCCGTCTATTCCACAGCGCTCACCATCAGCGCCACCACCACGGTCAAGGCCATCGCCGTGGCCAGCGGCTATTTCAACAGCGCCGTTAGCAGCGCAACTTACACCATCGGCGCGCCGACCGCGGCCGCGCCCACTCTGTCACCCGGAACCGGTACTTACGCCGCGGCGCAGACCGTCACCCTCGCCGACACCACGCCCGGCGCGGTGATTTACTACACCACGAATGGGTCTACCCCGACCACCGCGTCGGCTGTCTATTCCTCGGCGCTTACCGTCAGCGCCACTACCACGGTCAATGCCATTGCTGCGGCCAGCGGCTACCTCAACAGCGCCGTGAGCAGTGCCACCTACACTATCGGATCGGGCTCTTCGGGATCGTCGCCCGTGAATCTCGCCGCGGCCTTTACGATTAATGGCATCGTCAACGATGGCTCGCCAGTACTCAATGGCGGCATTAACACCTGGGGCTTTGCCTACTCGGCGAACCTGCTCGGGTCCACCGTGACCTGGTCGGGCATCACATTCAATTTAGGTGCTGCCAACACCACCGACGCGGTCAGCAGCACGACGCTCTCCCTACCGCCAGTGAGCGCTACGGCGGTGAACCTATTGGCGGCCGGGGTTAACGGTAGCCAAGCCAATCAGACCTTCGTGGTGACTTATTTGGACGGCACCACTACCAGCCTCACACAAAGCCTTAGCAGCTGGGCTACGCCGCAGAATTTCGTGGGTGAGTCCCGTGCCGTGTCCATGGCCTACCGCGAGAACAAGTACGGCATCGACCACAACGCGGCCTATCTGTATGGCTATTCCTTCACCGTCGACTCGACGAAGACGGTCAAGAGCCTTACGCTGCCCAGTAATCGCAACGTCGTCGTCCTGGCCGTTGCCCTGTCGACGACGACGACGGCGCCGACCGCGGCCGCGCCGACCCTGTCTCCGGGAACTGGAACCTACACCTCGACCCAGTCCGTTACCCTTGCCGACACCACGCCCGGGGCGGTGATTTACTACACTTTGGATGGTTCGACCCCGACCACGGCGTCGGCCGTCTATTCCTCGGCGCTCACCGTCAGCGCGACGACCACGGTCAAAACCATCGCTGCGGCCAGCGGTTACCACAACAGCGCCAGCAGCAGCGCGACTTACACGATCTCCACCACGCCGACCGCGGCCGCGCCGACCCTGTCCCCGGGAACTGGAACTTACACCTCGACCCAATCCGTCACCCTTGCCGACACCACGCCCGGGGCGGTGATTTACTACACTTTGGATGGGTCGACCCCGACCACGGCGTCGGCCGTCTATTCCACGGCGCTCACCGTCAGCGCGACGACCACGGTCAAAGCCATCGCCGCGGCCAGCGGCTACACCAACAGCGCCCCGAGCAGTGCCACCTACACGATTTCCGCCACGCCGCGCACCGCCGCGCCCACGCTGTCCCCGGGAACGGGAACCTACACCTCGACCCAATCCGTCAGCCTTGCCGACACCACGCCAGGCGCAGTGATTTACTACACTTTGGATGGTTCGAGCCCGACCACGGCGTCGGCTGTCTATTCCACGGCGCTCACCGTCAGCGCGACGACCACGGTCAAAGCCATCGCCGCGGCCAGCGGTTCTACCAATAGCGCCACCAGCAGCGCGACTTACACCATCGCATCAGGCACTTCAGGATCGTCGCCTGTAAATCTGGCCGCCGCTTTCACGATTAACGCCATCGTTACCGATGGCTCGCCGGTGGCCAACGGCGGCATCGATACCTGGGGCAACGCCTTATCGGGGAGCCTGCTTGGGTCCACCGTGACCTGGTCCGGCATCACGTTCAATCTGGGCGCTGCCAACACCCCAGACGCGGTCAGCAGCACGACGCTCGCACTTCCGGCGGTGAGCGCTACGACGGTGAACCTGCTGGCCACCAGCGTGAACGGCAGCTCACTGAACCAGACCTTCGTGGTGACTTACACAGACGGCACCACCGCCACCCTCACGCAAAGCATCAGCGACTGGCATGTGCCGCAGAATTTCCCGGGAGAGTCCGTCGCGGTGAGCATGGCGTACCGCGTCAACTCGTACTTTATCGACCATACCAGCGTCGATCTCTACGGCTATTCGTTCGCCCTCGACTCGACCAAGACGGTCAAGAGCCTGACGCTGCCCAGCAATCGCAACGTTGTCGTGCCGGCCGTCACGCTCTACTAAATGGCGACGTCTTTCAGCCGCAACGCTTAATCGACTGTCCCGCCGCCGATGGGATTTGCGAAGGTGAATTTGCTCCCAAGCAATAAATCAAGTACTTAGCGCGTTGCTGCAGGTCTCATTTCCCGCCTCCCACGGTTTTGCACCTGCCTCAGGCAGACCTTCAACACGAAACTGGTTCATGACTACCTAGACAGTGATACCTTGATGGGCTTACCCGTCAGGAGACTCGCGTGAATCAATACAAGCCAAGCCCCATTTTAGGGCGCCCCTCGATAGCATCCGGCGAAGATCCCATGATGGATTTCCGCGCTCGCCTAGCGCACAGCCAAGCCGAAGCTGCGGAGCGCCGCCGCACCGACCTCGCGGAGCAGTGTTCGCGGCTAAAGACCGCCGAAGAACGCATCCGCATTTGGGAACGTGTACACGAGGTCACGCTGCCGCGCGACCCGACGCATAATCTGGTGGAAATCATTGCAGCCGATACCGGGCTCACCGACGTCGACGTGCGCGACGAGCAGCAGCGCCGCGCGACTCAACGCGCCGCAGTCTAGTGTGGAGGGCGGCTCCGGCGCCCGCTTCCCGCTGCTCGGTTAGATTCCTGGGTCATAGCCCACATCAATGATGTCGGCTTCGCGCAAATACGCGATCACTCGCGAAGCCGCCGCCTCTGAGGTCAACCGAGTGGTATCCAGGCGGATTTCCGGATCTTCGGGCGCTTCGTAAGGCGAATCGATGCCGGTAAAGTTTTTCAACTCGCCGCGGCGCGCCTTTTTGTAGAGGCCCTTTACGTCGCGCGCCTCCGCCTGTGCCAAGGGCGTGTCCACGAACACCTCGATGAATTCGCCCGCCTCAACCAGGGCGCGCGCCATACGCCGCTCCGAGCGAAACGGCGAAATGAACGACACCATGACGATGAGCCCAGAATCGACCATTAGGCGTGCCACCTCGGCGACGCGGCGAATGTTCTCCACCCTGGCCTCGTCGGTGAACCCTAAGTCCTTGTTCAGTCCGTGACGCACATTGTCGCCGTCCAGCAAGTAGGTGTGGCGACCATCGGCGTGCAGCTGTTTCTCGACCAAATTGGCAATCGTCGATTTGCCGGCGCCCGACAACCCCGTGAACCAGAGAATGCAAGGCTTCTGATGGCTCAATAGCGCTCGCGCCCGTTTGTTCACATCCAGCGCCTGCCAGTGCACGTTTTGCGAACGGCGCAGCGCAAAATGTAGCAGCCCCGCACCCACGGTATTGTTGGTGAGCCTATCGATCAGTATGAAGCCGCCCAGTACGCGGCTATCCGAGTAGGGTTCGAAGGCGATGGCAGTGGAGAGTTCGAGCCCACAGACACCGATGTCGTTGAGGTCGAGTTTCTTCGCAGCCAGATGCTCCATGGTATTTACATTGACGCGATACTTGATCGGCGCCACGGTTGCGATCACCGTCTTGGTGCCGAGCTTGAGCAAGTAGGCGCGGCCCTGCAACAAGGGCTCATCGTGCATCCAAACAATGGTGGCCTCGAACTGATTGGCCACCGCCGGTGGCGCATCCGCCGCAGCCAGGACATCGCCGCGGCTGACATCGATCTCATCGGCCAGCGTCAGGGTTACGGACTCGCCGGCCCGTCCCAAAAGCGCCTCACCCTCGCTGTTGAGCACTCGCGCAACGGTGCTGGTGCGTCCCGACGGCAGCACGCGCAGCGCATCGCCGCGGCGCACCACACCGCTGGCAATGAGTCCGGCGAAACCCCGGAACTCCGCGTTCGGGCGATTCACCCATTGCACCGGCATTCGAAACGCCGCGCCCTCCGCCAAATCGGGCACCGCAACGCTTTCGAGATGCTCCAGAAGCTGAGGGCCCGAGTACCAGGGAGTAAGCGTGCTGCGCGAGGTGATATTGTCGCCGACAACGGCGGAGACCGGGATGCAGGTGATAGCCTCGAGCTTGATCTGATGGGCGAAGTCTCGATAGTCGCGCTCGATAGTGTCGAATACCTCCTGCGAATAACCCACCAGATCCATTTTATTCACCGCCACCACGATGTGGCGAATTCCCAGCAATGCCGCCAAATAGCTATGCCGCCGCGTCTGCGTGAGCACGCCCTTGCGCGCGTCGATCAAGATCACGGCAAGATCCGCGGTGGAAGCGCCTGTGACCATATTGCGGGTGTACTGCTCATGGCCCGGGGTGTCGGCAACGATGAATTTTCGCTTCTCGGTGGTGAAGAATCGGTAGGCCACATCGATGGTGATGCCCTGCTCCCGCTCCGCGGCCAGCCCATCGACCAGCAGTGCGAAATCCAGTTCACCACCGCGAGTACCGACTTTCTTCGAGTCATCGCGCAGAGCCGCGAATTGATCCTCGAAAATCATTTTCGATTCGTACAGCAGGCGCCCGATCAATGAGGATTTGCCGTCGTCCACCGATCCGCAGGTGATGAAGCGCAGCAGGCTCTTGGCTTTGTGCCGCCGCAGATACTCCTCGATGTCCCCGGCCACGAGACCGGCGCCGCCCGAGCGCTTGCCCCCGACCATCAGAAGTAGCCCTCTTGCTTTCTCTTTTCCATCGAGGCCGCGCCGTCCTTGTCGACGCCGCGGCCTTCGCGCTCCGAAGTTTTCGTCGCCAGCATTTCGCCGATTACTGCGGGCAGGTCATCGGCGGTGCTCAGCGTAGCGCCTGTCAGCGGATAACAGCCGAGAGTGCGGAACCGCACCGACAGGGTCTCCACGCGGTCGCTCGCGGCCAGCGGCAGACGCTCATCGTCGACCATGATCAGGCGCCCGTCGCGCCGCACCACCGGCCGCGGCTTCGCCAAGTACAGGGGCACGATGGGAACTTGCTGCAAATGGATGTACTGCCATACATCCAGCTCGGTCCAATTCGACAGGGGAAATACGCGGATGCTCTCGCCGCGGTTCTTACGCGCGTTGTACAAGGACCATAGCTCGGGGCGCTGGTTCTTCGGGTCCCAGCGGTGCTGCGCGGAGCGAAACGAAAATATGCGCTCCTTGGCGCGGCTCTTCTCTTCGTCGCGGCGGCCGCCGCCGAAAGCCGCATCAAACCCGTACTGGTCCAGGGCCTGGCGCAGGGCCTGAGTCAGCATAATGTCGGAATACGCGGCGCCATGCGTCCACGGTTTGACGCCGGCGCGCTCCCCCTCCTCATTGGTGTACACCAAGAGTTCCAAGTCGTATTTCTTGGCGGTGGCGTCGCGAAACTCCAGCATCTCGCGAAAATCCCACCCGGAAGCGATTTGCAGCAGCGGAAACGGCGGCTGCGCGGGCGCAAACGCCTTGCGCGCGAGGTGCAGCATCACCGAGCTATCCTTGCCCACTGAATAGAGCATGACGGGCTTTTCACATTCCGCGACCACTTCGCGGAAAATGTGAATGCTTTCGGCCTCGAGCCGCTGCAAATAGTCCAGCGCCGACATTTACTCTGAGTATTTCGCCGGCGTCTTGCGGCGAACTTCCTCGGCCGTCACACCGGGCGCGAGTTCGACGAGCTTGAATGAATTCTTGCGGGTGGGCCGCGAGAACACCGCCAGATCGGTGATCAACATGTCGACCACATTGGTTCCGGTCAGAGGCAGTTCGCAGCGAGTTTTGAATTTAGGATCGCCTTCCTTGGAGGTGTGATCCATGACCACCACCACGCGCTTCACTCCGGCCACCAAATCCATGGCACCGCCCATCCCCTTGACCATCTTGCCCGGAATCATCCAATTAGCCAGATCACCGTTTTCCGCCACTTCCATCGCGCCGAGTATGGCCAAATCGATGTGCCCGCCGCGAATCATGGCGAAGCTGTCGGCGGACGAAAAATACGAGGTCATGGGCAGTGCCGTCACCGTCTGCTTGCCGGCATTGATTAAATCGGCATCTTCCTCACCCTCGTACGGGAAGGGGCCGGTGCCCAGCATGCCGTTCTGCGACTGCAGCACCACCTTCATGCCGGGCGCAATGTAATTCGCGACCAAGGTAGGTATGCCGATACCGAGATTGACGTAAAAGCCGTCGGCCAGCTCGCGCGCCGCGCGCGCGGCCAAATCCTCACGCGACCACGGCATTGGCCCGCTCCTCGCGCTTGCGCAACGTCAGCTTCTCGATCAACTTGGTGTAGCTCGCGCCCTGAATGATGCGCTGTACAAAGATACCGGGGGTATGGATGCCATCCGGATCCAGGCTCCCGGGCTCCACCAGCTGCTCGACCTCCGCCACGGTGACCCGGGCGGCCGTCGCCATATTGGGATTGAAATTACGCGCAGTCTTGCGATAGATGAGATTGCCCTCGGTATCGCCCTTCCATGCCTTGATCAGCGCTACGTCGGCCACCAACCCCTTCTCGAGCACATAGGTTTCGCCGTCCACGATACGCGTTTCCTTGCCTTCGGCCACCAGAGTACCCGCGCCCACCTTGGTGTAAAACCCGTAGATTCCCGCGCCGCCGGCGCGTATGCGCTCCGCCAGGGTGCCTTGCGGATTGAACTCGAGTTCCAATTCTCCGGCCAGATACTGCCGCTCGAATTCCTTGTTCTCGCCCACATACGAGGAAATCATTTTGCGAATCTGCCGGGTCTGCAGCAGCTTTCCCAAACCGACGCCATCCAGACCGGCGTTATTGGAAACCACGGTCAGATTGCGCACGCCGGAGTCGCGCAAGGCATCGATGAGATTCTCGGGGATGCCGCAGGCACCGAAGCCGCCGCACATCAAGGTCTGGCCGTCCTGCACGACGCCACGCAGTGCGGAGCTGGCATCGGCGAACACCTTGGAACTCGTTGCCACGCTCATCAAGCGCTCTCCCCTAGTAGCGATACTGGTCGACTTTATACGGACCTTGTTTTTCGACCCCGATGTAGCGCGCCTGGGTATCGGTCAATTCCGTCAACTGCGCGCCGAGCTTGGAGAGCTGCAGCCGCGCCACTTTTTCATCCAGATGCTTCGGCAAAACGTACACGCCGACGGGATATTTCTTGGTGTTGCCGAACAACTCGATTTGCGCCAGCACTTGGTTCGCGAACGAGGAACTCATCACATAGGACGGATGCCCCGTACCGCACCCTAAGTTCACCAAGCGGCCCTCGGCCAGCAAAATGATCCGTTTGCCGTCGGGGAAAATCACATGATCTACTTGCGGCTTGATGTTGTCCCAGGCGTAGGCCTTGAGCGCGGCCACTTCGATTTCATTGTCAAAATGCCCGATATTGCATACGATGCTCTGGTCCTTCATTTTGGCCATATGCTCAGCGGTGATAATATCCTTGTTCCCGGTAGTTGTCACAAAAATATTGCCTTCGCCAATTGCGTCATCCATGGTTTTAACTTCAAAACC
>JANYLM010000124.1 GCA_025357835.1 Gammaproteobacteria bacterium
AGAACCACGATGCTGCGACCTTCGGGAGTTTCATCCGCCAGCGAACTCAACTGCGCAGCGTCCGCGAGTTGCTGCTCCGTGCAACCCTCGGCTGGGATGAACGCCGCGGCCTGTCGATTGCCCAAGGTGATGGTGCCGGTCTTATCCAGCAACAGTACGTCCACGTCGCCCGCCGCCTCCACCGCGCGGCCCGACGTTGCAATGACATTGGACGCCATCATCCTGCTCATGCCGGCGACGCCTATGGCTGAAAGCAAGCCGCCGATGGTGGTGGGTATGAGACAGACCAGCAATGCCACCAACACCGTGATCGTGACCGGAGCGCCCAGCTTGGTCACGGAGACGCTGTACAGAGAGAACGGCAGCAAGGTAGCGGTGGCGAGCAGGAATACCAAAGTCAGGGCAATGAGCAATATCGTCAGCGCGATTTCGTTCGGAGTCTTTTGGCGCTTGGCCCCCTCGACCATGGCAATCATACGGTCGATGAAGGCCTCCCCGGGATTCACGGCGACGCGCACCACCAGCCAATCGGACAACACTCGAGTGCCGCCGGTCACCGCCGAGAAGTCGCCACCGGATTCGCGCACCACGGGAGCCGACTCGCCGGTAATCGCGCTCTCATCCACCGAGGCGACGCCCTCGACCACCTCACCGTCGGCGGGAATAACGTCCCCGGTCTCTACGAGGAAGAAATCTCCCTTGCGAAGCTGCGGTGCGGGAGTCGCCGTCCACTCCGTGCGGTACTTTGCCGCCCGCAATTTCTTGGCGCTGATGGACTGTTTCAGTCCCCGCAAGGAGGCCGCCTGAGCCTTGCTGCGCCCTTCCGCCAGCGCCTCGGCAAAATTCGCAAACAGCACGGTAAACCACAGCCACGCCGCTATGCCGAAAATGAATCCCGCCGGCGCCTCTCCTTGGCCGCGTAGCGCCTGCACGAACAGCACAGTGGTCAATAGGCTGCCCACGTACACGACTAACATCACGGGGTTGCGCAGCTGCACCGCAGGCGAGAGCTTGCGGAACGAGTCGGCGACGGCCGGACCCAGGAGCGCGGAATCAAATAGTGTCAGAGACTTGCGAACCATGTTTGGACTCTCAATGAATTGCGTGCAGCTGCAGATGCTCGATCACGGGACCCAGCGCCAGAGCCGGCACATAGGTCATCGCGCCCACCAAGATCACCGTGCCGATGAGCAGCGCCACGAATAGCGGCCCATGGGTGGGCAGAGTGCCGGCGGTGGGTTCGATGCGCTTCTTTTTGGCCAGGGACCCCGCAATCGCCAGCACCGGTACGATGAAGGCGAAACGCCCGAACCACATGACCGCGGCCAGCAGCGAATTATAGTAAGGGGTGTTGGCCGAAAGGCCGGCAAATGCGCTGCCGTTGTTGTTCGCCGCCGACGACAGGGCATAGAGAACTTCCGAAAAGCCATGCGCCCCGGGATTGAATACCCCCGTCTTCCCAACCTCCAGCACGACGGTGATCGCGGTGCCCACCAATGCCAGCATGGGCGTCACCAGAATCACGATCGAAGTCATTTTCATTTCGAATGACTCGATTTTCTTGCCGATGTATTCCGGTGTTCGTCCGATCATCAATCCCGCGACGAACACCGCCATGATGGCGAATATCAGCATGCCGTAGAGGCCGGAGCCGACGCCGCCGAATACCACCTCGCCCAGTTGAATCAGCCACATGGGAACCAGACCCCCGAGCGGCGTAAATGAATCGTGCATGGCATTCACCGCGCCGCAGGAAGCGGCCGTGGTGATGGTGGCGAACAATGCCGATGCCACGATGCCGAAGCGCGATTCCTTGCCTTCCATATTCCCGCCGGATTGCAGCGCGCTGTGCGTTTGATCGACCCCCAGAGGAGTGAAAAGCGGATTGCCTTGGGCTTCGGCCCACACGCAAACCACGGCCATCACTACGAAGATGGCCGTCATGGCGCTGAATATCGCCCAGCCCTGGCGTGAATCGCCGACCATCCGTCCAAACGTGAAACACAGCGCGGCCGGAATCAGAAATATCGAGATCATTTGCAGGAAATTGCTCAAGGGAGTCGGATTTTCGTAGGGATGCGCCGAGTTCGCATTGAAAAAGCCGCCGCCGTTGGTGCCCAGCATCTTGATCGCTTCTTGGGAAGCAACGGGACCCATGGCCAACGTCTGCGTAGGCGTCGTGAGCGTCTCGGTGACCGCATTGCCCTGCGCATCCTTCAGCGGTTGCCCCGCGGCATCGAGCTTGGGTTGGCTGTAAGTCAGGCTCTCCAGAGGACTGACATCCCGGTATGCGGCAAGATTTTGGATGACGCCCTGTCCCATGAGGATGATGGACAGAAGCAGCGACAGCGGCAGCAACACATACGCCGTGCCGCGCCACAGGTCGACCCAGAAATTACCCACGCCCTGCGCCGAATGGCGCGCAAAACCGCGAATCAGGGCGAAGGCCACCGCCAACCCCGTGGCCGCGGAGAAGAAATTCTGCACGGCCAGCGCCACCATTTGAGTGAAGTAGCTCATCGTGGCTTCGCCGGAATAGCCCTGCCAGTCGGTGTTGGTCACGAAACTGACCGCCGTGTTGAAGGCGGAGTCCGCCGTGACATTCGCCATGCTTTGCGGATTCCACGGCAGCCATATCTGCAGGCGCTGCACGAGGTAGACGATCACCACGCCCAAGGCGTTGAACAGCACCGCCGCCACGGCATAGCGCGTCCACGGCATATCTTGCGCGGCATCGACGCCGGCAACGCTATTTAGAGCTCGTTCCACCTTTCCGGCGACCCCACCGATGGGCGCCGAATTCGCAATGCGCGCTAGATAGATCGCGAGCGGATATGCCAGGGAGACAAGCACCCCCAAGTACAGCGCCAGAGTAAACCAGGCATCGGCACCCATCACAGGTCCTCCGCGCGGATCAAAGCGACCACTAAGTAGATCAGCAACCCCGTGACGATAGCCCCGCTCAATACATAGGCCCAGATCATTTTTTGCGCTCCAGCGCCGCACAACCTGCGATCAAGGCCAGTGTGAGCATCAAGAACAGCGCGAAGGCCGTCGCAAATAAAATATCCACCGCATCTCCTTCACAGATAGCGCAGCTCGAATTACCAGGCGACCAAACTAGCCGCGCAGCTGGAAAAACAAGGCAGAAATTGCCGCCGCCGATGTAAAGACGGTGTAAAAGAGTGGTTTTGGCTATCCCAGCGGGAAATCGCGAAAGGCTTGCAAAACGGCGTCGATCTTCTCGCGCGGCAGGTCCAAGTGCGTGACCAGACGCGTACGTGGCGTGATGGTTGCCAAGATGCCGCGGCGCTCGAGATGGGCCCCGAGGGCCGCCGCCTTTGGCACGGGGATATCGACATAGAGGATATTGGTTTGCGGGGGCTGCGCATGCAACCCTAGGGCACGCAGTCCAGCCCCTAGATAGTCGGCGTTCGCGTGATCCTGCGCCAGCCCACGTATATTATGTTCCAAAGCATAGAGTCCCGCGGCGGCGAGTACTCCAGCCTGGCGCATGCCGCCGCCGAGGGCCTTGCGCCAGCGTCGCGCCCCATCGATCAGGTCCCGGGAGCCCAGCAAGACCGACCCGGCGGGCGCCCCGAGACCCTTCGAAAGGCACACCGACACAGAATCGAATCCAGCCACGGCGGCGCCCTCACCGATCCCAAGCTTTACGATGGCATTGAAGATTCGCGCGCCGTCCAGATGAGTGTTCAAGCCCTTTGAGTGGGCGAACTCCGTCGCCTGCCGCTGGTACGCTGGCGCCAATACTCGGCCGCCAATGGTGTTTTCCAGCGCCAGCAATCTCGTGCGGGCGAAATGAATGTCGTCGGGCTTGATGGCCTTGGCGATGCGCTCAATGGAAATCCCACCATCGGGTTCATTCTCCAGCGGCTGTGGTTGGATGCTGCCGAGAACCGCCGCCCCGCCGCCCTCATACTTATAGGTGTGCGCCTCCTGACCCACGAGGTATTCGTCCCCCCGCGCGCAATGAGCCATTAAAGCCGCAAGATTGCTCTGCGTGCCGCTGGCGAAGAACAGCGCACTCTCGAAGCCGAAACGTTCCGCGGCCACTGCCTGCAAGCGGTTGACGGTGGGGTCATCGCCGTAGACGTCGTCGCCCACTTCCGCGGCGGCCATGGCCGCGCGCATACCCTGCGAGGGCCGCGTTACGGTATCACTGCGTATGTCAATGTCGAAACGACGCGCGTCCAATATGCTCTCCGGTGCGAGCTCAAACTCGATGGTGGGCCTTGCAGGCGCGTACCCGGTGCCGCCTAGTCCTATGGTACCAGCGTTTTCTTGCGATGCGGCAAACTGCCTGGGCGCGAAAATTCTGGGTCATCCAGCCTTAATTTTGCCGCATCCCAGCCGATAAAACTGTGTAACGGCCCTGCCCGCGCTGCGGCAATTAATATGCAATCATCCTACAACCCATCGCTGGTCGCGTTATCCATTGCCGTCGCGATTCTGGTGTCGTACACAGCACTGTCGCTCGCCGCGCGCATAGCACAATCCAATGCCCGCCAGGTTCGGTTTTGGCTGATCGGCGGCGCCGTGGCCATGGGTATCGGCATCTGGTCGATGCATTTCATCGGCATGATGGCGTTCTCACTGCCCATCGCTCTGCGTTATAACATTGCTACCACCTTGGGCTCATTGGGCATCGCGATCTTAACCTCCGGGTGCGCCCTGTGGATCGCAGGCGCTGCTCGTATGGGGTGGCTGCGGTTGGGTTGCGGCGCCCTGCTGATGGGAACCGGCATCAGTGCCATGCATTACTCGGGCATGAGCGCCATCCAAATCATGCCCATGATCGTCTACGATCCGACGCTGGTAGCGGCCTCAGTCATCATCGCGGTGGTGGCGTCATTTGCCGCGTTATGGCTGGCCTTCAACTTGCGCACCGGACGCTCGTGGCAAATGGTGATCAGCCGATTGGGCGCAGCAATGATCATGGGCGCCGCCATCAGCGGTATGCACTATATCGGTATGGGGGCTTCTCGATTTAGCAACGATGCCTACTGTATCGGCGGCTTCCCTATCGACAATCAGTGGCTGGCTGTGGCCGTCGGACTGATTACCATTGGGCTCCTCGCCATTACGTTGGTTACCACGATGTTCGACGCACATCTGCAATCGCAGACATCAGTGCAGGCACAGCGCCTAAAAGAGCTCAACGCGGAACTGCAGCTACAAGCAGCGAAATCCCGCATCAGCGAAGAACGACTGCGGCAAATCTCCGACAGCATCCCGGCCATGATTACCTACTGGGACCGCGACGGAATATGCCGGTTCGCCAATCAGGCTCACTTCGAGCAGCTGGGGCTGGCTCCCGAACAACTGATCGGCAGTTCAGTCGACGAAGTGTTCGCTCCCCGACTCGCCGCCAACCGCTGCTTTGATCCAAGTTTCCGCCCTCGAATCAATGCCGCGCTCGCGGGCGAACGCCAGCTATTCGATCAAAGCGGTGCCGGCCCGGATGGCACTGCCCGACATTGGCAAACCGAGTACCTGCCGGACCACAACGGCGATCAAGTGAAGGGATTCTACGCATTGACCGTCGATATCACGCAACGGAAAATCGTCGAAAGCCGCCTGGCGCAGCAACAAACGCGGCTGGCGACGACTAGTCGCATGGGCGAAATAGGTGGATGGGAACTGGATCGCGACGCGCAGGGTCCCGTGTGGTCCGACATGGTTTACCATATCCACGATCTGCCGGTGGGAGAAATGCCCGCGTTGGAATCCGCGCTTGAATTTTATCCGCCGGAAGCGCGCGAAATCGTCACGCGGACCTTGAGCGAGGCGTTCGAGCAGCGCAAGCCCTTCGATATCGTGACGCCGTTCATTACCGCCACCGGCCGCCGCCGCTGGGTACGGTCGATCGGCGAGCCGCAGGTAGTAGACGGCCGATGCACGCGCATTATCGGCGCCTTTCAGGACGTGACGGATAGCAGGCAAACCGAGCAGACCTTACGCGTCGCCAAAGACGCGGCCGAATCCGCGAATCGTGCCAAGAGCGAATTCCTGGCCAACGTGAGCCACGAAATTCGCACGCCTCTCAACGGCGTCATCGGCATGGCGGGATTGCTGCTCGGCACGCCGCTCGGCGCACAGCAGCGCGAATATGCGGAAATCGTCCGCTCGAGCGGCGAGTCCTTGCTGGCGCTGATCAATGACATTCTCGACTTCTCCAAAATCGAGGCCGGCCGATTGGAATTGGAGGCGATTGACTTCAACATCCAGAGCGTCATCGAAGACACCGTTGATACGATTGCGCTGCGCGCCGCTGAAAAGGGCTTGGAGCTTCTCGTCGACATCCAACCGGACACGCCGCGTATATTCCGCGGTGACCCGCTGCGCCTGCGGCAGATTCTATTGAATCTGCTCAGCAATGCAATCAAGTTCACCGAACGTGGCGAGGTGAACCTAACTTTGAGCGGAGTCGCGGGTCCGGGTGATAAAACGCAATTGTTGTTTGCCGTGCGCGATACCGGCATCGGTATCCCGGCAGACCGCATCAACACCCTGCTCGCACCATTCATCCAGGCGGACAGTTCAACCACCCGTCGCTTTGGCGGTACGGGTCTGGGACTGTCGATATCCAAGCGCCTCGCGGAGGCCATGGGAGGCTCCATCGAAATCGATAGCATCCTGGGTCAAGGATCGACGTTTCGATTTGCCTTCTGCTTGCCGCAGAGCGACGCCTTGGTCAGCAGTGAGGTGGCCAACCAGCTGGTCGGTGTGCGGGTGCTGATTGTCGTCGGTCGCCGCAGCAACCGGCAATTGCTCGACCGGCAACTAACACCTGAGGGATGCGATCTTGCCTTCGCTTAGACCGCGGAGGAGGGTCTAGCACAATACCGTGCCATGCTGAGCGCCGATCGTCCGCCCGTCGCCATCATCGTCGACCATGAACTCAGCGATCATAGCGGACCTTGGTTCGCAGCCGCGATTCGCGCATCCGCCGCTCCCCCGGCATCGCTCATTCTTCTGGTCCCCTTGTCGAACACACTATTTGACGCCGACCTGCGATTGATCGACCGTGTCGTTACCAAGCCCACGAAGACCGCCGTGTTGCTGCGTACGCTTGTTGAACTCGCGCAGACCGACGGACCGTACATTCCAAGGAACGACCAGGCTCCCGCCGCGCTTGCATTTCGAGGTACACGAATACTGTTGGCCGAAGACAACGCAGTGAATCAAATGGTCGCCGCGCGGCTCTTGCAAGGATTCGGTGCGGAGGTGCAAGTGGCCGCCAACGGACTAGAGGTCTTGCGTGCGCTGCGCGAATCCAGTTTTGACGCGGTGCTGATGGATTGCCAAATGCCGCAAATGGACGGTTATGAAGCGACCCAGAAAATCCGCAGTCCCGCAGGGCGCACCAGAAATCCGAATATCCCGGTGATTGCACTTACCGCCCATGCGTCGGCGACGGATCGAATCAAGTGCCTGGCCGCGGGAATGAACGATTATCTGACAAAACCTATCAATCCGACGCATCTGCGGCAGGCACTGGCCAAGGCATTGCCGGCGGCCGTTAACCGCGCGTCTCATCCCGCCTCGAGCGACGCCATCCTTTTCGACGAGTCGGCGTTGCTCGCGCGCACCGACAACGACGGCGATTTCGCGCGCGAATTAATCGACATGTTCATCCGCTCTGCGGGCGAAACACTGGCTCGATTGACCGCTTCGCTGCAAAACGGTGCGGATGCCGAGGTCATTCGTAAGTTGGCCCATAGTCTCAAGGGCTCCGCCGCGACCGCCTCCGCTCCAGCCCTGGCCGCCTGTGCTGCGAACCTGGAGCGAGTGGCGGGGAGTCCGCATGCGCCTGCTGCAATAAATTCGCTCGACGCCATGTTCGCACTTACGACGGCCGAATGGGCGCGGCGTGGCTGGATCACACACAAGAAATCTGCAAATATCACCGGCCCGTAATTCACTGAGCCGCCGTCTCGACCGCCACTTCCCGTGCCGCGGCATTCCAACCGCGGATGGCCACTTTTGCGCAGCGCCCGGAGCCAGCCGGACACAGCACCTCGATCCGGCGCGACTCACCGGGCAGCAGAGCGACATAGTTGTCATCGTAGTACACCGGCAATACGCGGACGCCTGCCTCGTCGAGCAGGGTTATTTTCACCGCGAGTGCGGCAGCACTGCCCTGGTTGACCAGTACCACGTCGACACGCGAGTCCTCACCTTGCTTGCGCGCACGAGCCGTGACGCCGATCGATTGCGGGCGTAGATCGACAAGCCGCCGCTGGCTCGCAGCGTCGCGTCCCTGCCAATAAAGATTATCCGACAGCGTCGCTCCGTGAGAATCCTTCAAGGTCAGCTTCACGAGCACCAGCGCTTCACGCGCCAGTATGGACCCAAGATCGAGCGGCGGCAGGGTGGCGACCGAATTGGCGGCGACGCTGACCGAATCGACGCGCTCGGCAAGGAGCCGATTGTCGAGCGAGATAATGTGCGTTCGAAGGCTTAAGTGCGCTTGCGCCGCGCGCGAAATGTTCGCAACGGCGAGCGTGAAATCTGGCAGATTTAGCTGAGCGTGCACTGGTTCGCAGGCCTTCTTCACGGCGTAGTAGGCGGCGGCCGTATCGTAGTCAGAGCTGTAAATCTGCCAGGTATTGCTCGGCCAGGATGGATGGGTCATCCACAATAGACGCCCGCTGTTCTTGGTCCATAGATGGGCTTGGAATCCCTCGAAAATCGCCCGGTACGACACATAGTCCATGAGTTGCGCCTTGCGCTCGAAATCCTCGAGGTTCGCGGCGGCGCCATACTGCTGCTCGAGCGCCGCCATGAACGTCGCCACATCGCCGTTCCCGCCGAAATGCCAGTCGTGATAGGCATAGGTGTCGCTCAAGGGCCAACGGTCGGTCTCGGGAATGCTCGCGCGCAAAGACTCCAGTGTCGACAAGGAAGGCGTACCGACCTCCACGGAAAAACCCTGCGCAAGATCCGTGAAGTACTGTTCCGGTGGCCTATAGTTATAGGGTCCGCTGCCCTGCAGGTTCACGGAGTTCGAGCTACCCGTGTAATAGCGGGTTCCGTCGAGCGACGCGGTCAGGTCGGCCAAACCTTCGTTGATAATGGGCTGCGGCACGCCTTCGTTGCGTCCGAACCAAACCGCAATCGATGGATGATTCCGATAGCGGCTGATCACGTCCCGCGCGTTGGCGAGAAACAGCGCAGGGTCCTGCGGCTCAACCTGGAAATCCTGGGTCGACGCCCAGAAGTCGTTCAGAACCAAGAGGCCGTATTCGTCCGCAAGATCGTAGAACACCTCTTCGGTGTTCTGACCCAGCCAATTGCGAATGATGTTGAGATTCGCCGCGCGATGCAGCCGGAAATACGGTTCCAGACGCGCCCGCGAAATCCGCTTGCGTGAATCGTCCATCCCCCAGCTGCCGCCGCGTGCCGCAATGGGTACGCCGTTGACGCGGATGGCAAGATACGGCGTCAGTGATTCGCTCGAGATCGGGCGCACCGCCGGCGATATCTCGCCGGCCGGCGTCAGCGATTCGGCCCACCCCTGCGGCGTGCGCTTGATCGCTTCGTGGCGGATGTCGACCAACTGCTGCCCCAAGACGCTGCCTGCCGCGGGATCCACCTCTACACGCCGTAAGCGGCCTTGGCTGTCGAACAGCGACAATTCATAGGTCAATTCGCGAACCCCGAACTTCAGCGCGCGCGAATCGGACGGTGCGCCGTCGGCCAGGACCTCGAGTTCCAGGCTGTACAAGTTCGCAGACCCGTAGCCGTTGGGCCACCACAGGCGCGGGGCTTTCAAATGCAATTGCGGGAACTCCCGGGGATCGAGCGATACTTCAGTGATTCCGGGATCGAGGCGCACCGTCTTTTGCACCCTGACCGCATCGAAGCGCGCGACCAGAGTGGCCTGGACCGCGGCCGGCGCGCGATTCTCGACCGTAATGCCGATGGAGACATCGGCGGCATCCGTGTGCGGCAACGGCAGGTGAGTGACCACATGCGGATCCAGCAAGCGCAGCTCGCCCGTCGCAGCCAGTTCAACGTCCTGCCAAATACCTGTGTTGCGGTCGCGAATTCCAGGAATCCAATCCCAGCCTTCGGAGGCGATGAAGGTCGGTCCATCGATGGCCAGATTGCCGCCGTTTTCTCCGGGACCTGCGGCAATCGATTGCTCATGCGGGATGCCGGGATGGGGCGGCGGCGACACCCGTACAGCGAGCGCATTGGCGCGGCCGGGCTGCAATTTTCCCGTGACATTGAAGACGCCGCGGATAAATGCACCCTTGATGGCGCCAAGACGCGCACCGTTCAACCAGACTTCCGCCGCGTAGTTGATGCCTTTGAAAGTCAGCGTGAGTTCCTTGCCCCGAAGATCGGCAGGCGCGTCGAACCGGCTTCGGTACCAATAATCCTGCCGACTCAAGGAATCCGGGATCGCGAGATTGTTCAGTCCATAGTTCGGATCGGGATACACGCCGCGCGCGATCAGGGTGGTTAGCACCGTTCCCGGCACCACCGCCGCATGCCAATGCGAGTCGTCGTAATCCGGCTGCGACAATTGCATGCCATCGCTGACTAGGCCCGGAGCGGCGCGCAGCCGCCAGGAGCCGAGCGCCCAAAGCCCAGGGCTGCGCGGCTCCAAACCCCTGGATAGGGGCTCCGGCTCCGCCACCGTTGTGCTGGGTGGGCTCTTCGCCTGCGGCAAGGTCCAGGGATCTTGGGGCTCCTGAAGACCACGCCATGCATGTTCCTGCCAAGGCCAGCCGACGCCTATGGCATCGAATGTGATCACCGAAAAATCAGGCCGCGCGTTCGCCAGCGCCTGGACCGCGACCAGGGAAAGCGCTGTCGGGGCGACGGAAAACGAGGCCAGAGCGCCGCCGAAGTGCAAGAACGAGGTAGCGGAAGCCGTGGGGGTTGCGGCCGGCGGCGCCAAATAGAGTCGCGGCGCCGCGCGCAGGGTGGTGGCCGGTGTGGCGGCGATTTCGCGTCCATCCACATACAACTTTGCCGTCGAACCATCGAAAGTGGCGGCGATCGAGTACCAGCGATCTGCGTCGAGCGACGCCCTGCCCTCGGGCGCCGCCCGCGTTGCGCCCAGAACAAGAGTCAGCTGGCTGTCCCGTAGCTCTAGCCCTCGCCAGGCTGTGCCGGAAACATCGCCGATAGCGGCGATTACCACCGACCCCGAGATGCGGCGCCCCAGCTTCATCCAGCCGCTGAGCGACCAGGGTGCGCCGGCGGCCAGCAGCGGCGAGTCGTCAGCCAGCGGCCGCGTGACGCCAATGCCGCCTTCGAGAATCCTGACGTTGTATGGGCCGAAATTGGCGGTTACATCGCCCTCAACCGGCACCGTGGGTACCCCCGCCGCCCGGCAAACAAGGGCTAGGAACAGGGTACCCAGCGCACTCAGGCGGCCCAAATGTCTTCGCATTGCCATTCCCATTAGTCGAGTCGGAGCCGGGGTCACCCGTGGATGACATCGCTGCCATATCCGCGTGCCCAACCTTAACATTTACACTGCCCATCATTGCGTTAAAGCCGGGCAATCGTCACTTTGTCAGCGCTGACACCCAGAGTGCCGATTAATGACAAAGAAAATATTTAATCGTTGACGCCGACCGCCGCTGGGGTTAGCCTCCCCCTTGCATCAACCAGGGTTAAAAACCGGCTGATGGGGAGTATAGAGCGCAATATAGTGCTCGGCAGAAGCATTTTCAGCATGCCGCCGGACACCAGCCAAACCGCGCCGTGTCGAATAAATGTAACTTCTGGGAGCTAGTACCATGTCGCATCGTAGGGAAAAGCGCGTACGTCAGGCCGCTCGTTTAGCATTAATGACAGCGGTGTCATTAGACACATCAATGCTGAGTCATCTGGCAATCGCCGCCGACCTGACTCATTCGACCACGCAGTCCGCGGCGAAGAGCGACGAGCTTCAGGAAATCGTCATCACCGGCTTTCGCGAATCATTGGAATCGGCGCTGAATCGCAAACGCAACTCCATACAGCTGATTGAATCCGTGGTTGCGGAAGACATCGGCAAGATGCCCGACCAGAACGTCTCCGAATCGTTGCAGCGCCTGCCGGGCATCTCCATTAACCGCTCGGGCGGCAAGGGCACGCAGGTGCTGATCGACGGCCTCGGCAACAACCTCATCACACTCAACGGCGAGGTGCTCCTCACCGGTAGAGAGATCTATGTGTCGGGTGAAAGCTCTGGCGGGGGTGGCAACAGTGGACTTCAATATGCGTCCCTGGAAGGCATTCCAAGTGAAGAAATCGGCGGTATCGACGTCATCAAGAATCCGACCGCTCAGAATCGCGAAGGAGGTCTGGGTGGCACCATCGACCTGAAGACGCGCTCTCCCCTCTCTCAAGACATGGGCCTGAATCTCGGCGGCAATCTTCGCGGCACCAAGGCGACGGATGCCGAAGGGGGCGTGACTCCGGTGGGAACCCTGGTAGGCGGCTTCAAGTTCAGCGATGACTTCGCCATCACGGGAAGCGTCTCCTACGACAATCAAAAGATTCACAACAAGCAGTTCCAGGATCAGAATCGCAATCAATGGTTGGTCACTAACACAGCGACGGTGGGATCCTACATCGGCAGTCCTAGTGCCGGCACCAATGGAGTCTTACCCGGCGGCCAGACGTACATTGATCCACAGTTAGCCTACTTCAGCGACATTCTCGATCAAATAACCACCAAGGGCGCTACCTTGGGTGCCGAATGGAAGTGGAACGAGAATATCACCAGCAACTTCAACTGGTTTTTCATCGACGAAAAGGAAGTGAGCACCACCTATTCCAACAAGGGGTGGTTCTCAGGCGGCTCCGGTGAGACCAATCAACCTGCCGCGGGACCCACTGTTGATACCAGCCAGACGCCGAATGTCGTTGTACCTGGGCATCCCCCGATACCGGCTTCATTCCCGGGCATCGACCCATCGCAGCCTTACTCGATCGATCCCAACGGCGTGATTCAATCGGCCACCATGATGGCCAATGGCGCGGAAACCGCAACGCTCTACGAGAGCAACCATACGAAGGCCAATAACTTCCAGTTCAGCACGAAGTTCCTTGGCAATGGTCCGGTGACCGGTGATTTTGCTTTAACCTACGCCAAGGCGACGGGCGACTATGAGGCCGCCCAAGCAGACGTCGAGCACGGCTTCTACGGCGCCTTCGGCAGCGCCAGCCCCTCGATCCAGCCGACGGCGCCTGGTTGCAACAATGGCGCGAACAATTGCACCAACGGCAATCACGGCTATGCATGGCTCTGGAGCAATGGCGGCACCACGGGCCTGCCGTCGGCCAGCTACCCGAATAACTACGGCTACTCGAACCTGTTGTCGAATCCAGCCTATACGTTGTTCAAATCGAATTGGGCGTGGGCGAACACCAACGACGAGAAGCAATATTCGTTCAAGTTCGATCTGCGGGCCAAAGCGGGAATCGTTGATTTGACGGGGGGCGCGCGCTACCAGGACCGCCAGGTCGATTACGTCCACGGCCGCTACCTTGAGAATGGCATCGATCCCTACGGCATCGGCGGCGTCGGCGCCGGCACTGCCGCCGGCAATTGCTGCATTGGCCCTGGATCCGGAACATGGCTCTACTACCAAGATCCCGGCTACGCCAAAATTCCTTATTCCACACCGCAAACCAACCCTAATCTGCTCCTGACGTACAACAATTTTGCCGTCGGCAATATTGCCGTGAAGAATCCGGTGACGGGCGGAATGACCGACCCCTCGACTTACTTGAATACTTTGTGGAAGCAAGCGGGGGTTGCGAACGGAACCGAGAGGTTTTTCAAGGACCCTCTAAATTCGTACGTGGTCAAGGAGAAGACCACGGCGGTGTTTCTCATGGGCGACGCGGGCGATGTGGCGGGCCTTTTCCATGCCAACTTCGGCGTCCGTGCCGTCAAGACTCAGTTGACGGTTGATGGCGCCGAGACAAATCCAAATGGATCGACTTACGTAGGCACGGCATCCTGGAACGGCGTGAATGCCAACGACGTGCCGTTTGAAAAGAGCCGCAGCTATACGGATGTGCTGCCCTCGTTTAACTTCGTATTGAATGCCACGGACACCCAGAAACTGCGCTTCGGCGCAGCCCGCGTGACCGCCCCGCAAAACCTGCAGCAGCTCGGCAGTGGGCTTCAGTACGGCTTCACCCGTGCCGCGCCCAGCCAGTGTACCGGTGGTGCCGCGGTTTGCTTCAAATTTAACGGCGGAAATGGGGGCAATGCGGATCTCGATCCGTTCCGCGCCTCGCAATTCAACTTGTCGTGGGAAAACTATTTTTCTCGCAACGGCTTGCTCAGCGTCGCGTACTTCTACAAGGCGGTGGACAATTTCGTCACGACGGCGAACATACCGACCTTCGTCAACGACGGCACGGGGGGCACGACAGCCAATGTAGCCACGCCGATCAACGGCGGTACCGGCAAGATCCAGGGTGTCGAATTCAGCGGCCAGTACGCGTTCGACTTTGGCTTAGGGTTTGCCGCGAACTACACGCGGTCAAGTTCCGAATCCACGCAAACCAGCTCATTTGCCGCCAATCTGCCGATCCCCGGCGTATCGAAGAACGCGGTCAACGTGACTGCGTACTACGAGCGAGCGGGTTTCTCGGCACGCATCGCCTACGCGTGGCGGGATGTTGCCGTGAATTCCGGCGGCGTGGGGTCATCATTCGCTTTCCAGGACATCAACGGTCTTCAAAAGGTCTACACGGTGTACCAGGCCGCCTATGGTCAGCTCGACGGTCAGGTGGAATACGACTTCGGCACTCACTTTGGCATCGTTGCCTCGGTCGTCAACCTGACCAACGAGAAGCAGCATACCTATCTGCAGTTTCCGAACGAACCGTTCACCTACGACAATACGGGAACCCGCGTGTTCTTCGGCGTAAAGGGCAAGCTGTAAACGCCTGAGCATCACCCGGAGAGACCGATGGCGGCGTGAAGGCCTGGGCGCTAACCGTTGCGGGGTTAGCGCAGGGGCCTGCCGCCGGTCAGACACCATGCGCAATAAGAGGTTCTGGTCGAATGTCGGACACCCAGCAGACATCCTGCGATAGACGTATCAGCAGCATTGCGATTGTCGGCGGCGGCACCGCGGGCTGGATGGCCGCCAGCCTATTGGCGCGCGCCCTACCGGGCACGCGCACCGTCATTACCGTGATCGAATCGCCCGACATCGGCCCCGTCGGGGTCGGTGAGGCGACCATTCCACCCATCATCGATGTGCTGCGATTCCTCAGTATCGATGAAGCGGATTTTGTCCGCCACACCCAGGCAACCTACAAGCTGGGCATCAAGTTCGCCGATTGGAAAACGCTCGGGCACACCTACTGGCATCCGTTCGGCACGTTCGGCGCTCCGATAAACCGCCGCCCATTCTTTCACTGCTGGCACAAGGCACGGGCGGCGGGCCTCGCGCCTCGCGTCAATGACTTCAGTCCCTGCGCGGCGCTGGGCGACGCAGGCAAGTTCCGCTATTCCGACAATAACCCGAACGCACCGGCCTCGGGACTGCGTTACGCACTGCACTTCGATGCCACACTGGTGGCAAGGTACTTACGCAGCTATTGTGAACGTCTCGGTGTGACGCGGATCGAGCGCACGGTGGTTGGCGCCACCCGGCGCCCCGACGGATTTCTCGATGCGTTGCAATTTTCCGACGGATCCACGCTACAGGCGGACTTGTATATCGACTGCAGCGGTTTTCGCGGGGTCTTGATCGAGCAGGTCTTAGGCACAGGCTATCTCGACTGGAGCGCCATGCTGCCATGCGACCGGGCAGTGGCGTTCCCAACAGCATCGACGACTGTGGGTCCCCCCTACACGCATTCCAGGGCGCGCAGCGCGGGCTGGCATTGGCGTATTCCGCTGCAGCACCGCAACGGCAATGGTTACGTCTATTCAAGTGCGCATTGCAGCGATGATGAGGCGTGCGCAGACTTATCGAGCGCTTTGGGCGAGAAGGCGCTCGCCGAGCCGCGTTTTTTGCGCTTCCTGACCGGGCGGCGCAAGCTCTTTTGGAACCGCAACTGCGTCGCGCTCGGACTAGCATCCGGGTTTCTGGAACCGCTGGAGTCCACCAGCATTCATCTGGTCACCAGCGGTATCTACCATCTACTCGAGCATTTTCCCGACAAGGGCTTCGATCAAACCAACATCGATTCTTATAACTCCGAGTTGATCCACGAAAACGAACGGATTCGCGATTTCATCGTTTTGCATTATTGCCTCACGCAACGCGACGACACGCCGCTGTGGCGTTACTGCCGATCGATGGCGATCCCGGACAGCCTCAAGCAGCGCATCGAGTTGTATAGCCGCACCGGGCGCATACGCCCGGCCGCGGGCGAGCTGTTCAGCGATCTTAGCTGGTTCTACATTTTCGAGGGACTGGGTGTATGGCCGGACGCCTACGATCCGCTGGTGGATGTGATCAAGGTGAGTCAACTGACCGAGATCCTGGCCTCCATGTCGAGTTCCACGGCCGCCATCATCAAGGACTCTCCTTCTCACGACAGCTACTTTGACTCCCGCATGCCGACGGGCAGTCGCGCCGCGGCCGTCCCATGACCGGCCCCAAACCGCTGCTCGGCGGCGTCGAATTGGGCGGGACGAAATGCATTTGTTTTATCGGCACCTCTCCCGACGACATTCGGGAGCAAGTTTCCGTGCCGACCGGAGGCGAGCCCCAAACAACGCTGCGCTGTATTGTCGGGCAGTTGAACGTCTGGCAATCGGTTCACGGACGGATTGCCGCGCTTGGCATCGCTTCCTTCGGTCCGGTCGATCTCGCAACTCGATCGTCCACATACGGCTTCATCACCTCCACCTCGAAACCCGGCTGGCGATTCGTCGACGTCGCCGGACACCTGGCCCGCGCCTTCGACGTACCCACGGGCTTCGACACGGACGTGAATGGCGCGGCCGTCGCCGAGGGACGTTGGGGAGCAGCGCGCGAGTTGTCTGATTTCGCCTATCTCACGGTGGGTACGGGAGTCGGTGTGGGTTTGGTCGTGAATGGAGGCCTAGTCTATGGCTTCAGCCATCCAGAGCTAGGTCATGTGCGGGTCGCTCGAATGGCTGGAGACGATTGGCCGGGTGCTTGCGCGCTGCACCGTGACTGCGTCGAAGGTCTGGCGTCGGGCACTGCTATTGCCGCGCGCGCCGGTATCCCTGCCGAGCACGTTCCCGCCGAAAGTCCGGTTTGGCAGCCTGTCGCGCATGCCTTGGCGCAGCTACTACACACCATCGTGTTGGCCACCGCCCCGCGACGAATCATTTTGGGTGGGGGCGTCACCCAGTCGCGGCCCGAACTTCTGGCGCGCGTGCGCACACTGCTGCTGCAAAGCCTGAACGGCTACCTGGCTCTCGAGGAGATCGCCGGACCAATGGAGCAATACATCGTGCCTCCGGGTTTGGGCTCGCGCGCGGGACCCCTCGGCGCCCTCGCCCTGGCGGCCGACGCCCACCGATCGGTATCGCCAGCACCGGCGTACTGATTGTGCCGACACCCACCGTCGCCACGCAATCCGCCACAATGAGCAAAAACAATCTCTCAGGCGAAGCGGTTGAAATCAAGTGCGCCCAGGGACCGCAACTATCGGGGAGCAATCTGCAGCGCGCGGGCGATCACAATCAGCGTGTGACCCTGCACGCGATTCGAGTCAACGGTCCCGTGACCCGGACGGCGTTGGCGCAGCAGACCGGGCTGACGCCGGCCGCGATCGCCAACATCACCAGCCGGCTGCTCAAGGATCGCCTGATTCTCACGGCCGGGCGCATGCATGGTGCGCGCGGGCAACCGGCAACCAAGCTCGTGGTCAATCCAGACAGCTGCTTCTCGATCGGCCTAAACGTCGATCGTGATCACATCACACTGGTACTGCTAGATTTTGCCGGCCGGGTGCATGCGCGCTCGTCGCGCGAAATTCATTTTGCGCGACCGGCGACCGTGCGCGCCTTTTTCCAACGCGCCGTGGATCAGGTGTTGAAGCGAGCGGGGATCGCACGCGGCCGAGTGATCGGCGTCGGCGTGGCCTTTCCGGATGACATTGCACGGGCGCATTTGCCCGATCAGCCCGGTGACTATGCTGCGTGGGCGGCAGTGAAGGTGGATGACCTGCTGCGCGATGTACTCGGCGTCCCCGTGTTCGTCGAAAATGACGCCGCGGCGGCGGCCATCGGTGAAATGCAATTCGGGTTGGGTCACCGCTACGGCAGCTTTTTTTACCTGTTGATCACGGCAGCGCTAGGCGGAGGCTTGGTTGTCGACGGCGGTTACTTTCGCGGCGCGCAGGGACGCAGCGGCGAGATCGGTTGGCTCCATGACCGCGACGCGTCGGGCCAGGACATGCAGCTACAAAATATCGTGTCATTGTCGGCACTCTATATCCGCTTGGCCGCCGGCGGCTACCATATAGCCTCGCCGCACCGACTCGCGCGGCTCAGCGCCGGCGCCCGCAAAATCGTCGATCGATGGATTCAGGAATCCACCGATGCCCTAGTCAAATCCATGGTGGCGATCAATTGCCTGATCAATCCGGACGCAATCTTGATCGGCGGCCGGCTCCCGGCTGTTCTGGTGGATCAGTTGGCCGCGGCGCTGAACACACGCATGGCTGATTTTGCCTCACAGGTGCCTGCGATCGCACCCGTCGCGCGCGCCCTCACCGCCGACGACGCGCCGGCGGTGGGCGCCGCCATTCTACCCTTCACTCATAGTTTGCTCCCGACCCGCTTCGCGCTGCTCAAGAGTGAATGAGCGAATCCAATTCCAGCAGGGGAATCAGCGGTATTTTCGAATGACACATCAGGAGCACGCCGATTCGAGGAAGCAGCTCATCAAGCTGCGTGCGAGGCTCCTCGAGTGGCTGGTAAATGACGCGTACCCCCGCTGGGCACGGCACGGCATCGATCCACGCAACGGCGGGTTCTTGGAGGCGCTCGGTCAAAATGGCCTCGGGCTTCGCGACCCACAACGGGCGCGCGTTCACCCGCGCCAGATCTATGCATTCGCGCAGGCGCCGACATTCGGTTGGCGCGGCGACGTCGCCGGTATCGTCAGCCGGGGTGTGGAACATTTCACGGCCCGCTATTGGCGCGGCGACGGATTGTTTCGCAGCCTGGTCGCCGTCGACGGAGCCGTGCTCGACGAGCGCGCCCTGCTCTACGACCAGGCCTGCGCGCTACTGGGACTAGCCGCGGCCGCCACGGCCCTCGATGCACGCGGCGAATTCGAAAGGCGCGCATTGGGATTACGAGGCGTCATCGAGAGCCGCCTGAGCACGACCGATGACTCGTTTCGCTCGGAAGAGGCAGTGGACACTGTTCGCGAGTCGAATCCACACATGCACTTGCTCGAGGCCTGCCTGGCATGGGCTGAAATCGGCAACGATGCCGGATGGACGGCTTGGGTTCGACGCATCGCTAAGCTCGCGGTCTGGTACTTCATCCGCAAGGATAGCGGCGCGCTTGGCGAGTCTTTTACCGTAGCGTGGCAGCCGTCGCCGGGACTCGCTGGCCGCATCATTGAACCCGGGCACCAATTCGAATGGGCGTGGCTGCTGCTGCGCTGTGATCCCCTGCATTCCGCGCCGCTGCGGGACACGGCCTTGCGGCTACTAACCATCGGCGAATGCTACGGTGTGCGTCACGGGGTTGCCATCAATCGGCTGCTTGACGACTTCACGGTCGCGGACCCGAACGCGCGTTTCTGGCCGCAAACCGAGCGCCTCAAGGCGGCCTTGCTCGCCGCTACGCTCACCGGCGAACCGCACTACTGGTCGATAGCTCACTCTGCCGCGATGAGCTTCTTCCCTTACTTGCAAACTGCCGTGCCGGGGCTGTGGCTCGACGTCCAGCAGCCGGACGGCGCATTCATCGACTCGCCGGCGCCGGCCAGCACCTTGTATCATCTGTCCGGAGCCATTGCGGCGCTGACCACGGCGCTGCGCGCGACGGCCTGATGACTCAGGCCCTCATCACTTGCCGGTTACGGGATTGCGTGGTTTGGCAGCCGCATAAAGTCGCCCATCGGTGTGGGCGTAGCCGGCACGGCCCTTGAGCGCCCTGAGATCAATGTCGGGGTACGCGCCTTCGTCCTCCTCTGTCCGGCGCGAACCGACTTCCAAATAGAGCGCATCGCGCGCCGTACGGTTCTGGAGATGGTGACCGTCCTCGACGCCTGCCTTGAACCCGGCACAATCGCCCGCGCGGAGAATCTCTTCGCCAGAGTTCGTGACCAGAACGAGTTCACCTTCCACCACGTAAACGAATTCATCTTCGGCGGTGTGCCAATGTCGTTGACTCGACCACGTGCCGGCCGGCAACCGCGTGAGATTCACGCCAAATTGCGTAATTCCTGCGACATCTCCCAGGCAACGGCGGAATCGGCCCGCGCATGGTTCATCATAGGGTGGTGGATACGTTGAGCCAATGACGGTCTTGGTTGAGTTTGGATCGATTTTCTTTGTCATCAGAGTCTCCGTTACTGATAGCCGTTAGCGGCGCGACGGCCTTGCAGTCGAGTTTCTAATCACTAATTCGTGTCCGAGCAAATGCCGCGGAATGCGGTCCGGCCAGCCATTGCGTCGAGGTTCGAACTGAATGATCAAATCAGCGGCGATTCTCGCCATGGCCGCCACTGGCTGACGAACGGTGGTCAACTCGGGCCAAATCATGCTGGCGACGGGCGCATCGTCGAAACCGGCCACCGACAACTGGTGCGGCAGATCCAGCCCGAATTTTCGCGCCATCGAGACCACCGCCGCCGCCATGTCGTCATTGCTGGCGAAGATGGCGGTCGGCGGCGTCCCCGCGCGCAGCATGCGTTCGGCGCAAATCAAACCGTCGTTGAAAACGAAGTTGCCGGTTTGCACCAAGTCGGAGTCGACCGGAATCTGCTGGGCCCGCATTTCGTCGACGAATCCAAGGTAGCGCTGTTCGGTGGCGCCGTGCTCGGGCGTACCCAAAATAAAACCGATGCGCCGATGTCCGAGGCCCGCCAGATGTGCCGTGATCTGTCGCGCAGCCGCGTAGTCGTCGATGCCGATCGACGGACTGGCGCTCAAGTGGTGCTTCGGCGCGATACGCACGATGGGGATGGATGCCTCATGAAGTTTATTCAATACCACCGGATGATCGCTCAAGGGAGGCAGTAGAATGACTCCCTCCAAGCGCAGCTGCCCTAGCAGGGTGTCGATTTGTTTATCGATGACGGGACTTTCCACATCCCAGGGCTCCACCATCAAGTGCAGGCTGGACTCGCGGCAGCGTTCAACCGCACCCGCCTGAAATTCGCTCAAGTAATCCCCGGGCTTTTCGCAAAACAGCCCGATGAGAAAGGAACGATTGCTCGCCAGTCCGCGAGCGTTGAGATTCGGCCGGTAATTGAGCTGCTGAATGGCGTCGAGAATGCGCGCCCGGGTGTCGGTACGAACCCGCGGCTCATTATTGATGACCCTGGATACCGTCTTCGGCGAGACCCTGGCGAGATCTGCGACTTCTTGGATGGTGACTGACACCGGACGTAAATTGATGGCCAATGCGGGAACCTCGGAACTGTGCGCCTAGTTTAGCGACTCGCTTAGGCCCGCGCGCTAAATCCCTCAGATAGTTCTAAGGACAGCTGGGCGCGGCTCCCAAGGTCTTAGGTGCCAGGGTCACCTCCGAAATGGTCAGGCCGAAGCGACCCGAGGTTTCCAGGGCAAAGGGTACCGTGACGCCGGCGAGATCGGCCCCCGCGGCCGTAAAACAGGGCAGCGGGATCGTCAGGGTTCGCCATTCCCCTGCTTTCGAGTTCTTGAATACCCTAGTTACGTCCAACATTGCGCCGGCTCGCGTGCCGCAACGCAGTTCGGTGCAGCGCAAGCCCAGCTTGACGCTCTGTTCCGGGGCTTGCTCAACGCGGTACCGCAGCTCAAGAGCGGCTCCCTGCCCCACCAGGGGCCGCAAATCGGTCGCACGCCCAGAAATGGTAAGTAGGCCGCTCTGCGTGCCCGCCCAAACGACGGTGCTCCCTTCGGCCCCCTTCGCGACTACGACGGCTCCTCGTGGGCTTTCCTGCCGCGACGCGGTGAGATGAACCTCCGCGCTTTCATCGGCGACGAAAATGGACCACGGCGCGGTGACGTGCCCAGCATGAAACAGGCTTTCTGGAGGAGCGGCCCAATGTGGGGGTATGCGAGGATTTTCCGACAGCCGCGGCGAAGCGCCCGTGCTACGGTAGTCGAGGCCCCATCCTCGAGGGAATTGCGCGCCGGATACAACACCTGCGGCATCGAAGGTCATCGGCATGGCGGTCTGCGGCCACGAGAACGCGAGGCGGCCTGTAAAATCATAGTGCTCGCTGCCGCCGGAACGGAACAGAACATCGGCAACGCCTTCGCCCTCGCTTCCCGGCAGCCACGCCGCAACGAAGGCGTCCGACGCATTGATGTGCGGATTCACCCACAGTGGTCGGCCCGATAGGAAAACCGCGACCGTAGGCACGCCTTCGGCATGCAATCGCCGCAGTATCTCGAGATCGTGTTTATCGTGCGGTGAAAATTCAAGATTTTCCCGATCGCCTAGGAATTCAGCGTAGGGTCCTTCGCCAAACACCACCACGGCGGCGTTGGGTTTGTCCGCAATCCGCCCGTCCCTGCTCAGCACGGCCGATCCGCCGGCCGCGGCCACCGCCGCTTGAATGCCGCCAAAGATGGACGTTGCGCCGGGAAAATCGGCGTTGCGATTGCGATCGCCCTGCCAGTCGATGGTCCAGCCTCCCGTCTGCGCAGCGATGGAGTCCGCCGCATCTCCGGCGACCAATATTTTCGCGTGCGGATTCAAGGGAAGCGTGCCGTGGTCGTTCTTGAGCAGCACCAGAGACTTGCGCACGGCCTCGCGCGCCAGCGCGCGGTGGGCGGCGCTGCCGAGGCGGGCGAAATCACCTGCATCGCTACGTTGTTTCGGCGCGGCCCGCTTGAACAATCCCGCAACGCTCTTGACCCGCAAAATTCGCCGTACTGCATCGTCGATGCGGCTCTGTGGAATTTCCCCCGACCGTGCCTGAGCCAAGGTGTTCTTGTACAGCTCGCGCCAGCTGTCCGGCGCCATCAACATATCGACACCGGCGAGTATTGCCACCGCGCACCGGTACTTGGAACAGCCCGGAATTTGTTCGTGGGCATTCCAATCACCAACGACGAAACCCTGGAAGCCTAGCCGGCCCTTTAATATGTCGGTCAGCAAGTAGTGGTTGGCGTGCAGCTTCACGCCATTCCAGCTGTTGTAGGACGCCATGACGATCAATGCGCCGGCCTTGATCGCCGCCGGATACCCGGCGCCATGCACGGCACTGAGCTGCGCTTCGGCAATGATGGTGTCGCCCTGATCTCGTCCGTCCAGGGTGCCGCCGTCGCCGAGAAAATGTTTGACCGACGACAGCGTGTGTCCCGGCGCCATGAATTGCGGCGTGCCGCGCTGACCTTGAAGTCCCGTGACCATCGCAGAGGCGTACTCGGCCACCAACTGTGGCGATTCAGAATAGCTTTCATAGGATCGGCCCCAACGAACATCGCGCGCTACGGCTACGGTCGGCGCGAATGTCCAGTCGATACCCGTGGCGGCCACCTCCTCCGCGGTTGCCTGCCCGATCCGGCGGACCAGGCCCGGGTCTTGCGCCGCGCCCAGACCCACGTTGTGCGGAAAAATGGTTGCGCCGGCGATTTTCGCGTGGCCATGCACGGCATCGATGCCGAATAGGATGGGGATCGGCTCATGGGTCGTGCCGGTTGCGCTCAGCGAAGCACGATAAAATGCGTCGGTCAAATCCAGCCAGGCTTGCGGCGTCGCGTGCACATTGTCGCCGGGAGCGGCATTTCCCCCGGCGAGAATTGAACCCAGCTTATAGGTGCGTAACTCTGCGGGGGTAATCGAGGCGATGTCGGCCTGAATCATTTGGCCAACTTTCTCCTCCAGGCTCATCCGCCCCAAGAGCTGCTGCACGAAAGCCTCGGTCGTCGCGTCCATCGATTCCGGTGCAACGGTGGGCCAAAGCTCAGGATGTACACTTGTCACGGGCGCGGGTGCCGGCGCCGATGCGGCGGTGGAACCCCATAATAAGAACGCAGCGACGGCCGTGTAGGCAGGGCAAGAGGACACAAAATTCTCCTGGTGTGAATCCGTTATAACTATCTGTAATACTTATTCTTTTAGCCATCGCCGCAGGGGTGATAGCGCCGCATCGAACGGTCGCGAGAGCGCAGCTTACAGGATTAAAGGCAAAAATGTCAGCGCTGTCAACTGATCACATCAGACTATTGAGCCTGCTCGATTGGGTAGTGGTGGCCACGTATTCCGGAGGCCTCATCGTGTTGGGTCTGCTGATGTCACGGCGGCGTGTAGCGCCCGTGGATTATTTTCTGGCCTCGCGGGCGACGAAATGGCCGGTCATAGGTTTGGCCCTGCTCGCTTCCAATATGTCGTCCACCGCATTGGTCGGGTTGGCCGGCGGCGCCTACGCCATGGGCATTTCGGTTTACGACTACGAATGGTCTGCGATCGTCATCCTGGTGTTTTTCTGCCTGTTCCTGCTGCCATCGATCATTCGCAGCCAAACCTATACCATGCCGGAATTCCTGGAGCGGCGTTACGACCATCGAGTTCGCCTGCACTTTGCGCTGCTGACCCTGTTTCTCAATATTTTCGTCGACTCCGCCGGAGTGCTGTATAGCGGTTCGCTGGTCTGCCAGTTGCTGTTCCCGGCCTGGCCATTGTGGTGGATCGTCACTCTGCTCGCGGGCACGGCCGGCTTGTACACCACATTGGGCGGCTTGCGGGCCGTTATCTACACTGAGGCGGTGCAAGCCATTGTGCTGATGTTGGGTGCGCTGTTGATATCGATCGGCGCCTTCAGCCGTGCGGGCGGCTGGCAGGCTGTCATGCACGGCGTCGATCCGGCGGCGCTTTCCTTAATCAGGCCCATCGGCGATCCCAGCGTGCCTTGGCCGGGACTATTGCTGGGAATCCCGTTGCTGGGATTTTATTACTGGTGTACCAATCAATCGATCGTGCAGCGCATGTTATCGGCCAAAAACATCGATCACGCCCGCTGGGGTGCGCTATTCGCCGGATTTCTGAAAGTGCCGGTGCTGTTCCTGATAGTGCTGCCGGGGACCTGCGCGCTGCTGCTGTTCCCGAAATTGCCGCGGCCCGACTTGGTGTATCCGAACTTGATTCTGCATCTTCTGCCGACGGGTCTAGTGGGTCTGGTGGTGGCGGGATTCGTCGCGGCCACGATGGTGTCGATAGCCTCAATGCTCAATTCTGCATCCACATTGATCACCATGGATGTCATCAAGCAACTCAAGCCCCGCCTCTCGGACTCGCAGGTGGTGCGAATCGGCCGCGTGAGCACCTTGGGCCTATTGGTGGTCGCTGTCGCCTGGGCTCCGCAGCTGCAATTGTTCCCGTCACTCTGGCAGTACCTGCAAGCCGTACTGGCCTATGCAGTGCCGCCGGTGGTCGCGCTGTTTCTGGTCGGTATGGTTTGGCGCGGAGCCAACGCCGACGGTGCCGCGGCGACCATGGTCCTGGGCTCGCTCGGCGGCATGGCTTTGTTCATTATCAACGTAGTGCTTGGCTGGACGCACTTCCATTTTCTATACGCCGCGCCGATTCTCACGGTGTTCGATGCGGCGATCCTGGTCGGTGTCAGTGTGCTTACGGCAGGCACCCAAGCACCCTCCCGACAGGTCACCCTGTGGAAACTCGATTTCAGTCGCGCCGAACAATTGCGCTTGAAGCTCATGCCCGTATGGCAGGACTATCGGTTTCAGGGCGCGGCATTGCTGGCATTGACGGCCGCCGTAGTAGTCGCCTTTCACTAGATGCGGGAGATTTCCTTGCAAGACTGGCCTGATCGTCGCGTCCTCGACCTGTTTGGTATCGAAATCCCCATCATCCAAGCGCCCATGGCGGGACCCGGCACGCCCGAGCTGGCGATGGCCGTCAGCGAGGCGGGAGGGTTGGGGTCTCTGCCCTGCGCGCAGCTCAGCCTGGACCAGGCGCGCGCAGCGCTCGCGCTTATCGGTCCCTGCACTTCTCGCTCAATCAATCTCAATTTTTTCTGTCATAGCGCGGCGACGCCTGATGCGGCCCGCAGCTTGAATTGGCGCGCACGGCTGGCGCCATACTACATCGAGCTGGGCCTCGACCCCGAGGCCGCCCCTCCCTCCACCGACCGGCGGCCGTTCGACAACGCCTATTGCGAGTTGGTCGAAACCTACCGGCCGACGGTCGTCAGCTTTCATTTCGGCTTGCCTTCGTCGGAACTGTTGGAGCGCGTCAAGGCTATCGGCGCTAAAGTCATTTCCTCAGCAACCACCGTGGCGGAGGCGCGCTGGCTCGAAGATCGCGGCTGCGATGCAATCATCGCCATGGGACTCGAGGCGGGCGGCCATCGCGGCAATTTTCTGGTCGCGGATATGTCGCGGCAAATTGGAACCTTCGCATTAGTGCCGCAAGTCGTCGATGCGGTTAAGGTCCCCGTCATCGCTGCCGGCGGCATCGCCGACGCGCGCGGCATCGTCGCGGCTTTTGCACTGGGCGCAGCCGCCGTGCAAATCGGCACCGCATACTTGTTCTGCCCGGAAACGAAACTTGCACCGGTTCATCTCGAAGCCCTGAACGGCGCGGTCGATGACGATACCATGATCACCAATGTATTCACGGGCCGGCCGGCGCGCGGCATAGTCAACCGCGTGATGCGCGAGCAAGGTCCTCTATCGCCCGTTGCACCGACGTTTCCGCTGGCCGCGGCGGCCCTGGCGCCGCTCAAGGCGAAATCCGAGGCGGCCGGCTCCGGCGATTTCACCAATCTATGGTCGGGACAGGCGGCCCGATTGGCTCCCCGCTCACTCCCTGCCGGGCAGCTAACGCGGCTGCTGGCGCGCCAGGCTCTGGAAAGACTGCCTCACCTACCCCCATCGGCTCATTGATGCACTGGGCAGATGGGGCTGAATGGACGTTTGAGGCCGCGCTCAGGGTTGGGGAGCGCCGCCCAGGCCGCGGCACCCCACGCCTTCACCGCATACCTGATTGACCGGACATACCACGGGCGTTCCCTTCACGCAGCCGCGCGCATCGGCATCGCGTGCATGCGGTGCACAACGCTCCTGTCCATTGCAGCTGCGCTTATCGTCACAGTCCGAGTCGCTCTTGCAGGCGAGCGACGGCTGTTCACGATCCAGGGTCGCCAGTTCACCCTGCCGAGCGATCACACCAGATAGTGTGGCGTTGAGCAGCAGCTCCGGTGCCGCATTGGTCGAGGGCAGCTCGACATCGGCAGCAACGATTTCCAATTCGGGCGCCAAGGCGCTGGCGCCGTGGTAGTACAAACTGAAGCGCACCACATTGCGCGGGTCGAGTGCCTCGTTCAGCTTCACAGGAATGATATGGGTGGAATCGCGGGGCCATGCTTCGCCATGAACCAACGGCAGGCGTCTGACGCTCTTACCAGCCTCGTAAATCCGCAATTCCAAGGAGCTACCCGCACTTAGCTCCGCGGCACCGGTGACAACACGAACCTCGAGATGAGAAACGGGGGCAGCCGCTGCGCCAGCGGCGCCCAACGTCCACGCCAATAGTATCGGCCAAGCTAGCGCCGGCAGGTGTAACTTCACGACATCTCCTCCCCATCGTTTGAATGCCCGCTCTATCATAGCCGATTCACCATACGCCGAGTCCGCACCGAAGACTCGTCGCCAAAAACCGACTCATGCCCGGATAGTGCTTCGAATCCGCGCAATCGCATAATTTCTTGCACGAGGTGATCCCACGGTATTCAGCTAGAATGCCGCACGAGTTCAATGGATGGATAGCATGGCGGAATTGCAGGCGGAGTTGAAACGGATCTTCGGCTTCGATCAGTTTCGAACCGGCCAGGAAGCGGTGGTGCGCGACGCCTTGGCGGGTCGAGACGTTCTGGCCCTGATGCCCACCGGCGGCGGAAAATCCCTGTGTTTTCAACTTCCCGCATTGTTGCAGCCGGGAGTGACTCTGGTGGTCTCGCCATTGATCGCCCTGATGCAGGATCAGGTGCGGCTGCTGCAGGACAACGACATCGCCGCGAGCTTCATCAACTCCAGCTTGAACGCCCGCGAAGTGTCGCGGCGCACAGCGGCGCTGCTCCGGGGGGACTACAAGCTGCTCTATTTGGCGCCCGAGCGGCTGCTGCTCGGGGAATTTCTCGACGGCCCGCTGCGCGCCCTGGCCGAGGGCCGCGGAATAAACGCTTTTGTCATCGATGAAGCTCACTGTGTCTCGGAGTGGGGCCACGATTTTCGGCGTGAATATCGGCAGCTATCCCTGTTGCGTCGCCGTCACCCGCAAACTCCGATGCTGGCCTTCACGGCCACGGCCACGCCGCGGGTGCGCACGGATATCGTATCGCAGCTGGCCTTGCGCAATCCGGCGCTGCACATCACGAGTTTCAATCGCCCCAATCTTTTTTACCAGGTGCGCCCCAAGAGCAAGCACACCTACGGGGAATTGCTCACCCAGGTTCGCGGCGGCGGCGCCGGCATCGTCTACTGCCTGTCGCGCCGGCGCGTGGACGAATTGGCGCTGCAATTGCAAGGCGATGGGATCCGGGTACGGCCCTATCATGCGGGGCTCGATGCCGAGACCCGACGCGACAATCAAGAAGCTTTCATTCGCGACGATGTCCAGGCGATCGTCGCCACCATTGCATTCGGAATGGGCATCAATAAACCCGACGTGCGCTGGGTTGCACACTACGATCTACCTAAGACTCTGGAAGGCTACTATCAAGAGTCCGGCCGCGCCGGACGCGATGGGGATGCGGCGCGCTGCACGCTTTATTTCGGTGCCGCCGATATCCGCACATCGGAATTCTTAATTCAGCAAAAGGTACATCCCGATACGGGCGAGCCCCTTGGGGAAGAGCAACGCATTGCGCGCCAGCAATTGCGGCAGGTGCTGAACTATGCGGAGTCCACCGAATGCCGCCGAGCGGTTCAGCTGCGTTATCTGGGTGAGAACTTCGCCGCTCCATGCGCCGCTTGCGACAATTGCTGCGAACCGCGAACGGCGCAAGATTGGAGCACGGAGGCGCGGCAATTCATGTCCTGCATCGCACGTCTCGCGCAGCGGGGACAGCGCTTCGGTGCCGCCCAAATCATCGACATCCTGCGCGGAGCGCGCAGCGAGCGCGTACTTTCGCGAGGACATGACAGCTTGAGCGTTTACGGGATCGGGAAACTGCGAACGGTTGACGAATGGCGCCATGTCGCCCGTGCCCTGCTCCATCAGGGGCTCATCGAAGAGACTCAGGATGGCTATCCGGTGCTCTCGCTCAATGCGCAAAGCGGGCAAGTGCTGCGCCAAGAACTCATCGTCCACATAGCTGCCCCGGTCAAGCCGAAGCGCACGCGTCCGGCATCGACGGCCGACGCCCGTCCCGGCGGATCTGCAGCCGCCGCGCCCGAAGGCAGCGCATTGTTCGAATGTCTACGGGCCCTGCGCAAGCGATTGGCCGACGAGCATGGACTGCCTCCCTACGTGGTGTTCCACGACGCAACGCTGCGCGAAATGGTCGAGCGCCGGCCGCTTACCTTGAACCAATTCGCCGAACTTTCCGGAGTCGGCCAAGCCAAGTTGGCTCGTTACGGAGAGCGTTTCGTGGCTGCCATCGGCGAGTTCTCTGCCTAAATCCAAGTGAAACGCCCAACACCGGGCTCATTGTTCTTGCTTGTAGACTTTGCCCTCTTTCATCACGAATTGAACATGCTCAAGTTCGTGGATATCGGTAAGCGGATCGGCGTTCACGGCGATAATGTCCGCGGACTTACCGGCCGTGATGGAACCGAATAGTTCCGAGTGGCCGATCAGATCTGCGGCATTCACGGTTGCCGATTGAATCGCCTGCATGGG
>JANYLM010000005.1 GCA_025357835.1 Gammaproteobacteria bacterium
GCGGTGGAAAAGGAATAAACCTGGTGCCGGATATTGTCGCTATTGGGAAACCGGACCTTCGATCCCAGGAACACCGGCTTCACAAAGGGCACGAACTGCTTGTCCACTTGATCGACGGCGTCCGGCTGCGCTTTGACGTGCTGCGCGCTCTTGAGGTCCGAGGGCGTGGCCAAAACGACCGCGTCCGAAACCCATTTCCCGTGATGATCGTTGACGAGGACGCGCAGCTCGGCAGCGCGGCCCGGCCCCACACCCCAGGCGAGAATTAAACGGCCGCCGCTGCGAGGAATCTTTTCATCTAGAAACGGTAGTCCCAGGTGATTTCCGGAATCGACTTCGTGTAATTGTTTCCCCCCTCGACGCGCGTCTCCAGGCGTTCAAATCCGCACCCCAGCAAGCTGTGCACAGTGGGAGAGTAATTGATCCCCAGCCGAAACCCATACGTCGTGCCGGTAAGCCTGTACGCATAGGCTTCGGGCCCAAATGCTGGGTCCTCGGCCAGCGCCCGATGGGCCCGGTAAATTCTCCCGCCGGACGCCGTCGTGGACACCACATCGCCGTGGCGCAGTATTGCGCCGATCGCCAAAGAGGCACTTTCGTTCAGCGAATAATCCACGTGGGCCGCGGCGTTGTGGACTGGAATTATATACAGTCTATCGGCAAAACATAGGCCTTGAATCTGTTGTGAATAAACAGAAATCCTACGGTGTGTACACAGGCCCGCCTAGGATGATCGTGGCCGGTGTTGGCCTTGAGTGATCAGGCAGGCACTGCGGCTGCCGCTGACATATATCCACAGCCAGCTTAGGGCGACGGCCAGCCGATTGCGCACACCGATCAAGAAGTAAATATGGGCCAGTCCCCAAATCCACCAAGCCAGCCGGCCGCGCGCCTTGATCCTGCCGAAATCGATGACGGCCGCTCGTTTGCCGATGGTGGCTAGATTGCCGGCATGCCGGTAGCGAAAAATTCGCGGCGTGGTTTGGCCGCTTAAGCGCAGCTTGATGGTGCGGGCGACATGCATGCCCTGTTGCTTCGCCGCCGGAGCGATTCCGGGGACGGGCCTGCCCTGCCAGGCATTGACGGTTGCGGTGTCGCCGATGACGAAGATCTCCGGATGTCCGGGAGCGGTGAGGTCGGCTGCCACTTTCGCGCGCCCGGCGTTGTCGGCCGGCAGTCCTGCCCAGGCGGCGGCGGACGAGGCTCGAACGCCCGCCGCCCATAGAATGACCTTCGCCGCCAGGGTGCGATCGCCGTACATCACGCCTTGGCCGCTGCATTCGCGCACGGCCTGACCCAGTTGTATTTCAACCCCCAGGCGTTGCAGAGAGGCATGCGCGTAGGCCGAGAGATCTTCGGTAAAGCTCGGCAATATGCGCGGACCCGCTTCGATCAGCACTACGCGAGCCCGGCGCGTGTCGATGTGCCGGTACTCCGGAGGCAGATTCTGATGCGCAAGCTCGGCGATGGCGCCGGCCAATTCCACCCCGGTGGGCCCGCCGCCGACGATCACGAAGGTCAGCAGCGCGGCGCGGCGCTCGGCGTCGGATTCGCGTTCCGCGCGTTCGAAGGACAATAGTATTCTGCGGCGGATGGAGGTGGCGTCTTCCAAGGTCTTCAGACCCGGCGCATAGGGTTCCCACTCGTCGTGACCGAAATAGGCATGTCTGGCACCCGTGGCCAACACCAGCGTGTCGTAAGGCGTCTCGCCGCCGTCTTCGAGCAACACGCGGCGGTTCTGAGTGTCGATTCCCCCCACCTCGCCGAGCAGGGTTGTAACCTCTTTGCGTCTGCGCATCAGGTGGCGGATGGGCCAGGCTATTTCCGAAGTCGAGAGCGATGCGGTGCCGACTTGATACAGCAGGGGCTGGAACAAGTGATGATTGCGCTGATCGATGATGGTGATCTTGACATCGGCGCCGGCCAAACCATGCGTCACCGCCAAGCCGCCGAAGCCCGCACCGACCACCACCACATGATGCGTCATGGGCCGCCCTCCACGGCATAGCCCGCCGCGACCCAGGCATCGAGACCCCCATGCAGGGGGCGGACTGTTTTGAAGCCATGATTCATCAGGATTTTGGCGACGCGCGCCGCGGAGGCTTCGCTGGGGCAGGTGCAATACAAAATAATGTCCCGATCCCGCGGCAGGTCCGTGAGGCGGTCGGCCACATCTTGCAAAGGAACGTGCAGCGCGCCGGGAATCCAGCGTGGTTCGAGCGCCCGCGCGGTGCTGGAACGTACGTCGATGATCAGCGGCGCGGCGCCGGCTTGAATGAGTTTGTAAAGATCGTCGACGCTGATCCGCGCCATGCGCAGCATCTTGTAGAAGCGGCTCCTTTCCCACCACTTGTACGCGATGTAGCCAGTCAACAGACTCGCGACGCCGGCGCCGGTAATGCCGCCGATGGCGTTCATGTGTTCCAGCAGCCGCACGATCTGCGATTTAAAGAGCACGCCGGCGGCGAGGCCCGAGCCCACCCACAGAGCGGCGCCGCAGGTGCTCAATGCGACGAATCGCATCCAACCGATGCGCATGGCGCCGGCCATTGGCGGCGCGATGATGGCGAGGCCGGGAATGAATTTCGCGATGATCAGCGAGTTGACGCCCCAGCGTTCGAAGCGGAGTTGGGTCTGACTGACGCAGGAGTCCGGCTCCAGAGAAATCTTGCACAAGGTTTTCAGAACTCGGATGCCGTATTTTTGCCCGACGAGGAACCAGCCGCAATCGGCAACCAGACAGGCAATCACCGACCCGATGAACAACCCGGCCAACGGCATCTGTCCGTCGGCGCCGATGGCGCCCGCTACGATCAGCGTCGGAACCGCCGGTACGGGAAGTCCGATTTGGTCGAGCAGCACGTTGAGCACCACGATCATCAACCCGTATTGACCGATGCCCATGATGAGTTGCTGCGTCACAAAGTTTCACGATGTTCGATGTTGGAACCCATACCCTACTAGCTAGTTCGTTGTCTGTCCTGCGAGAATGCGCGGATGAATCGCTTTGCACCCTCAGGCTTTCTCCGCGACATCGGCACTCGCTGGGACGTGCTGGCGTTCATCGTCGTGATCGGCTTGATCGTCTTTTTGGGCGAAACATCGCGGGGTTTGTTCGCCCCGTTGTCGCAGCTCGACATAGTGCCGCTGTCGCTCGATCCGATTCATTTGCCGGAATACGCAGCGCGCACAACGTTTCGCATGTTGGCCGGGCTGGCGCTCTCGCTGGTTTTCACTCTGACGTACGCGACTTGGGCCGCCAAAAGCGAGCGGGCCGGCAAGCTGTTGGTGCCCATTCTTGACATTCTGCAGTCGGTGCCGATTCTAGGTTTCATTTCAATTACGGTCGTGTTCTTCATGTCCCTGGCCCCGGGGCGGGTGCTCGGCGCCGAATTCGCGGCCATCTTCGCCATATTCACCAGCCAAGCTTGGAATATGGCCTTCAGCTTTTATCAGTCATTGCGCACGATTCCGATCGAACTCATGGAGGCGGCTGAATCGTTCCGGCTGTCGCCGTGGATGCGTTTCTGGCAGCTGGAAGTTCCCTTCGGCATGCCGGCGCTCATCTGGAACATGATGATGTCCATGTCGGGCGGCTGGTTCTTCGTCGTCGCCTCGGAGTCGATCAGCGTCGGACACACCACCGTAGCCTTGCCGGGCGTCGGGTCATACATCGCGCTCGCCATTGCGCAGAAGAACCTGGTGGCCATCGGTTGGGCCATCGTCACTATGCTCATCGTGATTCTGCTGTACGACCAATTGTTGTTCCGGCCCTTGGTGGCATGGGCGGACCGCTTTCGCGTCGAGCAGGAACCCGGCGTCCGAGTGCCCGACTCCTGGGCACTGACCATGATGCGCCGTTCGCGCCTGATTCAAGCCGCGACGGTGGCGTTTCATGCGGCCGTGCTATGGACCAGCCGGGCGGTGAAGCGCACCGATGCGCCCACGGCGGCGGCTGTGGCGGCGCCCAAACGCAGATCATTGGATTTACTGTGGGTTGTGGTTCTTGTCGCTGCCGTGGTGGCCGGGCTATGGCACATCGTCTGGGTGCTGATCAAGCACACCTCGCTGCGCGAGGCTGTGCAGGTGGGTGGACTGGCCACGCTCACCATGTTGCGGGTGTTCATATTGATCGCTCTCGCCAGCTTGGTGTGGGTGCCCATCGGGGTGTGGGTGGGCATGCGGCCGCGGGCGGCGCAGATCGTGCAACCCATTGCCCAGTTCATGGCTGCATTCCCGGCGAATCTACTATTCCCCATCGCGGTCTACGGCATCGTCGCCTGGAAGCTCAATCCGGATATTTACTTGAGCCCGCTGATGATTTTAGGCACCCAGTGGTACATTCTGTTCAATGTGATCGTCGGCGCGGCTTCAATCCCGACCGATCTTAAAGAGGCCGCGGCCAATCTTGGCATGCGCAAGTGGCTGCTGTGGCGGCGGCTGATTTTACCCGCCGTCTTTCCCGCCTATGTGACCGGCGGTCTCACCGCTTCGGGTGGCGCGTGGAATGCCAGCGTGGTCACGGAGGTGGTGAACTGGGGCACGACCACACTCACCGCCACCGGCATCGGCGCTTACATCGCGCAGCAAACCACGGCGGGCGATCATCCGCGCATCGCGCTCGGTATCGCGGTGATGAGCCTCTATGTGGTGGTGCTCAACCGCACCTTATGGACCCGCTTATATCGTTACGCACAAGCACACCTGGCTTTGGAATAACAACATGCAAAATACCGACGCATTAATCGAAGTTCGCGCCGTGGCCAAGACTTTCGCCGCCGAAGGCAAAGGCACGCTGACGGTGCTGGAAGATATCAACATCGTGATCCAGCCAGGAGAGATCGTCGCCGTGCTCGGCAAATCCGGCTGCGGTAAATCCACGCTACTGCGCATCATCGGCGGGCTGACCCAAGCCACGCAGGGCGAGGTGCGCTATCGCGGCCAACGCGTGTCGCGCCCGCAACCAGGCATTAGCATGGTGTTCCAAAGTTTCGCCTTGTTTCCCTGGCTCAATGTGCAGCAAAACGTCGAGCTGGGATTGGAAGCGCAGGGCGTGGCGCCCGCCGAGCGCCAGCGGCGCGCATCCGATGTGATCGAGATGATCGGCCTGGGTGGTTTCGAATCGGCCTATCCCAAAGAACTTTCCGGCGGCATGCGCCAGCGCGTCGGCTTCGCCCGCGCGCTGGTGGTGAATCCCGATGTATTGCTGATGGATGAAGCCTTCTCCGCGCTCGATGTGCCGACCTCGGAGACCTTGCGCGGCGACCTGCTCGACCTATGGCTGGAACGGCAGATTTCCACGCAGGCGATTCTGATGGTGTCGCACAACATCGAAGAAGCGCTGTTGATGGCCGACCGCATCGTGCTGCTCGACGCCAATCCCGGCCGCGTCAAAGCCGAGTTGCCGGTGACCATGAAACATCCGCGCGATCGTGATGCACTGGTGTTCCGGCAAATGGTGGAGCGCGTTTATACCGCCATGACCACCGCCGTGGTTGGCGCGGTCGCCAAGCTCGACGCCATCGGCATCGGTCATCGATTGCCGAGCGTGTTTGTGGCGCAAATGGAAGGCGTGCTGGATCAGATCGAACAGATCGAAGAAGCAGGCAGCGCCGAATTGCCGGAATTGGCCGAAGCGCTGCACTTCGAGATCGACGATCTATTCCCCATCGTCGATGTGCTGGAACTACTCGATTTCGCCCACGTAACGGGCCGCGCCATCACCCTGACGCGCCACGGCCGGGCTTTCGTCGAAGCCGACATACTGCGGCGCAAAGAAATCTTCGGTGAACACCTATTGAAGCGCGTGCCGCTGGCCGCGCACATCCGCCGTGTACTGGATGAGCGTCCCTCGCAGCGCGCACCCGAGCAGCGGTTTTTAAGGGAATTGGAAGATTATCTGAACGAAGAAGAAGCCGAACGCGTGCTTTCAGTCATCATCGATTGGGGCCGCTATGCCGAGCTGTTCGCCTACGATTACAACGCGGGAATTTTGAGTACTGAAGATCCGGGGGAAGAAGTAGAAAGCTAGAACCGGCGCGTCATCCGAAAATGCGGAATCCCTGCATCCAAAAATTCCTCTCCTTCACGCACAAAGCCGGCGCGTGCATAAAATGCCACGGCAGTCGTTTGCGCATTAAGAAACGCCGTGCTTGCGCCACACCGCAACGCTTCGGCGATGACGCATTCGAGTAAAGCGGTGCCCACCCCCTGCTTGCGCCATGCCTTCAGCACCGCCATGCGTCCGATGTGCGCGCGATTGCCGTGCAGCAGCAGGCGTGCGGCGCCGATGGCTCTGCCTTCCGCGTCACACGCTAAAACGTGACTGGCGTGCGGATCTTCGCCGTCCCATTCCAGGGCTTCCGGCACGTTTTGCTCTTGAATGAAAACCGTAGACCGGATCGCGCTCAATTGAACTTGCGCGTCTTGCCAACTAACCAGCTGCGTGGTGTATCGATCTGAAGCCATAGGGCCACATTTTACCGCGTCGCTTGGGAGCACGAAATACTCTCCAAAAAAGGCAGCCGTCCGGCCCACCGGGTTGCGCAGCGCAACTCCCCCGCCTGCTGCTACAATTCGCCCTATATGAATGACACCAATCTCATCCCCGCTTCGTCCGCCGCCGCAACGCCTGTGGAACGCCGTTCTCGGCTGGTGCGCCTGGGCCATTGGCTAAATGCCACGCACGTGCTGAGCATCATCGCGATCGTGCTCGCGCTGGCAGCGTGGCTCTTCACTTACCGCCAAACGCTTAGCATGAACGACGAACTCGCCAAACGCCTCGCGCTATTCGACACGCGCAGCAATGAAAGCCGGATACTCGCCAGCCAAGCGCAAGAAACATCGCGCGAGCTCCTGGTCAAGATCGGCGGCTTGGAGCAAAAACTCACGGAATCGCAGAACCAGCAAATCGCGCTCGAAGCGTTGTACCAAGAACTCGCGCGCGGCCGGGACGAAGCCGTGGTGGCGGAAATCGAGCAGTTGCTGGTTTCGGCCAGCCAC
>JANYLM010000040.1 GCA_025357835.1 Gammaproteobacteria bacterium
GGTTGGATGAGATCCGTGGGCGCGCTCTGCATTGCCCTTGCCGCCGGCTCGCCGGGTCTGGTGCACGCGGATTCGGCCGGGGCCGACGAAACGACGGGGCCGCTGCAGGAAATCGTCGTGACGGCCACCCGTCACGAGGAAAGCCTCAGCAAGGTTCCCATCAGCGTCACGGCATTGACTCAGGAATCTCTGGATGTTCGCGGCGTAAAGGACTTCAACGACGTCGCACGTTTCACGCCGGGGGTCGACGTCGACAACTCCGGCACCAATAACATCTCGATTCGCGGCATTGCCTCGAGCGGCGGAGCCGGCACCACCGGCATCTATCTGGATGACACCCCCATTCAAATCCGTGCGCTGGCATTCAATCCGGACGACGCCCTGCCGAAGTCCTTCGACATCGATCGGATCGAGGTGCTGCGCGGCCCTCAGGGCACTCTCTTCGGATCGGGCTCCGAGGGCGGTACCGTGCGCTACATCACCACCCAGCCCAGTCTGACCAAGAGCAGCATCTACAGCCGTGAAGAACTGTCCTACACCCAGGGCGGAGAGCCGAGCTACGAACTAGGGATCGCCGGCGGTACGCCCGTCATCGACGGCACCTTGGGGGTGCGCGCCAGCGTTTGGTACCGGCGCGACGGCGGCTACGTGGATCGCATCGACCCAGTGACGCTGGCCACCGCCGAAAAGAACGCGAACTACGATCAGACCATGCTGGTTCGGCTAGCCGCGGTCTGGGCGCCCACCGAGCACATCACCGTGACACCGAGCTACTACTACCAAGACCGATACCGCAATGACGTCGAAACCTACTGGCCGCTGTATTCAAATCCCAGCAAGGACCGGTACTTCAGCGCGGACCCGACGCAGCGTTCGGCGCCGGACCGGTTCTACATACCCGCACTCAAGATCGACGCAGACGTGGGTGCGATGAAATTGATTTCCAATACCTCGTACTATCATCGCAAGGACCAAACCGGCTACGACGGCACCTTGTATAATTTAGGATTCTACAAGAGTGCTTTTGGCCTGAGTTCACCGCTGCTCGACAGCAACGGCGTTCATTTGCCGGCCAGCGTATCGAACTATCGATCGCCGGCCTCGATCGACAACGGTCAGCAGAACTTCACTCAGGAAATTCGTCTGCAATCGAATGATCCGGGAGCGCGGCTCATTTGGACCACGGGCCTGTTCTTCAGCCAGAACCGGCAGCGCTACCTGGAGCAGATTCACGACCCTATGTTGGATCAACTTACTCAGGCGACAGTCGGCCTGCCATATACCAGTGTTTTCGTGGACCCGAATTTAAACTCCGTACCCTATGATCCGCGTTATCCCAACGATTCGTACTTTCTGCTCACCAACGCCAAGGATCAGCAGACGGCTGCTTTCGGCGAGGGTACCTTCAGCTTTACGGATGAGCTCAAGTTGACCGTGGGCGCGCGCTACTCGAAGTCCAAGTATTCGTTCACGTCGCTAACCGGCGGCCCGCAATTGTACTTGGCACCGCAAACTGAGGGCGCCGTCAAGAACGAACACTCCTTCACACCCAAAGTTAGCTTCGCCTATCAAATGGACCCGCGGAACCTGTATTACTTCACGTATGCGAAGGGCTTTCGGCCGGGTGGCGGCAACAATCCGGTGCCATACAAGGCGTGCGCAGCGGACTTCATCGCATTAGGCATACCGGGCGCACCCAAGACTTTCGATTCCGACACGGTCAACAGTTTTGAGGTGGGCGCGAAGAACAATTTCAACAACCGCGTCAAGATCGCCAGCAGCATCTACTACATCCGCTGGAACAACATTCAGCAGACCGTGGTCCCGCCCGTTTGTCAGATCTCATTCATCGCGAACCTCGGCAAGGCCGTCGCCAAAGGCGCTGACATCCAAGCTGAAATCGCCATGACTGACGGCCTCACTCTGGAACTGGCCACCGGCTACACCGACGCCCGCTACACTCAGGACTCGCAGTTGACCCCCACAGAGATCCCCCCGGTGGTCAAGAGCGGTGATGCAATCACCGGTCAGAGCGGACAGCCCGGCGCGCCGTTCACTGCCACCATCGGGCTGGAGTACAAGTTCTCGGTATTCAATAGAGAGTCATTCATTCGGGTGGACGACGAATATGCGGGCCGGGCCAAGTGGTCGTCGCCTGCTCAGGATTCGGGGACCCAGCAGTACAACTCCTCGTTTTACGTGCTGTCACCCACCAACTTCGCCTCGGCGCGTGCCGGCATGACCTTCGGCGGCTGGCAGATGGCTGCATTCGTCGACAATCTCACCGACACGCATACCGTCACCAATTACGACTACACCATCAATCCGGGCATTGGCTTTAATCGCCTGGAGCGGCAGTTCACCTTTCGTCCGCGCACCATCGGCCTGTCCTTCACGTACCGCAATTAAGCCTTGGCTGTGGCGCCCAGGTTTTCCAGCCCTGCCACGCAGCAATGCGTGGCAGGGCCGGCTGCCGACCCTTAAGCGGGTCGCGGCCAACTCTGATCTCGCCTAATTCCGCGGCCGGCGCTGCTTATCGCGGCGGCGCGGCGCCCCTATCCAGGACGCGGTACACGCTGTCGAATCGCGAAGCGGCGACGATGCCATGATCACAGGCAGCATACTGCAGCAGCCAGTCGCCCGCCTCCCCCTGCAATAAATCACCGCCGGCCGAGCGCGCGACGGTGAATGCCGCGGACATTCGCTTGGCGAGCACCGCCACCGGGCGATTTCGGTACATGCCGCCTTGACCCGGCAAGGTGGCCCCTTCAGGTTGGTATTTCGCATCAAATCGATCGCGAGACACGCACCAACCATCCCCGGTCGAGCCGGTCAGCAGTGCATCACCCGGCGCATAGCGATTGAGTCCGACGGCGCTGTTGAGTACCCCTGTCGTGGCGGCGAACTCTACCGTCACGACTTCGTCCTTCACCACCCAGCAGGCGTCTACGTCCGCGGTGAGGTCGGGATTTTCGAGTTTTAGCACCATGCGCGTATGCTATCGCATTGGCGGTTGCGCGGGTTTTTGCCCGGTGCTACTGTCGATCCAGAGTTATCGGACCATATAACTAAATTACGGGGATATGATGCCAGCCACTCCTTCGAAGCCGATCAACCCGCGGCTTTCCGCGCAATCGTTGTTTTTACGCACTCTTATAGTGGGTGCCGGAGCCTGCATCGCCAATTGGGCCGCTGCCGGCGATGCAACCACCACCGAACCAACCGCAGCCCCGAGTGGCCTGGAGGAAATAGTGGTGACGGCGACCCGCCACGAGGAGAGTCTCAGCAGGGTGCCCATCAGCATCAGTGCATTCACGAAGGAAACATTGGACATCAAGGGCGTCAAGGACATCGGAGACGTCGCCCGATTCACTCCCGGCGTGACCTTCGACGCCAGCCAGTCAAACTCAATCGCGATTCGCGGTATTTCCTCCAGCGGCGGGTCGGGCACGACCGGCATTTACATTGACGATGTACCGATTCAGGTGCGCGAGCTCGGATTCAATTCCGACGATGCGCTGCTGAAGGTCTTCGACCTCGATCGAATCGAGGTGCTGCGCGGACCGCAGGGAACCCTGTTCGGAGCCGGTTCGGAGGGAGGCACGGTCCGCTATATTACGACGGCCCCGAGTCTCACCAAGACCAGTGTGTACGCCAAGACCGAGACTTCCTACACTCAAGGAGGAGAGCTTAGCTATGAGGCCGGCGTAGCGGCAGGAGGCCCGATCGTGGACGGCAAGTTCGGTATGCGCGCCAGCGCCTGGTACCGGCGCGACGGCGGCTGGATAGATCGCGTCGATCCAACCACCCTCCAGACGGTGGACAAGAACGCAAATCACGATGAAACGGTGGTGCTGCGCGTCGCTGCCCTTTGGCAACCCACCGAGGCCCTGAGCATTGCTCCCAGCGTTTTCTATCAGAATCGCAAGAGAAACGACGTCACGATCTACTGGCCCAACATATCGGATCCCAGCAAGGATCGGTACTTCAGCGCGAATCCCACGGCGCGTAGCGAACCCGACAAGTTCTACCTGCCCTCGCTGAACATTCAGGCGGACTTCGGGGCGGTGAAACTGATTTCGACGACCGCATACTTCCATCGCGACGAAGTAAGCGGCTACGATGGCACGTTGTACAACCTCGGGTACTATCAGACTTTGTTCAATCCCGCGAGCTATCCCATGGCCCCGGGAGTCGCGTACTTCCCGGTGCTCGACGGATCGGGAGTGCATCTGCCGCCGGGACTGCAGAATTACCGGGCGCCCGCTACCGTCACCAATCAGCAAGAAAACTACACTCAGGAAATTCGGCTGCAGTCGACTGATCCAACTGCCCGTTTGTCGTGGACGGCGGGAGTCTTCTACTCTCTCAATCGCCAGTTCAGCCTCGAAGAAATCCACGATCCCATGGCGGACGCCTTCTTCAATCAGCTGATCGGCTCCCCCATTGCCACCTACTTCGGCACGCCTCTGAACCCGGATGGCAGCTCGGTTCTGCCCATGGGAGACTCCTATTTCAACCGCCTAACGAGCTACGACCGCCAGATCGCCGGCTTTGCAGAAGCGAATTTCAGTCTGACGGACACTTTGAAACTGACGGGCGGCCTACGTGTCTCGAAGACCTCGTTCTCCATTGAGAGCCTATCAGACGGGCCGCAGAACAGCGGGCCCCGGCCGGGCTCTAATGCCAGCAGTGAGAAACCGGTCACCCCCAAACTGAGCCTGCAATGGCAGGCCGATCCGAGTGACATGTACTACTTTACTTACGCCAAGGGCTTTCGAAGCGGCGGCGGCAATCCGTCCATCCCGTACGACCCGACGTTTCAGAATACTGTCCTAGGATGCACTCAGGACTTCCTAAATCTCAAAATTACTCACGCACCGGCCACCTACAAATCCGATACGGTGCAGAGCTTCGAGCTGGGTGCCAAGAACAATTTCAACAATCGCGTCCGCCTTGCCAGCAGCATTTACTACGTCAAGTGGAACAACATCCAGGGCAATGTGGTGCCGCCGATCTGCCAGATCCAATTTACCGACAACTTGGGCAACGCCGTCTCGAAAGGCTTCGACGTGCAGGCCGATTTCCAGGTTACCGATGCACTGACCATCGATTCGAGCTTCGGATACACCGATGCACGCTATACCAAGGACTCGTACCCAACCGGCGCGGCCCGTACGGGGCCACCGCTGGTGTTCAGCGGCGATGCCATCGCGGGTCCCAATGGAATCGGCACCGGCTTCTCCATTCCGCCCTACTCAGCGGCAGTGGGCTTGGAATACAAGTTCAGTGCGTTATCGCACGAATCATTTGTACGCGGGGACTACGAGTACAAGGCCGGGGATAAGTGGTCGCATGCCGCCCTTGATTCGCCTGATCCGAACCACCGTACTACTCAATATGATCCCGCATCCTTTCCCACCTCGAGGCAGGCTTTCGCCTCACTGCGGGCCGGCACAAATATAGGCGACTGGGCCGTATCGATGTTCGTAGACAATTTGGCCGACACGCACACGATCACGAACTTCAACCATCAGACTAGCTCTTACGATGGTAACAGCGCATTGGTAAGCCCCGCGTATCGATACATAACCTATCGACCGAGAACTTTCGGCGTTACCGCGACTTTCCGTTATTGAGCAAGATGGGCAGTCGACAAAGATAAAGACTAAGGAGCGCCGACGACGGCGCTCCTTAGTTCATGCCGAGCATCGGCGCCCTACGCGCCCTGCGGCTAAGCAACCGCGCGCTTGGACTCGTGGCCGTATGCATCGCCCAACGCCGCGGCAAGAATAGTCAAACCTTCCTCCAACACCGTATCGGGAATGGTGAGCGGCGCCAGCAAGCGCACCACATTCATCGCCGTGCCGCAGGACAGGAGAATCAAGCCGCGTTTCTCCGCATGCGCCAGTATCGCAGCCGTCGCTTCGGCGTCGGGTTCCTTGGTATTCGGATCCTTGACCAGCTCGAAGGCCACCATGGCGCCCAGTCCGCGTACTTCGCCGATATACGGCAGTTCCTTGGCAAGCGCCAGGAGTCGAGTGCGCATTTTGTCTCCGACAGCCGCCGCTCTCTGGCACAGTCCTTCGGACTCGATCACATCGAGGACTGCGTGGGCCGCCGCTATGCTGATCGGATTGCCGCCGTATGTGCCTCCCAAGCCGCCGGGATGCGCCGCATCCATCATGGTCGCTCGGCCAGTCACCGCCGACAGCGGGAAGCCGCCGCCCAGACCCTTCGCCAGAGTCATGAGATCGGGCACGACGCCCGAGTGTTCGATGGAAAACATCTTGCCGGTTCGGGCCATGCCGCCTTGCACCTCGTCGGCGATCATCACGATGCCGTGCTCATCGCATAGACGCCGCAGCGCACGCAGGAAATCGGCGGGCGCCACATTGAAGCCGCCCTCTCCCTGCACCGGTTCGATGATAATGGCCGCGATCGACTTCGGGTCGATGTCGCCATGGAATAGCCGGTCCAAATCGGCCAGCGCCTGTTCCGTAGTGATGCCGCGATAAGGCTGCGGAAATTCCGCATGATAAATCTCCGCGGGAAACGGACCGAAGCCGCGCTTGTAGGGCATAACCTTGCCCGTGAGCGCCATGGTCATGAGAGTGCGGCCGTGAAAGCCGCCGGAGAATGCGATCACCGCGGAACGCTTGGTGTGGTAGCGGGCGATCTTGATGGCATTCTCTACGGCCTCGGCGCCGGAATTCAAGAACAGGGTCTTCTTGGCGAAATCCCCGGGCGCCAGGGCATTCAGCCGCTCCGCCAGATGCACATACGACTCGTAGGGCGCCACATGGAAGCAGGTATGCGCAAACGCCTGGGCCTGCTGCGCCACGGCCTCCATGACCCGCGGATGGCGATGGCCGGTGTTGACTACGGCGATGCCCGCCGCGAAATCGATATAGCGCCGGCCATCCACATCCCACAGCTCGGAATTTTCGGCCCTGGCCACGTAAATGCCGCGAGTACCCACCCCATTGGGCACGGCCGCCGCCTTGCGCGTTTTGAGTTCGGCTGATTTCGACATTTGGGGTCCCCTTTGATGGCCTAGACAAGACCCTGAACGGTATCATTGGCCCGTAATTTGAGCAAAAGGTGGGTGGTCCTTAAGCATGGCCAATAATGTCTTACCCAGGCAATCCGCGGCTCCGGCGCCGAGCGGGACTCTCAACGTGCGCATTCTTCGTTCCAGCGCCGACAGCCAAATGGCAAAAGACGACCGGGTGGCGGTCGAAGCGCCGCTTGAGTTCCTGCTGCATCATTCATCGCTGGGGCCCGAGCCCATGTCCTTCGGCACGACCATGCGTACCCCGGGCGACGATGAAAGCTTGGCCGCCGGTCTACTCTACGGCGAGGGTATTGTGAATCAAAGGGCGGACATCGAGACCATCGAGGCTACTACGCGGCGGCCGAACGTGGTCAATGTGCGTTTAGGCGCAGCCCTGCAGATCGTGCCGAACACCCCATCGCGCCTGTTCTCGGCCGGTTCGAGTTGCGGTGTTTGCGGCACCACGGGGCTCGATGCCGCCATAGCCCGCGCCGCCGCCACGCATATCCCCGATACCGGCCACGTCGCGCTGTCCGTGCTGCTGCGCCTGCCGGAGCGCATGAGTGCAGCGCAGTCGAAGTTCGGCGACACCGGCGGCGTTCACGCCTCGGCGCTATTCGATTTTGCGGGTAACCTGCTGGCTGTGGCCGAGGATGTAGGCCGTCACAATGCCTTCGACAAACTAGTCGGAATGAATCTCATGTCGGGACACCTTCCGCTGACGAATCGCATCGTGGTCTTGAGCGGACGCGCCAGCTTCGAACTCGTGCAGAAGGCAATCCGCGCCGGAGTCAGCGTACTTGCTGCCATCGGCGCACCTTCCAGTCTTGCGGTCAATCTCGCGGTGACCTCCGGACTGACGCTAGTAGGATTTCTGCGCGATGCGCACTGCAACGTATATTCATACCCCGAGCGATTGACCCTGACGCCTGCCCCAGACAGTCCACAAGCGCTCTAGAGTGACTAGCCTCGCTCTGGCTTGAACTCATTGGTGCAATCTTCGCCGCCGCTCAGCCAAGTGGATGCGCGCGCCGCACCGTCGTTGAACCATGCTCGGCCCGACCGCAGGGCGCTCAACACCATCGGGTAAGTCGCCACACAGGGGTAGGTAACCGACTCATGCACTGCCGCCACGAATTCGCGCCACTGCCGGTGATTGGAAAAGTTGCGTGTCATATCGTCGAAATTCGTCATGGAGTCGGCCGTCGCGATAGCAGGAAACCGGCGGTCACGCCAACCACGGCGACGATCGCAAGCGCAGCCCAAGGGCGGTGATGAACGTATTCATCGGCATCGCGCACCACATCTCGAAACCGGTCGAACCACGAATCCGCCGCATCGAGAACCGGATCGGTGACCGCGGCCAGCGCCCCTGTGGCGCTCGAGCCAAGACCGCCCACGTGCAAGTCCCTTTTCTGGGCGACCGAGCTTGGGTGGGTGGTTAGCATCGCAAATCTCCTCAACAGACGTGAACGGCGCTCTCACGCGAATTATGCCCGGTTGGGCGTTGACTCGCTGTCAGCGCCACACATTGCCACGCGTAGGACTCCGCTCACGACGTCGCTGAGCGACAGACCTCTGTGCGCTAATTGACCTGGTAGCCTCGCCCCTGTAAACACGCCGACATCGCGCGATTGTAGTTGTTGCGAGCCGCATCGGCGTTGCCCGAGGTTCCGCCTTCCGCTTGGGTAGGATCAAAACCGGTTTGACCCTTCGCCCAGTTGTGGCACTCGAATTGGTCGGCAGCCTGCTGCTCCTTGGTCTGACCATTCTTCGGGTAAATCATCAAATCGTCCTCAGCGGTGTCAGGCGGCGGCGAGGGTGCATCGGCATTGTCAGGCGGGTCCACCACGGCGTAGCCGCTTTGGTCAGGCTGGGCCGAGTAGTACACATTGTCGGCATAGTAGTAAGGAACGCCCCCGAACCACACTGTGGAGTAGAAAGGAGGCAGAACCGAGATCACTAGACCCGGCGGGGGTGCTATCACGACAAAACCCGGGCCCCGCGGTGCATACCAGATACCGCCGCTGAAATAGTAGCGATTTTCACCACTATAGTAGGGGCGATAACCATCGGGCAACGAGGTCCTGAGAGTCCCCCTCGGCGGATAGTAGCGGCCGTGGTTGTAGCGGCTATCCAATACCTGGCCACGTCCATCAAAGGCAGGGCGACCCATATCCGGTCGTCCAACGCTGGGTCGTGCCACGCCGGGTCGTGCCACGCCGGGTCGTTCCACGCCGGGTCGTCCCCCGCCCGGCCGCGCTGCCGGTGCCCATTGCGGGGCAGGCCGAGCGGCGGGCGGCCGCGGCTCAGCACGACCTCGATCGCGTTCATCGGCAGTTGCGGGCGCGCCCGCCTGAATGCCCCATAACACCACAAACATTGACAGCAACGCGATTTTTAGACTTTGACTCATGAACGGAAACCTCAGTTCTCGAAATATATGCAGCGAAACGCGCCAATCAGCCGCGATACGTAGGCTTCCAGTGGCGATACGCGCCTATCTGCCTCGATCACGCATTATGTGACCGTATAGCCGCGTCCCGTCAGGCAGGCGCCAATCGCACGCCGATACGAATCCGCTCCCGCCCGCCCGGCGGCGGCGCCTTGATTGAGTTGCTGCTGAGTTTGTTGGGCTTGGGCCTGCGCATTGGCATCAGAAGCCGACCCTACGATGGCGCCCGTGGCGCCGCCTATGAGCAGGCCGGCGCCCGCATTGCCCGGCCCGGCGATAATTGAGCCGAGGATGGCGCCACCGATGGCACCCACCGCCGTGCCCGCGCCCGGGGGATTGGCCGGCTGCACCACCACACGCCCATAGGCACTGGCATCTGGGCGGCTGGGATCGACCCCGGTTTGCTGCACCGCCCAAATATGGCATTCGTAGCGGTCGCGCTCGGTTTGCTCCGCACTTTGACCGTTGGCGGGATACACGAATACCTTTTGCGGCGGCGGAGCCTGCACCCGGTAGGTGCGGGGCGGCGGGACCACGCAGGCCGCCAATAGAACCGCCGCCGCCACCGGAACCGTAAACCGCGGGCCAATGAATGATTTGGGTGAAAAACCTGCCAATTTCATTTAATTCAATCCTTTGTCCTAGCTAATCGATGCGAAAGACCCGCATCAGTTGACAGCGAACGACGAACCTAAGTTCGCCGCGGCGACCGCAGGTTCGCATCCCGTTGCTTGTCGACATCCGGCCGCGTGCCGTCCCCAACCGCGGCCGCGATGTTGTCGGGAATGGATGCAGCGCTCGCACAAGCTGCGCTGAGCGTCAATGCGGCAGTCAAGGCGTCCGCGAGAACCAGCGGGTCGCGAATCATGGACCACTCCGCACTAAGCCGATGATCAGTACGAGTTTTATGTCGTCGCATTCTAGCACTGGGCAGCGCGCCTTTTGACTGTTGCAGCCGGGCCGGCGGCGTATCATCGGTCGCTACCCAGCAGCGCGCAGGTCGATCGCATGAGTTTGAGTGTCTTCGATATTTTCAAGATCGGCATAGGCCCTTCCAGTTCACACACCATGGGGCCCATGAACGCGGCTCGCAGCTTCGTTGAACTGTTGGTCGCCCGTGACGTGCTGAAGCGCACCACTCAAGTTTCCGCGCAGCTTTACGGCTCTCTGGCAATGACCGGCCGTGGTCACTGTACGGATCGCGCCATTCTCCTCGGGTTGGAGGGCATGAGCCCCGATACCATCGATTCCTCCGCCGTGGAGGCCACTCTGAAGAGGATCCGCGCCGAGGGACGCATTCGCTTGTTGGGCCGGCATGAGATCGCTTTCGACGAGCCGCTCAATCTTCTGTTCCACATGGATCAGGTGCTTCCCGGACATTCCAACGGCATGCGCTTCACGGCGCACGATGCAGCGTTGCAAGTACTGGCGCAGGAGGAGTACTACAGCATCGGCGGCGGCTTCATCGTGCAAGCCGGCGCCGCAGCGAATGTGGGTGCCGTGCTGCGCGAACCGCCGTACGAGTTCAATTCGGGCGCGCGCCTGCTGGAGCACGGACGGACTCAGGGCTTGGAAATCCATGAATTGATGCTGGCCCGCGAACGCACCTGGCGCAGTGACGCCGACATTCGCGCCCGTCTGCTGCGGATTTGGCAAGTCATGCAGGATTGCGTGCGCCGCGGCTTCGAGGCGCAAGGGCTGCTGCCCGGGGTGTTGGGGGTGCGCCGGCGCGCGCCGAAGCTATATCGCCAGCTCATGAGCGGCGACGCGTTGAGCCCCATGCACGCCCTCGATTGGGTCAATGTCTTTGCGCTGGCGGTCAACGAAGAAAATGCCGCCGGCGGCCAGGTGGTGACGGCACCGACCAATGGTGCGGCAGGGATCGTACCGGCCGTCCTGCACTATTATCGGCGCTTCGAGCCGGGGGCGGACGAGGACGGTGTGATTCG
>JANYLM010000100.1 GCA_025357835.1 Gammaproteobacteria bacterium
CGCCGTTGACGGTGTGCATGCCCCCTGCCGCGTGCCAGGTCGAACCGGACGTCAATTCGGCGCGCTCAATCAGCAGCACATCCTTCCAGCCGGCTTTGGTCAAATGATAGAGAACGCTGGCGCCGACCACGCCTCCGCCGATGACCACTACTTGCGCGTGGCTCTTCATAGGTACTCCAAATTCAACGTTGTGATGTTAAAGCGAACGACGCTACCGGCGAGCCGCTGCGCACTCTCGCCGGTTCACTCATTCGAGACCGCCAAGTGCAGATTCGACTGTGCGGCGGCGGCACCGGTGCCGAAGCGCTCGATCAGCCACGAGCGGAACAAGGCAATGGCAGTGTCGCTCAGCGCTTCCGGGTGGGTGATCAAGTAATAGCCGTAGCCGTCGTCGAGACTGATGTCGAAAGGCCTGACCAGGCGGCCGGTGCGAATGTAGTCGCTGAACAGGTAGTTGTCGACCAAGGCGATGCCCTCGCCGCTCAACGCATATTGCACGGCGAGCACGGCCGTATCGAATACCAGGCCGCGCTCGATGTTGAGCGTACTCAGGTTTTCCTGACGTGCGAATTGCGTCCAAAGGTGATGCCGCGGTTGATCGGAAATGCGTACGTGCACCAGCTCATTCGACTCGATGAATTCGGCCAGCGTTTTCTCACCCAACCGGGCCGCAACACTGGGATGGCACAGCATGCTGAGGCGCACCGGCCAGAGCAAATCCGTCACCAAGTCGGTGACCGTGGGCTTCGAATACACCACCGCCACGTCGACATCGCTCGGCGGAGGCCCCACTCCATAGGGACTGACCAGATCGATCTCCACTTCGACGGCCGCGCGCCGGAAGTCGCGCAATATAGGCACGGCAAGGTGCACGGCAAAACTCGGCGGCATCTGCACGCGCAGCGTTCTTAAGGTGGTGGAACCGTCATTGCGGATATCATCGAGCGCATATTCGAGACGGTCAAAGGACTTCATCACCGCCGGCAGCAAATGCTGGCCCGCCTTCGTCAGCACCAGCGCGTGCGGCTTGCGCTCGAACAGCTGCACGCCGATCAACTTCTCGAGCGCGATCACGTGGCGCGATAAAGCGCTTTGCGAGATCAGCAGCGAATTGGCCGCGGCGGTGAAGCTCGAATGCTTGGCAACCCCTTCGAAGGCCCGCAATGCGTTCAGCGGCAGCCAGCGCCGGTCGATGGTGGTCTTAACCATAAATTACGGAGCCCAGCTCTTGGTGTAGCCAATGGCGCGCTTCTGATCCTCGATGATGGTGCGGGACGCCACATACAAATGATACACCGCCCAGAATCCCGTGGGCGCCAGACACAGCAAGGCCAGTCGCAGCGACGCAGCATCCGTCGCATGAGGGCCGGCGAACCAATCGCTCAACGCACCCACGACCCAGGGCGCGACTATCAAATTGAATATGTTGGCCACCAACAGCGACACCGCAATGAACATATTGCGCATGTGGCAGGGTGCGAGATTGTTGAGCAGACCGAAACACGGGCCGATGTAAAAATAGATGGCCGGGATGAAAATGCAGAACATCAGCTTGCACAGCCACAACGAATGGGTCCAGTAGGCGATGAACGAGGGAATGGTCGTCAAGCCAATGCCGGCCGCAAGCAGCCAGACCACGCGGCGCGGGTCCGCCATGGACGGTCGCGACAACAGCCAGGCCGTGCCCACGGTGGCCAGTGAGCCCCCCACCAAATGAATGTTGCCGGTGACGGCGCCCGCCTGGCCCACGTCCAAGTGATAGGCACGCTGCAGAAAGGTAGGAGTCCAGTAGATGAGACCCCAGCCCCACAACGCGCACACCCCGCCTCCCATGACCACGTGGTAAGCGGCCTTCTGTTTCCATAGAAATCGCAGAGACTCGCCCAATGATGGCTTCAGGTCATCGACGATGGCGTCCAAGCGGCCGCGCTTCGGCTCGCGCACGGTCAAGTAAACGATGACGCCGACGATGAGACCCGGCACGCCGAGTACCAGAAATGCCGCACGCCAGTTATAGGCATGCGCCACGGCGCCGGCCATATTCGCACCCAGCCATGCGCCGATGGGCGCCCCTAGCGCCAGCACCGTCATCGCCATCGGTCGCCGGTCGGGTGGAAAACAATCCGACACGATGGCCGTCGAGGGAGGTGTGCCGCCGGCTTCGCCCGCTCCGACACCCACGCGCCCCAAGAGAAATTCCCAATAGTTGCGCGACAAACCGCAGAGCGCCGTGAACGCAGACCAGATGACCAACGAGGCCGCCAAGATATTGCGGCGGTTGGTGCGGTCGGCGAACCAGGAAATTAAAATGCCGAATGTGACATAGAAAATCGCGAGCGGAGCGCCCGTAAGCCACGCCACGCCGCTGTCGGTCAACTTCAATTCCAAGCGAATCGGCTCGAGCACCGTCGATACCACGTAGCGATCGGCAATATTGATGGCGTAAATAAAACACGTGAGGATGAGGACGTACCAGCGCTCGATCGACGACGGCGCCGTGGATTGCGGGAGGTCAATGGCGGTAGTGCTCATTCCTGTCGCACCATACAGGGTTCGGCAGCGTTGCGCGACGGCCCTCCATGCCGCACCGCTGCGCCCCTCGGCTGGCCCGAAAGGTCGCGCCATATTCGAATAATGACATGGGTGAATCGCGAAATGGCATAGCGCGCCGGCAATGAAGGTCTAAGCTCGAAAGCGTGGACAGCTTTGACTACATAATCATAGGCGCGGGCACCGCCGGCTGCGTGCTCGCTGAGCGCCTCTCGGACGGCGGGCGAAGCCGGGTGCTGGTACTCGAAGCGGGCGGCACCGACCGGCGCTTTTGGATCAAGACGCCGATTGGCTACGGGCGTACCTTCGCCGATGCCTCGGTGAATTGGAAGTATCAAACGCTGCCCAATCCCGGCCTCAATGGACGCAGCATCTACTGGCCGCGCGGCCGCGTGCTCGGCGGCTCGAGCTCCATCAATGCACTGGTCTACTGCCGCGGCATGCCGACGGATTTCGATGACTGGCGCGACATGGGCAATACCGGCTGGGGCTGGGACGAGGTACGGCCGTACTTCGAGAGATCGGAACGCCACGTCGATGCCGCCGGCCACTTCCGCGGCGAGGGTCCGCTCGACGTGAAGGACGTCACGCCCTTCCTGCATCCCATGCGGCGCAATTGGCTCGATGCGGCAGCCGAACTCGGCCTGCCGCAAACAGAGGATTTCAACGGTGCTTACCCGGAAGGCTTCGGCAGCTACCAGGTGACGATTCGCGACGGAATGCGCCGCTCCGCGGCCGACGCCTTTTTACGGCCTGCACTGCGCCGCGCCAACGTGCGGCTCGAGACCCACGCCTGGGTCAGCCGGGTGCGCTTCGATCAGCGACGCGCGGTCGGAGTGGACTATGTGCGAGACAACACGCCGCGCTACGCCAGCGCCGGTCGCGAAGTGATTCTCTGCGCGGGGGCGGTCAATTCTCCGCAATTACTTCAGCTGTCGGGGATCGGGCCCGCTGCGACGCTGCAGGCGGCGGGAATCACGCCATTGCTCGACCATCCCGCCGTTGGCGGGCATCTGCAGGATCACCTCGCCGTGGTCTATTCCTTCAAGGCCACACAGCGCACGCTGAACGATGAACTGCACTCCACCCGGGGCAAGCTGCTCGCCGGCC
>JANYLM010000002.1 GCA_025357835.1 Gammaproteobacteria bacterium
CCTCGTAGTCCTCACGTCCCGCCAACACTTGCGCAAGCGTGCTCTTGCCCGAACCGTTAGGTCCCATGATGGCATGGACCTCACCGGCACGGACCTCCAGATTCACGCCCTTCAGTATGTCTTTACCCGCAACTCGGGCGCTCAAGTCAGAAATTTTAAGCAAGATACTTCCTCTAATGCCGTCAGCCGACGGCGCCTTCCAGACTCACGCTCAACAGGTTCTGCGCTTCGACGGCAAACTCCATCGGCAGTTCCTTGAAAACCACTTTGCAAAATCCACTGACGATCATGTTGACCGCATCTTCCGCGGAGATGCCTCGCTGCAAGCAATAGAACAGCTGGTCTTCGCCGATTTTGGACGTGCTGGCCTCGTGCTCGACGGTCGCCGTGGGATTCTTCACTTCCATGTAGGGAAACGTGTGTGCTGCGCATTTGGGCCCCATCAGCAGCGAATCGCACTGGGTGAAGTTACGCGCGCCCGCGGCGCTCGGCAGGATCTTCACCAGGCCGCGGTAGGTATTCTCGGCATGTCCGGCCGAAATGCCCTTGGACACGATGGTGCTCTTGGTATTGCGGCCGATGTGGATCATTTTGGTGCCGGTGTCCGCCTGCTGATAATTGTTGGCAACGGCAACGGAATAAAACTCACCGATCGAATTCTCACCCTTCAAAATGCAGCTCGGGTATTTCCAAGTAATAGCGGACCCGGTTTCCACCTGCGTCCAGGAGATTTTCGAATTGCGCCCGCGGCACTCGCCGCGTTTGGTGACGAAGTTGTAAATGCCGCCCAGGCCGTTCTCATCGCCCGGATACCAGTTCTGCACCGTCGAGTACTTGATCTGTGCGTCGTCCAGCGCCACCAGTTCAACCACGGCTGCGTGCAGCTGGTTCTCGTCGCGCATGGGCGCCGTACAGCCCTCCAAATAACTCACCGACGCACCCTCCGCTGCGATGATCAAGGTGCGCTCGAACTGGCCGGTCTTTGCCGCATTGATGCGGAAGTAAGTCGATAACTCCATTGGGCAGCGCACCCCAGGCGGCACGTACACGAAGGATCCGTCGGAAAACACCGCCGAATTCAGTGCCGCAAAAAAATTATCGCCCTGCGGCACGATGCTGCCGAGGTAGCGTTCAATGAGTTCCGGATGATCGCGAACCGCATCGGAGAACGAACAGAAGATCACACCGGCCTTCCCCAGCTTCTCCTTGAAAGTGGTCGCGACGGACACACTGTCGAATACGGCGTCGACCGCCACGCCGGCGAGGCGTGCGCGCTCGTGCAAGGGGATCCCGAGCTTGGCGTAGGTGGCGAGCAGTTTCGGATCCACCTCATCCAGGCTCTTGGGCGCATTCGCCGGCGCGCGCGGCGCGGAGTAATAAGAAATGTCCTGGTAGTCGATGGGCTTGTAATGCACGTGGGCCCAGGTCGGCTCCTGCATGGTCTGCCAATGCCGAAAGGCCTTCAGTCGCCAATCGAGCAAAAATTTCGGCTCGTTCTTCTTCTTCGATATGGCGGCCACGACACTTTCGTCGAGACCCGGCGGCAAGCTGTCGGATTCGATGTCGGTGACGAAGCCGTGCCGATACTTTTGGCCGAGGAGAGCTTCAACGTCTTGAGATTTGCTAGACACGAGAATTTCCAGTTGCCGTTACGCTTGGGGTCATTGCTTAAGTGGGGTTGCTTTGCCGATCTTTCAGGTATCAATACGAATTTCCGACGCCAGGTCGGCCACGCGTAGGGTGGCTGAGTCCAAACCTGCTAGTTGGCGCAGGGTGACCTCTTCCAGGGCGCGGCGGATGGCCGCGTTCACTCGCTGCCATGCACCGCCGACGCGGCACTGGCGTTCGATGCCGCACTGACTCGAGGCGCCGCTGCATTCAGTGATCGCAATCGGTCCTTCGAATACGTCCAGAATTTGCGCCGCCGTAATCTGCTCGGGGCTTCTTGCCAGACGATATCCGCCTTGGGCGCCACGCGAGGAAATTACCATCCCGGCTCGCTGCAATCCCTTGAGCACCTTACTTACGGTGGGTCGGCTCAGGCGCGTGCGGACCGCTAATTCTGCCGCGGCAAGGGTTAACGCGGGCTCTTGAGCTAAACTTGCAAGCACCACGGTCGCGTAGTCAGTTATTTTTCCCATTCGCAGCATATGAAACCAAAGCCTCGAGCCGAAGCGTTATGTGGGACTATTTTAGTCCTATTTGAAATGAAGGTCCACCCGCAGCGCGGCATCAGTCGTATTTTGTTATCCTAAGGGCAGGTCAAACACCCGACATCAGCGAGACACGCCCGACATGAACACGGAAGAACTGCGCGCCACAGCGCGAGCGCTAGTCGCGAAAAGCAGAGGAATTTTGGCTGCCGATGAGAGCACCAGCACCATCAAGAAGCGTTTCGACAGCATTAAACTCGAATCCACGGAAGAGAATCGGCGCGTGTACCGCGAGATGCTGTTCACCGCCCCGGGGGCGCGGGAATACATCAGCGGCGTCATCATGTACGACGAAACCCTGCGCCAAAAAACCAAGGATGGCTTGCCGTTCCCAGCCTATCTGGCGCAACATGGAATGGTGCCGGGCATCAAAGTCGACATGGGAGCCAAGCCGCTGCCCGGCTTTCCAGGCGAAACCATTACCGAAGGCCTCGATGGATTGCGCGAGCGTCTCGCCGAATATTACAAACTGGGCGCGCGATTCGCGAAGTGGCGCGCGGTGATCGATATCGGCTCTGGAATTCCGAGCCCCTATGCCATTGACGCTAATGCGGAAGCGCTGGCGCGCTACGCGTCGCTGTGTCAGGAAGCAGGGATAGTCCCCATAGTCGAGCCCGAAGTCCTGATGGATGGGGCCCATACTTTGGAGCGTTGCGAAGATGTCACCAATGTCGTGCTGGACCGCGTGTTCGAACATTTATTTGCAGCGCGCATACTTTTGGAAGGCATAGTTCTCAAACCGAACATGGTGGTGGCCGGCAAAAACTGTTCTCAGAAGGCCAGCCCCGAACAGGTCGCAGAGGCCACAGTGCGCACGCTGAAGAGGCAAGTACCCTCAGCAGTCCCCGGAATTGCGTTCTTGTCGGGAGGTCAAAGCCCGACCGAGGCGACCCTGCATTTGAGTTTGATGAATGCGGCAGGTCCTTTGCCGTGGGCGCTGACGTTCAGCTTCGGACGAGCATTGCAGGAGAATGCGCTCAGTGCCTGGGGCGGAAAATCGACCGGATATTCCGGCGGGCAGCAAGCTTTGTTCGTTCGTGCGAAGTTGAACGGTCTGGCGGCAGCAGGTGCCTACAAGGGCTCGATGGAAAGCTCCGCAGCTTAACGTTCCACACTCATTTAGGTGCTTGGCGTCACTGGGACGCGGAGCACTGCAGCACGCCATTGAACCAATCCGCCGCCATCATTGAAATTCGTAACGCGAGTTACGCGGTTACCGGCCGCCCGGTGTTTGCCGGCCTCGACATGGACATTCCGCGTGGCCGCATCACGGCCATCATGGGACCAAGCGGCACCGGCAAGACCACTCTGTTGCGCCTCATCACCGGGCAAGTGGCGGTCGACAGTGGCTCCATCGTTGTGGCGGGCCAGGAATTGGCCGGGATACGCCGTGCGGATTTGTACGTGCTGCGGCGCCGGATGGGGATGTTGTTTCAGAACGGCGCCCTGCTCACCGATTTTAGCGTGTTCGAGAACGTCGCATTCCCACTGCGTGAACACACGGATTTGCCGGAACGGCTCATTCGCCAGTTAGTGCTCACGAAGTTGCAGGCCGTAGGACTTCGCGGCGCCGCCGAACTCATGCCGGCCGAGCTGTCCGGCGGCATGAGCCGGCGAGTCGCGTTGGCGCGAGCCATCGTCATGGATCCTGAAATCCTGATTTATGACGAACCCTTCGTGGGTCTCGATCCTATCTCCTTGGGAGTCATCTTGCGCTTGATCCGCCGCTTGAACGATGCGCTCGGCATCACCAGCATCGTGGTGTCTCACGATGTGCAAGAGATGTCCACGGTGGCCGATGCGGTGTTTCTACTTTCCGGAGGCAAGGTGGTGGCGAAGGGCACGCCTCAGCAGCTGCAAACTTATCCCTCGGAAATCGTCCGGCAATTCATCGGCGGCCTCGCCGACGGCCCGGTGCCGTTTCATTTCCCGGCTCCTGACTACTTCAGCGAGCTGCTCGCCGGCGGCGAGAAATCGTGAAGCTGATAGAGGAACTCTGGACAAGTTTGATCGAGTCCTTGGGGGCACTCGGCTCGGTCGTGCGCTTCCTGCTGCGTCTGCTGGCCGCATCTCCCCGTGCGCTGCTGCGACCCGATTTGATCGCCAAGCAGATCTACAACTCCGGCGCCCTGTCACTGGTCATTATCATGTTGTCCGGCTTGTTCGTCGGAATGGTGTTGGGGCTGCAAGGTTTCGAGCTGCTGCAGCGATTCGGCTCCGAGGAGGCTCTGGGCACGGCGGCGACCATCGGGCTGGTGAAAGAACTGGGACCGGTGGTCACCGCCCTGTTGTTTGCCGGTCGCGCAGGCACCGCGTTGGCCTCCGAATTGGGGTTGATGCGTGCCACGGATCAATTATCGGCCATGGAAATGATGGCGGTGGACCCGATCCGGCGAGTGGTCGTGCCGCGGTTCCTGGGCGGCGTGATTGCGATGCCGCTGCTTGCCGCCATATTCAGTGTGATCGGCATCTATGGAGCACAGCTCGTGGGCGTGCAGCTCATGGGTGTCGATGCAGGCAGCTTTTGGTCGCAGATGCGCGCTTCCGTCGGCTTGTCCGACATCAATGAGGGCATCGTCAAAAGCTGCATTTTTGGCGTCGCCTGCAGTCTGATCGCGGTGTATGAGGGATACTATGCGACGCCCACGGCTGAGGGTGTCGGCCGCGCGACCACCCGCACCGTCGTAACGTCCGCCGTGGTCATCTTGTTCTTCGACTATTTGATTACTGCCGCGTTTCTGTAAAGAGGTATCGCCATGCGCAAATCACGAACATTGAATCTCGGCACCGGCACTTTTGTGATGCTCGGCTTTGCTGCGCTATTTTTTCTGACGACCCAGACCACCAGCCGCGGTATGTCTTTTGCGAGCCCGCCGCACTACGACTTGACGGCAAAGTTCGACAATATCGGCGACCTCAAAGTGGGCGCTCCTGTGTCGATGTCGGGAGTCGAAATGGGGCGAGTCACGAAAATCGCTTTTGATACCAAGGAATACAAGGCGATCGTCACTATGCGAGTGGACGCAAAATACAGCCAAATCCCCACCGACAGCGACGCCGCCATTTACACTCAGGGGCTGTTGGGCGGCAAGTTCATTGGTCTGACCGCCGGCGGTGCTGAAACTTATCTGAAGGACAAGGATCAAATCGACTTTACCCAGTCCGCATTTGTGCTCGAAAAATTGATAGGCCAGGTCTTGGCGAACTTTGCGAAAAGCGGCGGACAGCCGGATTCCGGCAAGTCCAAGGCGGATGCGCCCGCGGTCGCCGAGCCGAAAACCACGGAGAAAACGAAATGATAAGAATTGCAATTCTCACTGTGTTTGCAGCGATCGTGGCCTGCGCAGCGCAGGCAGCGGATGTCCCGGCGGCGCCTGCCGCCTCGAGCGCCTTAGGGCCGCAGGAACTGGTGGAGGGTTCCGCCAAGCGCATGCTCGTGGAGCTGGATGCGAATCGGCCGATGTACGCGAAGGATGCCGCCAAGCTCGACGCTTTGGTGGCGAATGTATTGCTGCCGAATTTCGATACCGAATATGCTGCGCGGCTTGTCTTAGGTCAGACCTGGCGAACCGCGACGCCCGAGCAGCGCAAGCGCTTTGTCGATGCCTTCTACCATTCGCTGCTGCACAATTATGGTGCGGCATTGGTCGATTTCTCGGCCGATCGTTTCGTGATTCTGCCCTACAGGGGCGACCCCGGCGATTCAATGGCCACCGTTCGTACCGAGGTGAAGCGTTCTTCCGGCGAGAAGGTGCCGGTCAACTTTAGTTTGCGCAAAACCGACGGGGCATGGAAGGCCTGGGATGTTGTCATCGAGGGCATCTCGTACGTCAAAAGTTTCCGCACCGATTTCGGCGCGGAAATTCAGCAAAAGGGATTGGATGAAGTCATCACTCGCCTGGAGAACGACAGCAAGGCCAGGTCCGGCGCCGCTGCGGTGAGCAGTCATTGATCGGCGGCAAGCGCAGGCATAGCGGCAATGCGCAGCAGGACGCCGCGTTCGAAGTTCTGGGTGGTGCCCGTTCGCGCGTGATCGGGTCGCTGCATTTCACCACGGTAAGCAGTTTACTGCCGGAGGGGGTCGATGCGATCAATCACAACGAGGCCGACGTGATCGATCTGGCCGGCGTTACGACAAGCGACAGTGCGGGACTCGCCCTGCTGATCGAATGGCTGAGTGTGGCCAAGGGCGCGAATCGAACCCTGCGATTCGAAAATATCCCTTCTCAGCTGCAGCAGCTCGCGCGATTAAGCGAAGTGGAGGAACTGCTGGTCCCCGCTTGAGCCCCAATGGAATTGCCTGGTTTGGCGGCTTGAGTCCAGGATAGGGGCGTGTGCGCACGCGGCGACCCCTGGCGGATTCAGGGGTTGCCCCGTGCGTACACACCCCTTCCGAGTGCTCGCAGCAACGAACAAGCGATAATAGATGCCGGTAACTCGCGTATGGCCGAGTTAGTGGCTCGGGGGCTGCTCATCGCCTGCCGGCGGAATTGTGGTCGGTGGCGGCGCGGTGGGTGGGGTCTTATCGGAGGCAGGGGCATCCTCGCCCGGGTCGAGCAGCGGCTCGTCGGTGGCTTTACCGTCGGATACGAGATAGGCGCGCCGCTGCAAGTAGGCGTCGCGTATGAAGGCATACGGATCGTAGACCCGGTTCAAGGTTTCGTCCAACGGCAGTAATGCCGCGCGCTTGTCGACCAGATACGTGAGGTAAAGCCCGTATTTCACGTAGCTGTTGCGCACATACTGTTGCGGGTGCGTGTACGAGTCCACCAATTTGGCTGGCGCATCGCGCAGGTCCGAGGGGCCGAGTAGGGGCAGTTCCACGAACGGGCCGGGATGCACCCCCCAATGCCCCAGGGTCTGCCCGAAATCTTCATCATTGCGAGCCAGTCCTGCCGGTGTTGCTGGATCGAGAAGGCCGCCCAACCCCACCGTCGAATTGAGGATGAAGCGCCCAAGATCGTTCGCCGCCGCCAAGAACTTTCCCTGCAGAGCGTCATTGACCATGACGGTCGGTGTGTCGAGATTCGCGAAAAAGTTGCTGACTCCGGTACGGATGGGCGAGGGCACGATGCGCACGTAAGTTTTCGCCACCGGCTTGGCGACGGCGCGGTCGAGTTTGTCATTGACCTTGTACACTCCGCGGTTCCAGGACTCCCACGGGTCTTGCGGCGCACGTTGGCTGTTGGGCGGCAATGTGACGCAGGCGCTTAAGCTCAATGCAAAAACCATCCCGAGCGCCGCGCGCGCATACCTAACATTCAGCATTTGGAATCTCTCCCTAGTCAACCGTACAGATATCGGAACCATGCGCAGGGCGGCCGCCGCGAGACAGCAGTCGCTGGTTGCGCTGCGCTAATGCCGGCCGTTACCGCCGCTATTGTCGTCGGCGACCGTGTTCTTGCGGTCCTTGGGCATCGCAGCATGCACCTCTTCGAGACGCGCGCTGAAGCGCGCGCGCTGTATCGGATCCAATCCAGACATGCTCAAGCCCAGCTCCAGCTGGTTAGCCGCCATCCGCAGATCGCCGCTCATCAGATAGAAGTAAGACATATAGTAGTACGAGTCGGCGACGTCGCCGGCGGCATTCGCGGCTTTAGCGATCAGCCGGGTTTGCTCGGGCGTTGGCTCAACCACATTGAACAGGTCGTCCAGTATGAGATGCGCACGCTTATTGTCGCCTGCATGCATCAGGGTTTCCGCAAGACGAATGGTGACGGGCGCATTGCGCGGGAACAGAATCAGCGCCTTGTCCAGCACCGCTTGCGATTCCTTCAACTGGTCGTTCGCCAGATAGGCTTGCCCGAGTGCGCCATAAAATTGATTCACCTTCGGATACTCGTTGACGAGCCCCTGCAAGTCGGGAATAGCTGCGGCGGGGTTGCGCGACGCGATGTCCGCCACTGCTTTGCCATAGCGCTCCTCGACACTCTTACCGCCGCCGTTCTTGACCAGGCTGACATAGTAGTCGCGCGCCGCTTGCGGGTTTCCCACCAGCGATCTTAATCGCTCGCGCATCAGCGTATAGCTCAAGGAATCCGTATGACGAATACGACCTATCTGCTCCGCGCGATTTCGCGCCTCCGCGACCCGCTCCGCCGACAACGGGTGATCGATCAAGAACTCCACCGCCTTGACCCTGCTTGGATCGGGCGAGTTTCGATCCAGGGTCTGGAAAAAGGTCGCCATTCCCAGCGGGTCGTAGCCGGCGCTGGCCATCGTGCCGATGCCGATCCGGTCGGCCTCGAACTCGTTGGCGCGCGTGTAATTGATTTGATGCTGGATGGCGGCGCTCTGAGTCGCCAGGATGGCTCCCTCCATGGCGCCCGGCGAGCCGCGGCCGGCTGTCGCGCCCAATAGAATCGCGGCCAGCATCGCAGCGGTCGACATTAGCCCGGCATGGCTTTGATCGATGAGTCCACGCACGAGATGGCGCTGAGTGACGTGCGCGGTCTCATGGCCCATGACCCCGGCTAGTTCGTTTTCGTTGCTCGTTGCCAGGATCAAGCCGCTATTGATGGCGATGAAACCGCCCGGCATGGCAAAGGCATTGATGACCGGGTCCTTGAGCACGAAATAGTAGAACTGGTGCTGACCCTCCTCGGCATGGCTCGACAGACTGTGGCCGATTTCTTGAATGTAATCGCTGATCTCGGGGTCTTCGATGATTTGGCCGGTCTGGCGGATGCTGCTGAACCAACCCAATCCGGCCCGATATTCCTCTTCGAGCGATACGGCGGCGGTCGCCGGGCTTCCCAAATCCGGTAGATCTTGATCCACGGCGCTCGAGCTTAAGCCCAAGCCCGCGGCCCAGCCCACGCTGATGCTTGCACTGGCCGCCGCGGCGGCCGCGAACGCGGACAGGGACTTCAACAGCGACATTCGGCCTCCGTAAAGTCCTTTGGAGTACTGTTCCGGAGCCAAAGTTCGCTCATTTCCCTCGCCAAATCAAAGAACTTCGGAAGCGTAGTCGGCCAAACGCGACCGCTCGCCCCGGACCAGGGTGATATGGCCGGAAAATGCCCAGCCGTGGAAGCGGTTGACCACGTAGGTAAGACCCGAAGTGGTCTCGGTAAGGTAGGGGGTGTCGATCTGCGCTATATTCCCCAAACAGACCAACTTGGTGCCGGGGCCCGCGCGGGTGACCAGTGCCTTCATCTGTTTGGGGGTCAAATTCTGGGCTTCATCGATGATAATGAATCGGTTCAAGAACGTGCGGCCGCGCATGAAGTTCATGGAGCGGATCTTGATGCGGTGTCTGAGCAAGTCATTCGTGGCGCCGCGTCCCCAGGTGCCCCCGGGCTGACCCTGAGTCAGTACCTCCAGGTTGTCCATCAGCGCGCCCATCCACGGCTCCATTTTCTCTTCTTCCGTGCCCGGCAGGAATCCGATGTCCTCGCCCAGGGGTATGGTGACGCGCGTCATGATGATTTCACTGAAGCGGTTGTGATCTAAGGTTTGCGCAAGGCCGGCCGCCAAGGTCAGCAGGGTCTTACCCGTGCCTGCGGGCCCTAGCACGGTCACGAAATCGATCTCTGGGTCCATCAGCAGATTCAGCGCCAAGTTCTGCTCGCGGTTGCGTGAGGTGACCCCCCAAACATTGTTGCGCTCCGCACGGTAGTCGAGAGTGAGTTCCAAGATCGCCGATTCGCCCTCCAGTTTGCGAACGACGGCTTCGACGCCATTCTCCCCGGGATCGTAGACGAATTGGTTGGTATGCCATTCGCGCACCAGAGGTCCGCGCACTCGATAGAAGGTGCGGCTCTGTTGCTGCCACGACTCCATGCCCTTGCCGTGCTTGTCCCAGAAATTCGGCGGCAGTTGCTGCACGCCGCTGGCGAGCAGATCGGCGTCTTCGATGGTCTTGTCGCTGGAGTAATCCTCGGCTTGCACGCCGAGGATGGCTGCCTTGATTCGCAAATTGATGTCTTTCGATACCAGGGTGACTCTGGCCGAGGAAAATTTTCGCTGCAATGCCAGCGTATTGGCCAAGATGGCGTTGTCCGCTCCGTGTCCGGGGAGGCTGTCCGGCAACACAGATTCCAGCAATTGAGTTTGAAAGAACAGGCGGCCGCCAGGCGACCGCTTGCCGTGATTGATGGGCACCGCGGTCGGCAGCGCGAGCCCCCGGTCGATCTGCTTCTTGGCGGCGCCCTTCATCAACTCGTCGAGAAAGCGGCTGACTTGGCGCACGTTGCGCGCCGACTCCGACAGTCCTTTCTTCCCGGCATCGAGCTCTTCGAGCACCGTCATCGGAATATAGATGTCGTGTTCTTCGAAGCGGAAGATAGCGGTCGGATCGTGCATCAGCACATTCGTGTCCAGCACGAAAATGCGGCGCTCAGGCTTACCGCGCAGGCTTTTCGCGGCCGCGTCGCCCGTTGGCCGCTTAAGGGAAGTCACAGTGATTTCGCCGCCGCCAGTACCGCCGCGGCGTGGCCGTTCACCTTGACTTTGCGCCACACCTGCCGCAGCACCCCCTTGCCGTCGATTAGGAAGGTGCTGCGCTCAATTCCTATGAATTTCTTGCCGTACATGCTTTTTTCCTGAATCACGTCGTAGAGCTTGCAAACCTTCTTGTCGGGGTCGCTCAATAGGTCGAAGGGAAAGGCCATTTTCTTTTTAAATTTCTCGTGCGCCGCCATGCTGTCGGCAGAGATCCCGAACATCGGGGTCTTGGCTTTCTTGAATTGCGCATAGGCAGCGGCAAAGTCCGCGCCTTCCTGGGTACATCCCGGCGTGTTGTCTCGAGGGTAAAAATAAATGACCACAGGATGCCCGGCCGCGTCGCTCAGCGACCAACTGCCGCCCGTGCCTTCGAGGGTGAACTGCGGTGCTTGCTTGCCGACGTCGATGTTGCTCACGGGCGGGTTCAGCTTTTAACGGGCTCGAAAATGGCGTCCAAGTTCAGGTGATCGCAGAAATCCATGAATTCCTCGCGCAGCACCCCAATGTGCAGCCGGCTCGGCACATTCACGATCATCTGTACCGAAAACATCGGCGCGCCGGTATGCGCGGCCGCATACGAACGAGTCGACAATTCCGCGATATCCACCCCGCGTTGCGCGAAAAACCCGGAAAGGCCAGCGACGATGCCGGTCTGGTCAAGGCAGACCACGTCGATGGAATAGGGCAGCATGTCATTGCGCGCGGCACGCTCTTCGGTTCGCCGCAGTTGAATGTTCATGCCGGTCGCGTCGGCGAGCTTCTTGAACTCACCCTCGAGTTTGGCGAGGGTGTGCCAATTGCCGTTCACCAGCAGCAGCATGGCAAACTCATTGCCGAGCGAGGTCATGCGGCTTTCGCTGATGCTCCCGCCGCAGTCCGCAACCGCCTTGGAAAGTTCATGGACCATTCCGACGCGGTCCCCGCCGACCGCGGAAATCACGATATGTTGTTTCATCGGCGCAAATTCTACCGGATGAGCGCTTGCCAGGGTGCATGTCTGCCACTTATGGTAGCGATATTTCCTGCGGAGCCCCTCGATGTTTTCCGGAAGCATGGTAGCGATTGTGACGCCGATGACCCCCGATGGCGGCTTGGACTGGCCCGCATGGGATCGGTTGCTGGAATTTCATGCGCGCGAAGGCAGCAGCGGGATCGTCGTCGCCGGGACCACCGGCGAGTCCCCGGCGCTGGCCCTCGATGAAATCGAAGCACTGACCCGCCGGGCGGTCGCACTCTGCCGCGGTCAGCTCAAGGTGGTGGTCGGATCGGGCACGAACTCGACGGCCGGAACGGTGGCGCGCACTCGCGCCTTGTCGCGGCTCGGCGCCGACGCGGTGATGGTGGTGACCCCGTACTACAACAAACCCCCGCAAGAGGGCCTTTACAGACATTTCATGGCAGCCGCTGAAGTCTCCGACGTGCCTGTTATCCTGTATAATGTTCCAAGTCGTACCGGAGTAGACCTGTTACCGAGTACGGTCGCGCGCTTGGCGCGGAACCCACGGATCGTGGCTATCAAAGAAGCGACCGGGTCGACGAGCCGGGCCCGCGAGACATTCAACGTCTGTCCACCGGAGTTCACCGTGCTGTCGGGCGATGATGCCACGGCCGTCGATTTGATTAGCGTGGGCGCGCGCGGGGTCATTTCGGTGACGGCCAACATCGTGCCGCGACGTATGCGCGAGGCGTGCGAAGCCGCTCTTGCCGGGGATTTGAGCGAAGCGCGGGTGATCGACGCGAGCTTGCAGGCTTTACATAAAGATCTGTTCGTCGAGGCAAATCCGATACCGACCAAGTGGGCGCTGGCGAGAATGGGCCTCATCGGGAACGCAATCCGCTTACCATTGGTCGAATTGTCAGCGGCGCACCAAGATACCGTACTGCGCGCAATGCAGGCCGCCGGAGTTATCCTTGAGGACCAAGCAGCATGAGTTTTGATCGAATTTTAGTGTTGACCGCTGCGGCAGGGCTTATGAGCGGCTGTCATGTATTCGGTAAACTGACGCCGGATTGCCATACTGCGCAGGAATATCAACGGGCCGGCCAGGTGGCGCCGCTGAAGGTGCCGCCGGGGTTGGATTCGCCGAACACCCAGGGGGCCTTGGTCATTCCCGCCGTGGCAGTTGCACCGGCTCCGCCAGGGCCGAAAGACGCCTGTCTCGACGTTCCGCCGCGCTACCAGCCGGCACCGCCCAATAAGGCCGCCAGCGAGGTACGCGCGCTCTCGGCGCCGCCTCCCACGCCCACGACGCCTCCCCCTGCGGCCCCGGCGGTTTCGGGATCGCCGCTTCCGTAAATTTGATCGCTTGGGTCAGCTCCGGTACCCTTGCGGCCGCGTGGAGAGGTGGCCGAGTGGTCGAAGGCGCTCGCCTGGAAAGTGAGTAACATCCTAAAAGGTGTTCGTGGGTTCGAATCCCACCCTCTCCGCCAGTAGATATGGAATTGCACAGGAGCAACTCTGTGCTTGAATTGCGAAGTAATTTGGGCGGTGAGGTGGGATGGCGACGCGAACGCGTCGGCCCGAAGGGCTGCGGCCAGGATGGCCGCAGCAATCCCACCCTCTCCGCCATACATCAACCGACCTGGTGTCGGTTGCGTTTAGTCTATGGCGGCTCGCGTTTGCATCTTCGCGACGACTGGTCACGAACCCCGTCAGGCCCGGAAGGGAGCAGCGGTAGCGACTTTAAGTCGGGCGCCGAAGTCCTGCAGGCGCGGGCCGCCTCCTAAAAACCACGCGAGCGTGGTCTTCCGAAGCTAAACTTCAGTCAATGAGCTATATCGTACTAGCACGCAAGTGGCGCCCCAAGCGGTTTGCCGAAATGGTAGGGCAGGAACATGTGCTGCGCGCCCTCGGTAACGCGCTTGATAGCGGCAAGGTACATCACGCGTTTTTGTTCACGGGCACCCGCGGGGTCGGCAAAACTACGATTGCGCGCATTTTGGCGAAATCGCTGAATTGCGAGACCGCGGGGGTGAGCTCTAATCCCTGCGGCACTTGCGGCGCCTGCCGGGAGATCGATGAGGGCCGTTTCGTCGATCTCATCGAGGTCGACGCCGCTTCGCGCACCAAAGTGGATGACACCCGTGAGATGCTCGATAACGTGCAGTACGCACCGACCCGGGGACGCTACAAGGTGTACCTCATCGACGAAGTGCACATGCTCTCGAATCATTCCTTCAATGCCTTGCTAAAAACGCTGGAAGAGCCGCCGCCGCACGTCAAATTCTTGCTGGCGACCACCGATCCGCAAAAGCTTCCGGCCACCGTACTCTCACGCTGCCTGCAGTTCAGCCTCAAACGCCTGCCGGCCTCCCTTATCGGCGAGCGCTTGAAGTTCATCGCCGAGTCTGAAAATCTGGCGTTCGATCCGGCGGCAGTGGCGCTGCTGGCGCGCGCGGCGGAAGGCAGCATGCGTGATGCCTTGAGCTTACTGGACCAGCTGATCGCTTTCGGCGGGGGCGCCTTGAACGAGGTCAATACGCGATCCATGCTCGGCACCATCGATCGCGGACACGTGGGTCGGCTCATCGATGGGTTGGCTCGCGGGGACGGGTCTGCGCTGCTGGCCGAAGTCATAGACCTTGATAGGGACGCGCCTGACTATGATCGCGCGTTGATCGAACTGGCGGCTTTCCTGCAGCGCATTGCCATAGTGCAAATCGTGCCCGAGGCCGCGCTCCAAGATGAGGAGTTCGATGCAGACTTGCTGGCGCGCCTCGCGCAGGCGATTTCGCCCGAAGATGTTCAACTCTACTATCAAATCGCCTTGGGTGGGCGCCGTGATTTGGCGATGGCGCCGGAGCCGCGCATGGGGTTCGAAATGACCCTGCTGCGCATGCTGGCGTTTCGCCCCGATGTTGCCGCGATCAACAGCGGCTCGAACGGCCGCACCGGCGCCGTAGGCACGGGTGCGGGCAAACCGCCGCGCGTCGCGGCGCCCGCAACGGGGCCAGCCTCGGCCGATATCGGCTCTCCCGCCGGCGCTGCAACCGCATCGACCGAGTCCAGCATCCGGTTGACGAGCATCGACGCGAGTAGTTGGCCCGCCGTGGTCGAGGCCGCCGGTTTGAGCGGCATGGTGCGCCAGTTCGCCTTGAATTGCGTGCCTGCCTCGTTCGAACTCGGTCTGTTGGTTTTGAAGCTCGATCAAGCCACGGCCGATCGGCGTACGAAGCCCATCGAGGAGAAACTCCTGCAAGGCCTGTCAAAGTATCTCGGCCGGAACATTCGCATGAATTTCGAAACGGCTCAATCGGCGCTCGATACCCCCGCGCGGCAACGCCTGCTTCAGGACCAGGACAAGGCCGTTCGCGCCGCCGCCGCATTTGAGGCGGATCCCACGGTCAAGGGGTTGCGTGAGCGCTTCGGCGCCGATGTGGACGCGGCTTCGGTGAAACCTGCGAACTAGCCATGAGGAGAGCGGCATGATGAAGGGTGGATTGGGAAATCTGATGCGCCAGGCGCAGCAGATGCAAGAGACCATGAAAAAGGCGCAGGCCGAGCTCGCGGACCTCGAGGTCACGGGCGAGTCGGGTGCCGGCATGGTCAAGATAACTTTGAACGGACACCACGAAGCAAAGAGAGTGATAATCGAGCCGAATCTACTCGGCGAGGACAAGGATATGCTCGAGGACTTGCTGGTAGCCGCTGTCAACGATGCAGTGCGGAAAATCGCGGCACGCAGCCAGGAGAAGTATTCGGGCCTCATGTCGGGGCTCAATCTTCCGCCGGGCATGAAGCTGCCGTTTTGAACTTTGCGGCGCGTCGATGAAGTACACACCCACGCTGGCACGCTTGATCGATTCTCTGCGTTGCCTCCCCGGCGTCGGTCCGAAATCTGCGCAGCGGATGGCGTTTTATCTACTGGAGCGCGATCGCGACGGCGGTAAGGTGCTAAGTCAGGCGTTGGCGGAGGCGCTGGACAATGTCGGGCACTGCAAACGCTGCCGCATGTTGACCGAGAGCGAATACTGTCCGATTTGCGCCTCCACCCAGCGAGACGTGGCACAGCTGTGTGTGGTCGAGTCTCCCGCCGACGTGGTCGCCATCGAACAATCGGGTGGGTTTCGCGGCCGCTACTTCGTGCTCATGGGGCATTTGTCGCCGCTGGACGGAGTGGGACCGGCCGAACTGGGATTGGATGACTTCGAACGGCTGCTCGGCGACGGTGAGATTCGCGAGGTGATTCTCGCCACCAACCCGACCGCGGAAGGCGAGGCGACGGCGCATTACCTGGGTGAGCTTACGCTGCGCCTGGGGCTAAAGGCCTCGCGAATCGCGCATGGCGTGCCTGTCGGCGGCGAACTGGAATACGTCGACGGCGGTACCTTGGCGCACGCCCTGGCTGGGCGCACCAGCGTCTCCTAAGACGCTAGCTTTTCGTAGAGCCGAAACAAACGCCGATAGCTCTCATAGCGGCGCGGGGCAATCTCGCCCGCCACGACGGCGGTGCGCACGGCGCAACTGGGTTCTTCCATATGCCGGCAATCCTTGAAGCGGCAATGGACGCTTAGTCGATGGATCTCGATGAAGCCGCGTTCAGCCGCCCGCACGAGACTTGCCGGCGGCGCGAAATCGCGAACGCCCGGCGCATCGATAATCGCCGATGTCGGTCCCAGCGCGTACCAGCGAGCCGTGGTCGTGGTATGACGCCCTTCGGCGTCCCGGGTTAGCTCGGCGGTTTGCGCAACGGCTTGCGGGCTCAGGGCGTTCACCAGGGAGGATTTGCCCACGCCTGACTGGCCGACCAGAAGTGTGACGCTGCCCGCCAGGCCGCGCTCGAGGTCGGCTATGCCCGCTCCCGTCAATGAGGCCACTTCGACGCACTTCAGATTTAGGTCGCGATACGACTTAAGTTCAGGCTGGATGGGCTCGGTCCCCAAATCCAGCTTGTTAACGATGAGCAGGCCGTCTAGGTCCTTCAATGCGGCGCCCGCCCAGTAACGATCGACCAGAAACCAGTCGGGTGCGGGTTCGGCGGCCACCACGATGGCCAGCCGGTCTATGTTGGCGGCGACGGGCTCGGCTCGGCCGCGCGCATCAATGCGTTCGATGAGGTTTCGACGCGGCTCTACGGACTGGATGGACGGTCCATCCGCGGAGGGCGGATAGCCCCACGTGACACGGTCGCCGCAGATGATGCGCTGCTTGCGCCCCGACAGTGCGCAGTGCAGCGTCATCCCTTCTGCTTGCACCAAGACGCCTCGGCCGTAACTGGCGAGCACCGTCCCGGTACCGCCAATGAGGCCTTTCGAGTCCTTTTGCTCTGCTACCATGCCGCTTTTGGTTGCTGAAACACCATGAAATCCTCCGAAAATCTCATTTGGATCGATTTAGAAATGACCGGTCTTAAGCCGGAGTCCGATCTCATCATCGAGATCGCGACGATCGTAACCGACAAACACCTCACTGTGATTGCCGAAGGCCCAGTCTTCGCGGTGCATCAGAGCGAGGCCGTGCTGAACGCGATGGACGATTGGAACCGCAATCAACACGGCCGCTCCGGACTCACCGCGCGGGTTTTAGCAAGTACAACCGATGCCGCAACGGCCGAGCGCGAGACGCTGCGATTTCTCGAAAACTGGCTAGAGCCCGGAAAATCTCCCATCTGCGGCAACAGCATTTGCCAGGATAGGCGCTTTTTGGCGCGCCACATGCCGGCTCTGGAGAAGTTTTTCCACTACCGTAATCTCGACGTTAGCACCCTGAAGGAATTGGCGCAGCGCTGGGCGCCCCAGGTGGCTGAAGGGTTCCGCAAGGCGTCGAGTCACTTGGCAATGGACGACGTGCGCGAGTCCATCCGCGAGCTGCAGTATTACCGCGAACGTCTTCTCCGGATCTAATCAGACGGGGTCGCTTCGACCCCGTTGAAAGGTGGCGCGTAGCGCCTGACGAGTAGCGCCTAACGAGCGTCGCCGGCGAGGAACATCCAGGTTTCGACCACGGTGTCAGGATTCAAGGACAGGCTGTCGATGCCTTGCTCTACCAGCCAGAGCGCCAGTTCAGGATGATCGGAGGGGCCCTGCCCGCAGATTCCAACGTACTTGCCCTGTTTCTTGCAGGCCTTGATGGCCATGGACATCAAGGCTTTGACCGCGTCGTCACGCTCGTCGAATGACTTTGCGACCACGCTCGAGTCACGGTCGAGTCCGAGAGCGAGTTGGGTCATATCGTTCGAGCCGATGGACATGCCGTCGAAGTATTCGAGATATTGCTCGGCGAGCAGGGCATTGGTGGGCAGTTCGCACATCATGATGTGCTTCAGTCCATTGTCGCCGCGCTTCAATCCGTTGTCGGCGAGTAACTGGGTGACGGCCTTCGCCTCACTCAAGGTCCGTACGAACGGCACCATGACTTGCACATTGGTCAGTCCCATCTCGTCGCGCACGCGCTTCAAGGCGCGGCATTCGAGTTCGAAGCAGGGTCGGAACACTTTGTCGATGTAGCGCGATGCGCCGCGAAAGCCCAACATGGGGTTTTCCTCGTGCGGCTCGTAGTGCTTGCCGCCGATCAGGTTCGCGTATTCGTTGGATTTAAAATCCGACAGGCGCACGATCACCGGCTCGGGCGCAAACGCGGCGGCGATTTGGGCGATGCCTTCAGACAGCTTGTCGACGTAGAAATTCACCGGACCGTCGTATCCGGCGATCTGCTTGGAGATGGCGTCCTTGATCTCCGGGCTTTGCTTATCGAATTCCAGAAGCGCCCGCGGGTGCACGCCTATCATGCGATTGATGATGAACTCGAGGCGAGCGAGGCCGACACCCTTGTGCGGGATGCCCGCGAAATCGAAGGCGCGATCGGGATTGCCGACGTTCATGGTGATTTTCACCGGAATCGGCGGCATGGCATCCATTTCAATGGTGCGCTGATCGTATTCGAGCATGCCTTCGTACACATGTCCGGTATCGCCCTCGGCGCAGGATACCGTGACCGCCTGACCCTCCTTAATGGCGGTGGTGGCGGTGCCGCAGCCGACAACCGCCGGTATGCCGAGCTCACGCGCTATAATGGCCGCATGGCAGGTCCGGCCGCCCCGATTGGTGACGATGGCGGAAGCGCGCTTCATCACCGGTTCCCAGTCCGGATCCGTCATATCAGCCACTAGCACATCGCCGGCCCGGACGCGCGACATTTCCTTCACGTCCTTGATGATGCGCGCCTGTCCCGCGCCGATGCGCTGGCCGATGCTGCGCCCGCTGATCAATAAATTCGAGCGCGCTTTCAGAGTGAACCGCAGTATGGTGCGGCCCGCGCGGCTCTGCACGGTTTCCGGTCGCGCCTGCAGAATATAAATTTTACCGGTGGCGCCGTCCTTGCCCCACTCGATATCCATCGGTGTGCCGTAGTGCTTTTCGATGGTGAGAGCCTGTTTCGCCAGCTCGACGATATCCTTCTCATCGAGCGAGAAGCGATTCCTATCTGCCGGCGCAACATCGACCGTGCGAACTCGCTGCTGCGACCCCGGCTCGGCGTAGATCATTTTGATCGCCTTGCCGCCGAGATTCTTGCGCAGCACCGCGCGGCGGCCGGCGCGCAATGCCGGCTTGTACACGTAGAACTCGTCAGGGTTGACGGCGCCCTGTACGACCGTCTCGCCCAAGCCGTAGGCTGCCGTGATGAATACCACATCGCGAAATCCCGAATCCGTATCGAGAGTGAACATGACCCCGGAGCTGCCCAGATCGCTGCGCACCATATGTTGGACGCCGACGGAAAGGGCGACTGCACTGTGATCGAAATTGTTATGCACACGGTAGGATATGGCGCGATCGTTGAACAGCGAGGCGTACACTTCGTGCACGCAGGTCATCAAATGCTCCTCGCCGCGCACGTTCAGGAAAGTCTCCTGCTGGCCGGCGAAGGATGCCTCCGGCAGGTCCTCGGCCGTCGCGGAGGAGCGGACGGCGACGGCGAATTCGTCCCCGGCGCCGCTGACCTTAGCCATTTTACGCCAGGAGTCCAGGATTTCGTCGTGCAGCCGCTTCGGCAAGGGGGTGGCGAGCATCCAGCCGCGAATCTGCTTGCCCACCACGCTAAGCTGCTCCACCTCATCGACGTTCAGCGTGGCGAGAATGCTGCGGATTCGCTCGTCGAGTCCGTCCTGCGCCAGGAAGTCTCGATACGCATGCGAGGTGGTCGCGAAACCGCCGGGCACGGTGACCCCGAGAGTCGCCAATCCGGAGATCATTTCGCCGATGGAAGCATTCTTGCCGCCGACGAGTTCAATGTCCTTATTTTTCAACTGTTCGAAGGGAATGATATAGGGGTTCATAGTGCGCTGCTTGTCGAGCGGGGGGGTTAAGTGAAACACTTTGTCGGCGAACGTCGCCAACACCTGAGGCTACCGTGATTAAACGAACTGTGTTTTTTGTTTCCGATCAAACAGGTATTACTGCAGAAACAATGGGTCACAGTCTTATGACACAGTTCGATGGCATCGAATTTCGTCAAGTGACTGTGCCATTTATCGCCACGGTTGACAAGGCGATCGAGGCGGTTCGCAAGATCGATCTGGTTGGCGCTCAAGAGGGCATGCGGCCGATCATATTCAGCACCCTCGTGCAAGAGGATGTGCGCAACGTGGTTCGCGGCAGCAGCGGGTTTTTTTTGGATTTTTTCGACCCGTTCCTGGCGCCGCTGGAGAATGAACTCAAGACCCAAACCACGCATGTCGCGAGCAGGACGCATCGGATGGCGGATATGCATGCGTACGCCACCCGCATAGACGCCACCAACTTCGCCTTGGCTAACGATGATGGCTCGGTGGTGCGCGATTACGAGCGCGCCGATGTGATCCTGGTCGGCGTCTCACGTTCGGGAAAGACACCGACCTGCCTGTATTTGGCGATGCAATACGGGATATTCGCCGCAAATTACCCGTTGACTGAGGATGATCTCGAATCGCGCAACTTGCCGGCCGCGCTCGAGGCGTTTTCGCGGAAATTATTCGGCTTGACGATAAAGCCGGATCGATTGCAACAAATTCGCAACGAGCGCCGTCCCGACAGTCGATATTCCTCGGCGTCGCAAGTGGCCTTCGAAGTCAGGGCGGCGGAGTCGCTGTTCGAGCGCCATGGTATTCCGATGCTGGACGCGACCGAAGTCTCAATCGAAGAAATATCCAGCAGAATTCTCGACCGCACCGGCATTGAGCGCCGCCTACGGCCCTGACATCCTGGAGGTGCATGGTATAGTTCGATGCATGATGTTGGCGGATCAATGGTGCGAGACGACTTGGCGAGCGCAGCCCGGCAGCTTTGTCGGCCTGATGACGTTGTACGAGAGCAATTTCGTGCGCTTGGGCTGGCTGGTCAGCGACCTTCGCGCGGTGACCGCGCGAACCGTGTCGCGCGTGGCCGCGGATTGTGACCTGCATCTCATCCCGCAGGAATTGAACCGCTATACCAGTGTGTTTCGTCTCACATATGAGTTCGAATTCGGCGCGGCGTCGGTGAGCGACCCGGATTTGGAGGTATGCGTGTACCACGATGCCCGGCTGGCCGAGGTGCGCAGCTTCCGTGGCTTCCAACGCCATGCGCAGCTTGCCAAGCTGCAGTCAGGACTCAAGCGTGAACTGGATCAGCGCTGGAGCCGGAACATGATGTTAAATAAATGGCTGGAATATTGTGCCGAGCGGGGACATCACTTCTAGCGGCCTGGAAGGATGGGTTTGCCTGAGATGCCCCGCGAATGCACCCTTGGATGTAAGGCGGGACTTTGATCGATCGCTTAAGTTTTCTCAAAGGAGGTCCGGACGGGGGCACCGTGAGTCCTGACGAGGAGCGGCTCATGCAGCTCTTCCAGAACCGTGCGGGCCTGAAGAAGGCCTACGCCGACCTCAAAGACGAATTTCATTTACTGCGCGATCGCCTCAAGCAGCAGGAAGGCGCGACCATACGCGTGCAGGAACAGCTGGACGCGCTCGGCGATTTGCTGGGCTGTCCGAAAACCGGGTTCGGCGCCTTGGTATTCTTTCAGCTGCGGACCTTGTGGAAAACTTGTCACCAGCAACTTTCGACATTCGCCACCGATCTGACGCGCCAGCAGGAGGTGCGCGAGATGGCGAAGCACAAGGCGGAAACCGACGCCGCAAAGAAATCGCGCCTCGCGGAAGTGGATGAACGCTTGCAGGCGGCGACCAACCAGGCCGACTCGCAACGCGGATTACTGGCCGCTGCGCAGAACGAGATCGGACGGCTGACCGCGATCTGGCATTATTTCAAGCGACGTCGGCGACAGAAAGCTCTCGAGTCACTACGTAACCAAGTCGTCCTCGCCGACGCCGCCGTGGGCGATCTACACGCCGAACGCAGCGCCATTGAGCGCGAAGCGGCGCCTGAATTCCCCGGAATCTCGTTGTCGGCTCGCCGCAATATCAATCTTGCCATCATCAGCTTCGCTGAAGTGCTCTGCGAGAATGTGGACGCCTATGGGCTGGCGGCACGCGCCAAGGAGGCCGTGGCGCGCCGAGTCCACGAGATGAGCTTCGGCACGCGCGCTGATTGCGAGGGCTATATGCAGCGCGTGCAGCAAGCGCAGGCCGTGGTGGCCGGCCAGAAACAGATCAGCGGCGTGCTCAAAGCGAAGTTGGACCGCCTGCGGGCCACCTGCGAATACCGCAACAATGCAGACACCGTGCCGACAGCGGACTCGTTGGCGCCCGCGGTAGTGGAGGCGGAACTCGGCAAAGCGAAGCCGCCGGCCGCGGCTTCTTGGAACGTACTGGCCGAGGACTACTGGGACCTATTTACGCTGCTGCTGCGCTAGTACTCAGCTTTGAGGCCGCTCGTCCTGAGAGCGGCGTCGGACGCGGCCTTCAATTCGGCCACACCGTCGAATAAACGCTACTAAGCGCTAGTGCGTGTCGGTGCGTCGAGCTTGTACAGGTGCGTTCCGATGCACGGTCGCCACGGCTAGATCCGCAGCAATCTGCGAGGCTTCATCGAGCAGAATTCCCGCGGCCGCGTCGTCCTTGATTTCTTCAAGCGATTTGACCGGCTTAACACTGTGTGCAGTCCGCCAGGTGTTCTCCCGCTCCAACCGGTCATTCTCCAGGCGCTTGCGCTCCGCTTCGCGAGTCTTGAGGTTCAGCGACAGGGTTTTCTGGCTGCGCATGGCGTCGAGAGCGGCGATATCGTCGTGCAAATAACGGAAATCGGCGCTGTTCGCGGTGCGTTCTTCGTGCAGTTTCTGCAGGGAAGCGGCGGTCGACTTCAGGTCGCCCTCGACCGTGAATGCGGCAGGTTCGATATGATCCCAGGGCAGGGCGCGATCGCGGGTGCTCTCACCGACTTCATTGGCGTCGATCAGCGACGGCAATGCAATGTCGGGGGTCACACCGCGGTCCTGAGTGCTCTCGCCGGTGATCCGATAGTACTTGCCGATGGTCACATTAAGCTGGCCCAACTCGGGCTTGCGGCCGAAAATAGTATAATTGAGCGGATGCGCGTTTTGTACCGTACCCTTGCCGTACGTCTGTTGGCCGACGATCAGGGCGCGGCCGTAGTCCTGGATGGCGCCGGCAAAAATCTCCGAGGCCGATGCGCTGAATCTATCCACCAGCACTATCATCGGCCCGCTGTAGAAAATCGACGGATCGGGATCATCGTCTACCTCGATGCGTCCGGTGGTATCGCGCAGCTGCACCACCGGCCCACGGTCGATGAATAGACCCGTCAGCGACTCGGCTTCCGGAAGATAGCCGCCGCCGTTAGCGCGCAGGTCCATGATCAACACATCGGAACCGTCTTTTTTCAGCTCCCCGATTAGGCGCTGCACATCGCGAGTGGTGCTGCGGAAGTCCTTCGCACCGGCACGGCTGGCATCGTAGTCCTGATAGAAGCTTGGCACCGTGATGATGCCAACCTTCACGTCATGGCCGTTACGCTGCACCACGCGCATCGCCTTGTGCGAGGCTTGGGCTTCGAGGGAGACGCGGTTGCGCGTGAATTCCACCACTTTCTGCGCCGAGCCGGGCGCCGCGCCCGCCGGCAACAATTGCAGGCGCACCAGGGTGCCGCCGGGCCCGCGAATCTTCTGCACCACATCGTCCAGACGCCAACCGATTACGTCAGCCAGTTCTCCGGTCTTGCCTTCGCCTACCGCCGTAATGCGATCGGCGGCGGCGAGCTTGCCGCTGATAGCGGCAGGACCGCCGGCGATGACGTCGATCACGGTTACGTAGTCGTCCGTCAGTTGCAGCGAGGCGCCGATGCCCTCGTAGCTCAAGCTCATTTGGATGTTGTATTCCTCGGAGTTGCGCGCCGAGAAATAATTCGAGTGCGGGTCCAATGACAGCACGAAAGCGTTCATGAAAGCTTCGAACACGTCCTCGGGTTTGCTCTGATCCATGCGCTTCGCCACATGTTCGTAGCGTTTATGCAAGACGTCGGCGGCGTCGGTCCATTGTTTGCCAGCGGTCACGAGCGACAGTGCATCGTTCTTTATTCGCTTGCGCCACAGCTCGTTCATCTCGGCGGTGTTCGCCGGCCAGGGTTCCTTTTCGCGATCGAAATTGAACGATTCATCAATGTCGAAATCTGGCTTCTTGTTCAGCAGGTCGATCGCATAGGCCATGCGCTCGCGGCTGCGCTGCTGATAGCGCCGGAAGATCACGAACGCGGGCTCCACGTCGCCGGATTTGATGGCATCGTCAAGCTCGTAGCGGTAGCGCTCGAACTCGGCGATATCGCTGGCGTAGAAGTAGCTTCTACCGCCGTCGATGGCGTCGAGATAGCGGTCGAGGATCAAACTCGAAAGATGATCGTCCAGCGGCGCGCGCCGGTAGTGTTCACGGGCGATGATGTCGGCGACGCGGCGCGCGACATAGTTTTCCTGCTCGGTGGGCGCGAGGGCTGCGGCCGCCGGAACGGCAGGCGAGGGCGTCATCGCGGCGCCCAAAAGGAAGGCAAGCCCCACCGCGCTCGCGCAGACGGCGATGCCGGTAATCCAGCGCGAACGATTCGCCCAGGGTCTATTAGTCATCACCGTACCCGTTCTCCTGTAAACTCCTATCCCCGACTGATCAAGGCTAAAGAAGCCTTTGCCCTCTAGCAAGTGTATATGAGCCCCAAGGTATGCGTCCGTTCACTGTTTTGATCGGTATCGTTTTGGGTTCCGCGGCATCGATCTCTTTCGGCCTGGGTGCCGTCCTGATCGTGTTCTGTGTACTAAGGGGCGAACACCCCGATCTTTCGCGTGAAATGCCTCAACTCTTCTGGAGTTGGGTCGCATTTGGTGTTTTGACCGCCGCCAGCGCGGGGAGTTTCCTAGGCCAGATAAAGGCGCGTCCGTGGCGCGGCTGGGCTCATCTGGGCACCGCGTCCTGCCTGGCTGTCCTGGTTTTACTGTATTGGCCGCGCCGCAGCTAGACGAGGGGTGTGCAATTTGATGCGAATTTTGGGTAATTGGGGCGTTTTAGCGGCCCTGGGCCTAGTGCTGACGGCTTGTGCGGTACATCCCAAGCTCCCGCCGCCTTCCACCGATATTGACGAAACGGCCTTTCGCGACCATGTCGGCGTGTTGGCTTCCGATGACTTCGAGGGGCGAAAGCCCGGGACGCCCGGCGAGGAAAAGACGCTGGCATACCTGGTCGGGCAGTTCCGTAAATTGGGGCTCAAACCGGCTAATGGCGAGAGTTTCCTGCAGCAGGTGCCCATGGTCGAGACCATTGCCGGCACCGATGCATCTCTGTCCTTCGCAGGCCATGACGGGACGCTCACGCTCGCCTACGGCAAGGACATGGTCATTTGGAGCAAGCGCGGCTTGCCACAGGCAGAGCTGCGTCGCAGCGAACTGGTATTCGTAGGCTTTGGCATCGTCGCCCCCGAATATGCGTGGAATGACTATGCCGATATCGATGTGCATGGCAAGACCGTGCTGGTCTTGGCCAATGATCCGGGATACGGCTCCAGGGACCCCAAGGTATTCAAGGGCGGCGCCATGACTTATTACGGCCGATGGGCCTATAAGATCGAGGAGGCCGGCCGGCAAGGCGCTGCGGGCGTGCTGCTCATTCACGATAGCGATGCCGCCGGCTACGGCTGGAGTGCGATTCAGAACACCTGGACCGGCGCTCAATTGGATCTGGCGAAAATCCCGGCTGAAACAGCTGCGGCCGTCGAAGGCTGGATACAAAAGGATGCGGCGCGCGCATTGTTCAGCTCGGCCGGGCTTGACTTCGCGGCCGCGGCGGCCGTCGCGGCGCATGCGGGATTCAAGGCTCTACCCATGGGCGAGCGTGTCGACGCCACACTGCATAATAGCGTTCGCCAATTCACATCCGCAAACGTCATGGCGCTGTTGCCGGCCGGTAGCCGCCGCCATGAATATGTCCTATACACTGCCCACTGGGATCATTTGGGGCGAGACTTCTCACGCCCGGGCCACAATATTTTCAATGGTGCGGCCGACAATGCGTCCGGGGTGGCCGGGCTGTTGGCACTGGCGCAATCCTTCGTGCGCACCAAGCCAGCTGCCGATCGATCGATCGTGTTCATGGCGCTGACCGGGACGGAACCCGATCTATTGGGATCCGAGTACTACGTCGCGCACCCGGTTTTCCCCCTGAGGGAGACCGCAGCCGTGCTCAATTTAGACACTTTGCGCAGCGGCGGACCGACGCGCGATCTGACCATATTCAGTTCCGGGAACACGGATCTGGAAGAGTCCGCGCGCGCGGCGGCGTTACTGCAGGGCCGCGAAGTGACCGCGGAACCCACGCCGGAGCGGGGATTCTATTTTAGTTCGGATAGTTTTAGCTTTGCAAAGGCTGGTGTGCCGGCGCTGTATGCAAAGGGCGGTTTCGACGACACCGCGCGCGGGCCCGTTTGGGGCAGGGTGCAGTTCGAGGATTACATGGCCCATCGCTATCGCCAACCTGGCGATCAGTACACGCCGGACTGGGATGTGCGCGGCGCGCTCGACGACCTGAGGCTGTACTACGACGTTGGCAATCGAGTGGCACGCTCGCGGCGATTCCCACGCTGGTACCTGACTAGCGAATTTCGCGTAAGCCACGATCGCAGGGCGTCGCCATAAGCGGCTAGCGCCTACCGACCCGGCTCCAATTCTTTTTTCGATCGAAGCTGCCGGATGTATTGTACGGATCGAAGCCGCGCTGCTCATTCGCCGCTTTGGCCGGCGTCTCTGCCACGCTGAGTTTCTGTGCGCTGCTCGCCCGCCGTAACTCCGGCACTGCGAAGCTGAACGTAGATTCGGGATCATTCCCGGTCTTGCTGTCACTCGTCATCTTCTTGCCTCGACTTAATAAATGAATGCGTCTATAGCTCTTACGTGTTAGTTCGATTTTGCTGTTGCGTATATGTTCCCAAATTGCGACAGCGAGACGCCTTCGAGGTGGCAAAACTGTGACGCAGCTCAAGTCGCTGGAGACATAAGATGGGGGCGAGGCAACTTAAGGTGTCGCCGTTCCGGGTCGGATGCGGCGCCTCGACCTGAGTCGCCGCGAGACATTGCCTCAACCGATGTGAGCAAGCGCTGCCGATATCTGCCCATCGAAGGGCACCATGCGGTTGCGGCCGCGAATCTTGGCCGTGTACAGGGCTTGATCGGCGGCCTTGACGAAATCCGCGACGCTATTGAATAAAGTTTGAGTGCCGTGGGTGGCGCAGCCGATGGAGATCGTCATCGTGGCATGATCCGAGCCGATGACATGCCCGGTATTGCGGAACGCCATCACGATGCGCTCGCAAATGCTGCGCGCCGTGTCGGCATCGGTTGCCGGCAGCACAACGACGAACTCCTCTCCGCCGTAGCGAGCTATCAGGTCCGTCTCGCGAGTGTTGCCGCGAATTATGCGCGCGGTCGCCTGTAGTATCCGATCTCCGGCTTGGTGGCCGAAGCTGTCGTTTATTTTTTTGAAATTATCCAGATCCGCGAAGGCCACGCTCAGAGGCCATTTATGGCGCGTCGAACTTTCGAATTCGCGCTCCAGAAATTGATCGAGATAGGCGCGATTGTAGACACCGGTCAGCTCGTCGCGGCGGGTCTCTTCCTCGAGTTCGAGCGCGCGCGATGATGAGTCGCCGGGAGCCGACCGCAATGTGTTGATTTCGCGAAGCGTATGCAGACTGCGCAACATCAGTACTTCGCGAGCCTGCTCGAGGATCAATTCCGGATGTTGCTTGGCCAACAAATCGGCTTCGAAAATAGCCTCCGTTTCCGGAATCATGGCGCCGATTGTCCCCAAGACTTGGCCGAACGCCATTCTATCGAGGCCAAGGCTGCGTTCCGCGCTCAGCGCGGTTTCGGCGAATTGCCTGTGCTCCGGGTCCAGCAGGAAAAGATCGGCCACCGGCCCGGACAGCGCGACGCAGCGATCGAAAACCTCCGCCGGGTCTGCGCTGTGGCTCAAGGCCACCTGATGACTGTGTTCGATGGCGCGATGCAGTCGTTCGGGCAGATTCCACCCCTTCATCAACCAGCCGCCGATATGCGCATGATCGACCTGCAGGCGTTTCTTTTCATGCTCGGCGAGCGCGGTATGATTGCGCTGCAGGGCTTCCCCCCGTGAGTACAAATCGGGTACCGCCTGGTCCAACGCCAGCATGCCCACATCCTGGAGCAGAGCCGCCAGGAATATTTCTTCGACCAAAGACTGGTGCATGGCGTCGCCGAGCGCGCGCGCCGCGGTCGCCGCCAGCAAGGCACGGCGCCAATACAGGCCGTAATTCAGACCGTTCGATTTGCCGCCGCGCAGAGACTTCACCAGGGAAAAACTTAAGGCAAGAGTCAGCGTGGCATTTAAACCCAGCACCACCAAGGCTTGACGCAGGTTCTCGCTCTTGCGGCGCTGGGCATAGAGCGGCGAGTTGGCGATGCGCAGAATTTTCGTCGCGAGAGCCGAGTCCATGCTCAAAGCCTTGGCGACCTTACCCATCTCGATGTCCGGGTCCTGCGCAAGCTCGATAATGTGCGTCGCCACGCCCGGCGGCGAGGGGAAATTCACTGACAGTCGAAGATGAGCTTCGATCTCGGGATTCACGCGCAACTCTCCATGAGGCAATACCGGATCAATATCAGCTTATTGCCAGTTAGCGTCCGCGCGCGGCAGAACTTGAATTATTGAATTAGGTTAAGCGGGCGCCGGCGCGCCACCAGGCGCGAAGGGCTTTGAACAGCAGGTAAAGGCCATAGGGGCCCAGGAGCACCGTCCAAGCGGCGATCGACGCTTGCCCGAGGCCCGCGAACTGGCTGTTATAAAGATGACCGAGGCTGGCTCCTTCGTAGCGGCCGAGCGCGGCGGTGCCGGCGTAGAAGATCAGGATGGGCATCAGCCCAATGCCCATCAGTAGGGCCAGGGCCGCCAGAGCGAGCTCCACAGACCAGGAACTGGTGAACCCCAGGCGTTTGAGGATTGTGCCGGTCGTCATATGTTGGGATTGTAAACGAATCCGGCCGCGGACCACCCGGCGCTGTAGAATGCGGGGCGTGCGACCCTGGACCCCTCAGATGCTGTACGACGCGAAACCCTGGGCCTTCATCGGCATCGGGGTGGCTTTGGCCGTTGGGATGATGCTTTGGTCATTGGCGGCTGGGCTTTGGTCGGTGTGGCGGGGACTATTCTGCTTTGCCGGCGCTGGGCTGGCGATCGTCGGCGGAGCCACTTTGCAATTGCGCCAGGATTACCGCGCGCGCAGCAAGTGGCGACGAGACGCGCCGCCTTGATACGCACCGCGGTGGTTGGCGTCGGCTACTTGGGCCGATTTCATGCGCAGAAATATTCGAGCCTACCCAACTCACACTTGGTCGGAGTGGCGGACCCTTCAGCCCAGGCGCGTTCGACCGTGGCGGGCGAATTGGGTGTTGCGGCCTATGCCGACTATCGTGAATTGCTGGGACATGTCGACGCCGTCAGCATAGTGACCCCGACTCCCTTGCATTTCGAGGTCGCCAAGGATTTTCTCGATTCCGGGGCCAGCGTGCTGGTCGAGAAGCCCATGACCGTGACGGTGGCGGAGGGGGAGCGCCTCATCGAACTGGCGCGCCGCGCCAACCGTGTTCTGCAAGTCGGTCACTTGGAGCGCTTCAATGCCGCAGTGCAGGCCGTGCAGCCCATTCTGACCGTTCCGCGTTTCATCGAGTCGGCACGGCTGGCTCCCTTTAAATATCGCGGCACGGACGTCGATGTGGTGCTGGATTTAATGATCCACGACATCGATTTGATCTTGAGCATCGTGCGATCACCGGTCGTGGCCGTCGATGCAATCGGCAGCAGCGTCTTTTCCGGAGAAGTCGATATAGCGAATGCGCGCTTGCGCTTCGCCAACGGCTGCGTCGCGAACGCCACCGCCAGCCGCGTCAGCATGAAGACCGAACGCAAACTGCGGTTGTTTCAAGATGACGCCTATATTTCGGTCGATTTGCAGCAGAAGGTGCTGACTGTGATTCGCAAAGGCGCCGGCGTCGGTGCGGACGGCGTGCCGCAGGTCGCCATCGTGGAAAATACTTACGAGCAGGGGGACGCGCTCAAGGACGAAATCGTCTCGTTTCTCGCGGCCTCGGCCAGCGGCGGGGCGCCCGCGGTGAGCGGTGAAGACGGACTTCTTGCACTGCGAACCGCGGTGAGCATCGCCGAGCAAGTGGCGAATTCGCGCCGCCAGTTTTCCTAGGGGGAATTCGCGCTCGACGCAGGAGCGGACAGCGATGCTGGAGCTGCGGAAGACGGCGTGGCGCCCGGCGCTGGGCCCGGCGGCGGCGCCTGGTCGCCGCGAATGCCGCCAGCTTCAGTGTCCGTTACGGTCACCCGATCCACCAAGAAGCGAGTTTCAGCAAAGCAGCTGGTGGGGATTCCCGGGTGCTCGGTGTAGTGCAGCTGTACCCGATGACCCACGGCTTTACCCAAGTCCACAGCCACCGCCTTGTCGCGCACGCTGAAGTCCCACAATTGCGGAGACACGCCGGCACCCATGTATTGCCCGCCGCCGTAGTAAAGCGCGATTTCCCCTTCCCGGGTTTTGCACACCCAGCCGCGGCTCACGAACTTCTGCAGCACGCCCGCGCGCTCGCCTTCGGCATAGGCCCAGGCCAGCGTCAGCCAGGTCCATAGACCGGTGGCGACGAGGATCAGCAGCAGCAACATCATGAGCCAATTACCGAGACGGCCCGTAGGTCGGCGTCTTCCTGCGGAATTCGGAACTTCAATCCGCGTCATGAATAAAAGCGCCTTGAGCCTCGACTGGCCGAAAAAACCGATATCGCAGCGGAGGGTAGAGCATATATCAATCTGCGGCAAATCGATGCGATGCAGGGCCGACGTTTAGGTACGGCAGCGCACAGACCGTGTTAGCGGCGTGTGTCAGTGTCGGTTCCTCTGCACTCGGTTTCATACGAATGCACACCTTTGCACTCTGGACACACTCGCCAGCGCTGTCGTTGGTTCGTCACTATAGAGGTGGCTCCGCCTTTTGAGACACCGGGATAAGTGGCAACTCCGTCCAATCCAAGCGAAGATCTCGCTTGAAAGGAAGGAGATTTATGACGAAGCGATCCCGCCGCAATCATTCTGCGGCATTCAAGGCCAAAGTGGCAGTGGCTGCCATCAAAGGCGAAGAGACGTTGGCGCAGCTGGCCACGCGATTCGATGTTCATCCGAATCAGATTGTTCAGTGGAAGAACCAGTTGCTGGAACGGGCTGCTGACGCGTTCAATGGCGCGAGCCCGACAGCAGAGGCTGGACCCGACATTAAAACTCTGCATGCGAAGATCGGACAACTCGCGCTGGAGAATGATTTTTTAGTCGGCGCGCTCGGACGGCTTCCCGGATCGAGCGCCAAGCGGTGATTGACCCTACTCACAAACTGAGTCTGACCCGTCAAGCGGAGATCTTGCA
>JANYLM010000045.1 GCA_025357835.1 Gammaproteobacteria bacterium
TGCCGTCCAAAGAAGCCTGGTATGGATTGCGGTATTTCAGTTCGCCGGGCGCCATTCCATCGCCGCTTAGAGTGATGTGCGCCGCCTGAGTGATTCGCATCGGTAGTGCGCTCTCATCGGTATTTGCCAGCACGGCGCTGAAATCGATGTCGCGCGCCTTGTAGTTCGGGGTATCCGCGTTAGAAATATTGGTCGCAAGCACGCTGAGGCGCTGCCCGTGCAGCAACAGGGCTTGTTCATGGATACCGAAAATGTTGTCGAACATGGCGATTTGCTCCTTGGCAGTAACACAAGCAAGAGCTGTGCCAACAGCGGCCGACGGCTAAAAATGCCTTTCTGCATCCACTTGGCCCAACTCAGCGCGCAGCCGGTGCATCCGAGCGGCAAGGAATTGCCGGCGGCCGGCCGACACCGACCCTTATCTTGGCCTCAAGCCGCTGACACCAATTCGGCTATGTCGATCGATCCCGGGCGCGTGCAATGGCACGCGGCTTGCACTTCTATTACGGATGATGGATCTAGCGCCAAAATATCGTCGCCGGCTTCTGACGATGGGACGAACCTATGTGCTCCTGTTCGCGGCATTGCCGGCTGGGCTGTGGGCGGCGGAGACTGAGGATATTGCGCAGCTTGAAGCGCTGGCGCGATCGGCGGCCGCTTCGCAGCTTGCGCCGCTCACCGAACGTCAACGCCTGGTGGTGGGCCCGATTCAGCCCACCCTGCGGCTTGAACCCTGCGATAAAGGAGTGGTACCGATGATCGCTGCGGCTCAGCACATGAAGGACCGAGTCTTGATCGAACTGCGCTGCCAAGGCAGCGTGGCATGGCATCTCTACGTGCCGGTGAGAATCGTCGGCACCTCGTCGGTTGCCGTCGCGGCACACGCCATCGTGGCGGGCAGCGTGCTCACGGCAAAGGACCTGCGGGCGGAGCAACACGATATCTCCGAGCTGCCGCTGGGTTTCCTGGAGGACCCCGCCATCGCGGTGGGCCTGACCGCCAGCCGCCCTATTCCAGGCGGCGCCTTCCTGACCAATCAGCAAGTGGTGGCCGCTAAGGCGGTGCAACGCGGCCAATCGGTGACTTTACTGGCGGATGTGGGAGGCATGAGCGTGCGCATGGCCGGCAAGGCCTTAAGCGATGGCATGATAAATCAACGAGTTAGAGTGCAAAACCTATCTTCCGGTAGGATCGTGGAGGGAATTGCACGCTCCGAACAGGTCGTGGAAATTATTTTCCAATAGCCCTTCAGTGAAGCGCGTCACAGTCGATAAGGGATTCCAGAGAGGCGATGTGAACTGCGTTCGCTAAAGTTAAGCCAAACCCTGACGATAAACTCGACATGGGCCAATGCAAGCCCCAGGAGAAATTTCGGTGACTGACAAAATCAGTGGATATTCAACGGCTGAGCCGATCGCGCCCGTCAAAGGCTCGAACAGCAACGGCGTTGTAACCGACAAACCGCAGGGCGAGGCCTCGGCCGTGATCGCCCCCGCGTCAAAGGCCGGCGATACGGTGACGTTGACCGATTCCGCCCGTTCCTTGCAAAAGATTGAAGCAGCCGTGGCCAAGGCGCCGGTCGTCAACGCGTCGAAAGTTGCCAAGGTGAAACACGCCATTAGTTCCGGTACCTACCAGGTCAACGCCGGTCGGGTCGCCGATAAATTGCTGCAATTCGAGCGCGGTTTGAAGTAAGTATATGGAGCAGGACGCGCGCCGCCGACTCGAGGATGTGCTGGATCGCGAGGTCCAAGCCGCGCGCTCCTTAGCTGCAACCTTGGCAGAGGAACGAACCGCCCTCACCGGCGACTCCCCTGCGGCGGTTGAACAAAAGGCCGCCGAGAAGATCCAGATTCTTGAAACCCTCGACAGACTGGAAGCGGAGCGCCGCGCCCTGTGTGTCAAGCCCGACAGCCCGGGGCTGGCGGCGACGGTCGCCGAACGCTGGCGCGCGCTGATGGAGCTCATGGCGAGCTGCCGGACGGCGAATGAAGTCAACGGCCAAATCATCCATGTCCGGCAACATCAGATACGGCAGCTCATCGATATAGTTCGCGGCGGACCCGCGTTTACGTACGGACCACAGGGAAAGACCCTTGCCAAAGCGCTGCGGGCGCTGGCGCGGGCGTGATGCATGTTAGTCCTCAGCCGCCGCGCTGACGAATCCATAGTCATCCAACCGGCAGACGGTGTGGACGCCAACATGACCATGGCCCAACTGTTCGCCAAGGGTCCCATCCTGATCACTCTATTGGGTGGCACGGGCCGGCGCGTCAAGATGGGCATCGAAGCCCCCGAACAACTCGCGATCCGGCGCAAAGACAACGCCTAAGATTGGTACCCGACCGCTCTGCGGTCGAATTTTTCCACGCACCTGCCGTCGCACACAGGCCGTAGATTTTACATATCAATAAGGCGCCTTACATATCTTTGCCAGCGTCATTGAATGCTACGCTAACGACTGCGCGATGTGCATAATGGTCATCCCACAACGATAATCAACCGAAGGTAACGAACGGATGGAGCGTCGCTTGCATACTCGCCACCGAGCACGCACGACCGTGTACGTCGTGATGTCGGGACGAAAGAGTCGCATCTGCAAGGCTAAGAACCTGAGCGCAAACGGCGTGTTCGTCGAAACCGAAAACCTCGGGCTGCGGAAAGGACAGCAGGTGCAGCTAGCCTTCGCCATCAACCTGGGATTGGTGACCAAGATTCATCGCCGCACCGCCATCGTGGCGCATGTCACGCGCGGCGGCACGGGACTGATGATGGAGCAGTTCGCGGGACGCTGAGGTAACCTGGTCGATTCCCTGTAAACTTGGCGGATGCCACCCTTCGATCCGCCCCGCTCGGATGCCATCCGCATTCGTGGCGCCCGACAGAATAATCTCAAGAATCTTGACCTCGATCTTCCGCTCAACGAGCTGATCGTCGTCACCGGAGTCAGCGGCTCAGGAAAGTCGTCTCTGGTATTCGACACGCTGTACGCCGAAGGCCAGCGCCGCTACGTCGAGACTTTCTCGCCCTACGCGCGACAGTTCCTGGATCGGATGGACAAGCCGCTGGTCGACCGTATCGAAGGGATACCGCCCGCGATCGCCATCGACCAAACCAACCCGGTGCGAACTTCACGCTCCACCGTCGGCACCATGACCGAGCTCAATGATCATTTGAAGCTGCTGTTTGCGCGCGCCGCGGTACTGCATTGCCAGGGCTGCGGCCGGCCGGTGCGTCGCGACACCCCTGCGAGCATTCAGGATTCATTGAAGGTCCTGTGCCGCGATAACGGCGATCCGCAGCTGCTGCTGACTTTTCCGGTGCCTATACCGAAGAATTTCACGGAAGCCGAAATCAAGACATTGCTGGCCGGCCAGGGGTACACACGCATCCACGAAAAGCGCGGCGACACCCTGCAGGTGATTCAGGATCGTTTTCGTTGGGCCACGGTAGATCCGGCGCGAGCCGGCGATGCCATCGAAGCCGCGCTGAAAATCGGTCAGGGCCGCCTCGACGTGTACCCGCGCGCTGCGGATGCCACAGCGGCGGGTGCAAGCGGCAGTGCGGGCGCCGACGGGTCTGATGCCCGCGACAGCGGCACGCATGTCTTTGCACCACCGTGGCGTTATTCCACCGGGCTGCACTGTCCGGACTGCGACATCAACTACAAGGACCCCAGCCCCAGCACCTTTAGTTTCAATTCACCCATCGGCGCCTGCGAAGTCTGCCGCGGTTTCGGCCGCAGCATCGGCGTGGACTATGGCTTGGTCATTCCGGATACGAACTTGACGCTTCGCCAGGGGGTGATCAAGCCTTGGCAGACCGAGTCGTACAAAGAATGCCAAGCGGATCTTCTCAAGTTCGCCCGCAAGCGCGCGGTCCCCGTGGACACCGCTTGGCGCGATTTGACCGACGCCGAACGCGCCTGGGTCATCGAGGGCGAAGGCGAGTGGACCAAGAATGTCTGGTATGGCGTACGCCGCTTCTTCGCCTGGCTGGAGACCAAAGCTTACAAGATGCACATCCGTGTGCTGCTCTCGCGCTATCGCTCCTACACCGAGTGCAGCGGCTGCCACGGCGCGCGCCTCAAGCCCGGCGCCCTGCTATGGCGAGTCGGCGATCCCGGCATCAATATCCGCGAATTGATGCTGCTGGCCATCGATGACAGCCGTCGCTTCTTCGCCGCGCTGAAGCTGCTGGCGCCGCTCGATGAGGCCGCAGATTTACTGCTGCGTGAAATCCGTACGCGCCTGAAATATCTGACGGACGTGGGCCTGGGCTATTTGAACCTCGACCGCCAGTCACGCACCTTGTCAGGCGGCGAGGTGCAGCGGATCAATCTCACCACGGCGCTGGGCACTTCGCTGGTCAACACCCTGTTCGTACTAGACGAACCTTCCATCGGCCTTCATCCGCGCGACGTCGACCGCATCGTCGGCGTCATGCACCGCCTGCGCGACGCCGGCAACACCCTGGTGGTTGTCGAACACGACCCGAAGGTTATGCAGGCCGCGGATCGCGTACTCGACATCGGGCCCGGCCCCGGCGAGCATGGCGGAGAAATCGTGTTCTTCGGCCCCATCGCCGCGCTCGCCGCGGCCAAGGGATCGCTCACCGCCGACTATCTGTTCCGCCGTAAGCGAGTCGAGATCCCGCAAATCGGCGCGGCCGGCAACGGCGCGGCAGCCGTTGCCAGCGCACGACGTGCCGGCGCATCTGCCGCCACGGTGTCCGCTGCAAAAGTCACTGCCGCCGGCGCTTTGCGCCTGAAGGGCGCCACCGAACACAATCTCAAGAATATCGACGTCGAGATTCCGCTGCGGCGCTTGGTATGCGTTACCGGCGTCAGCGGCTCGGGCAAATCCACTCTGGTGCATGACATTCTGTTTCCGGCGCTGCTGCGCGCAAAGGGCAAGCCTACCGAAAACCCTGGCAGCCACCGGGCCCTGGAGGGCACCGAATTGATCGACGCCGTGGTCATGGTGGACCAGAGCCGCATCGGCCGCACCACGCGCTCGAATCCCGCGAGCTATGTCGGCGCCTTCGATGCCATCCGGGATTTGTTCGCCCGCTTGCCGCAGGCGCGCGAGCGCAAGTACACGGCCGGCACCTTCAGCTTCAATGCCGGTAACGGCCGCTGTCCGAGCTGCGGCGGCAATGGCTTCGAACACGTCGAAATGCAATTTCTCTCGGACGTGTATCTGCGCTGTCCTGACTGCGATGGCCGGCGCTATCGCGCGGAAGTGCTCGAAGTTGGCCTGTCTCGCAACGACGCTCCACCGAAAAGCGTCGCCGATGTGCTCGATCTTACGGTGTCCGAAGCGATATCATTTTTCGCCGCGGACACCGAAGTCTGCTTGCGTCTGGCGCCGCTGGCCGACGTCGGTCTCGACTACCTGCGTCTGGGCCAACCCGTGCCCACGCTGTCGGGCGGCGAGGCGCAGCGACTTAAGCTCGCCGGACATCTCGCCGAGAATGCGGTGCGCTTGAATTCCGTTCAGAAAGGCTCGCTAAAAAAAGCCGTGCGTGCCGCTGCCGATGCTCAGCCTCGCCAAGGTTCGCTGTTCCTCTTCGACGAACCCACCACCGGCCTGCACTTCGACGATGTAGCGAAGCTGCTGCGCGCCTTCCGGCGCTTGATCGACGCCGGCCACTCGCTGCTGGTGATCGAGCACAACTTGGATGTGGTACGCGCCGCCGACTGGATTATCGATTTGGGACCCGAAGGCGGCGAGGCCGGCGGTAGCATCGTTTGCGTCGGCACACCAGGCGAAGTTATCCGCAGCGCCGCCTCGCACACCGGCCGCGCTCTGCTCGATGACGAGAATCCCTTGCCGTTCGGCGCGACTCACGGCAACCGCGATCTTGATACAGACTCCGCTGTTCAGGATTCGGCCGCCGCAGCCTATGGCGCGCCGGCGACCCATCGCTATGCAAAGCGGTCTGCACAGCGGCCGAGCCTGCCGACGGCAATCGAGATCCACGGCGCCCGCGAACACAATCTCAAGAATGTCGACGTGAATCTGGGGCTTAACAAATTCACGGTGATTACCGGTGTTTCAGGCAGCGGCAAAAGCACCTTGGCCTTCGATATTCTGTTCGCCGAAGGGCAGCGCCGTTACCTTGAGTCCTTGAACGCCTACGCGCGGCAATTCGTGCAGCCCGCGTCGCGTCCCGATGTGGACGCAATCTTCGGCATTCCGCCCACCGTGGCCATCGAGCAGCGCACCAGCCGCGGCGGGCATAAGAGCACGGTGGCGACTCTCACCGAGATTTATCATTTTCTGCGCCTGCTCTACGTGAAACTTGGGGTGCAGTACTGCCCCGCCTGTGAAGCACGTATCGAGCCGCAGTCGGTGGACGCCATTGCCGCGCGCCTGCTCAAGGACTACCGCGGAAAAAGCATCACGCTGCTGGCACCCCTCATTGTGGCGCGCAAAGGCCTATACACCGCGCTGGCTAAGTGGGCGCGCGGCAAGGGCTTCGCTCATCTACGAGTCGACGGTACTGTGCTGCCCACAGCGAAGTGGCCACGACTGGATAGGTTCATCGAGCACAACATCGAACTGCCCATCGCAACTCTGACGGTGAGTGCGGCCCGCGAGGCCGAACTGCGTCGGGCGCTGGATTCGGCCTTGGAACATGGTCGAGGCGTCGTGCATGTCGACACAGCGGCAGTCACAGCAAAGCCTACTCGCGCCGCTGACGCATCGAGCCCGGCCAAGGCATCGACTGCCATTAAGGCTTCGCGCGCTGCCAAAGCGCAGGGCGCCGTCTCGCCGCCGGTGAGCGTCTTTTCCACTAAACGCGCCTGCCCCAACTGCGGCACCGGCTTCCCCGAACTCGATCCACGACTGTTCTCGTTCAACTCCAAGCATGGCTGGTGCAAGAGCTGCTTCGGCACGGGACTGCAATTGGAGCAATTCGATGCCGAGCAAAGCGGCGAGGAGTCCACCTGGGCCGCTTCGCCCGGCGACCAGATGGAAAGCCCAGCACCCGTGACCTGCCCCGACTGCCTGGGCCAACGCCTCAATCCCGTCGCGTTGCATGTTCTTTTCCGCGACCAGTCCATTGCTACCCTGACCGATTTGCCGGTGCGGGATTTCTCCGCGACCGTGCAAAAGCTCAAATTGATCGGCCGCGAAAACGCCATCGCACGCGACTTGCTGGCGGAACTCACAGCCCGCACGACGTTTCTCTGCGACGTCGGTCTGGGCTATTTGCAGCTAAATCGCGCCGCGCCCACTCTGTCCGGCGGCGAGGCCCAGCGCATTCGCCTGGCGGCGCAGCTCGGCTCGAATCTGCAGGGTGTCTGTTATGTGCTGGACGAACCCACCATCGGCCTGCACCCGCGCGACAATGTTGCGCTACTCGATACTCTGGATAGATTGCGTTCCAAGGGCAACACCCTGATCGTGGTCGAGCACGACGAAGACACCATTCGACGCGCCGATCATGTGATTGATCTGGGCCCGGGCGCCGGCAGTCTCGGCGGCTGGGTGGTGGCCCAAGGCACTGCCAAGGAACTCGCCCGCTCGGGCAATTCCGCGACTGGCCGCTGCCTCGCTGCACCGCTGCTGCATTCGCGCACCCGCCGCCGTGCTGTCGATCGCGATACGCCCGTGCTCGATATCAGCGGCGCGACCCTGCACAATCTTCGTAAAGTCGACGCTCGAATTCCCGTGGGACGATTGACAGTGGTCACCGGCGTCTCGGGTTCCGGCAAGTCCTCGCTGGCACGCGATGTGCTGATGCGCAATTTGAAGCGCCTGTTGGCACGTCCTCACCGCTCCGAGCGCAAGAGCAAGCCCGAGGTGGTCCTCGAGGGGTGCGACGCGATCACGGGGTGGCAGCAGATAAGCCGCGTCCTCGAGGTTGATCAAACTCCCATCGGCAAGACGCCACGCTCCTGCCCGGCGACCTATATCGGATTTTGGGACTCGATTCGGCGCCTGTATGCAGATACCACCGAAGCGCGCATGCGCGGATTCACCGCAAGCCGCTTTTCCTTCAATACGGCCGGCGGCCGCTGCGAAGCCTGCGAGGGTCAGGGCATGCAGCGCATCGAGATGAGTTTCTTGCCCGACGTGCAGGTGCTGTGCGACGTCTGCGCAGGCAGACGTTTCAATCCGGAAACGCTCTCGATCCTCTTCAAAGGCAAGAACATCGGAGAAACCCTGGCGATGAGCGTCGACGACGCCTTGGAGTTCTTCACCGCCCAGCGCAGCGTGCAGCACCCGGTGAGCCTGCTCGCCGATGTGGGACTGGGATACTTAAGTCTAGGACAACCCAGCCCGACCCTCTCAGGCGGAGAGAGCCAGCGAATCAAGCTGGTGACCGAACTGTCGAAAGTAAGGACCGATGCGCTTGGCGTGGATATTGCGCGCCGCGAAGGGCAGCACACTCTGTATGTCCTCGATGAACCTACGGTCGGCTTACACATGGCCGATGTCGAAAAACTGGTGCGCGTCCTGCACCGGCTGGTCGATACCGGCAACACCGTGGTAGTCATCGAACACAATCTCGACATCATGGCCGAGGCGGACTGGATCGTCGACTTAGGCCCCGAGGGCGGCGACGGCGGCGGCCGCATCGTCGCGCAAGGCGCACCCGACGTCATCGTGCGTAAGCCGAACAAGAGTCATACGGCGAAAATCCTGGGTGAGTTCCTGCTGGAGCGTGGCGTGGCTTGATGGCGGTCATTCGCCGGCGTGGAGTCGAGCAATGATCAGTTAAGTTGCACCTCGTTACCTCAAAGCGGCCCGTCGATAACCTTTCGCGTCATTCCGCCGCCCTCACAGCCGGAATCAATTTTTCACAGCAAGAAACGGAGTGATGCAGGCGGCCGGCATCGATATTGTTCCGGCACAGAGAGGCCTTCGTGTTTCTCTTTTCCCACCACCGCTACTTGAGGAACTCACCATGTCTAAAGAAGACGACAACAAGGCCATCGTCGGCCGCTGGTTCACTGACTTCTGGGGCAAGACTTGCAAACTCGGCATCGTCGATCAGATCGCCGCTCCCGACATGCTGCTGCAGTACTCTCTGCACGAGCCGCGCCGCGGCCACGAAGACATCAAGGCATTTATGACCGACTTTCGCGAGGCTTTTCCCGACCTCGACTTCTGGGGCGCCGCCGACCTCATCGCCGAGGGCGACTATATGGTCGGTCGTTGGCAGGGCGGCGGCACACACACGGGTCCGGCTTTCAGCGATTTCCTCATTGGATCGCTGCCGGCTGCGACCGGCCGGACCATGCGCTTCACGGGCACGACCGTGCTCAAACTCAAAGCCGGCAAGATCGTCGAAGAAATCGGCCTGGATGACGGCGTGACCGCGCTGCGGCAACTCGGGCTCATCAGCCCCGCGGATCAATACCGCCGCAGCCCCGAAACCGTTCGATAGGGTCGAGCGTGTCGAGCGCTACAAAGGGCCGGGTAACGCCGGCCCTGCGGGAGCGGCCGTTGAGAAAATGAGCCGCTTTTCGGACCAATTCAAGCCGCAGACTGTTATTTAGGGGTCAAGACTTGCGCTGTCCCGCCGATCTAATACCCATGTCAGACGGGAAACCACGCAAACCGGCCGATCCCTTATATTTGTTGCTACGAGAGGGACGCGGCGAGGAGTTCAATCGGCGTCGGAAAGGCGGTGAAAACTGCGACCTGCGCGGGTGCGATTTCCGCGGCCTCGATCTGCGCGAGTTGGACGTGGCGGATATTGACTTCTCCGATTGCTATTTTCGCCAAGCAGACCTGCGCGGCCTCGATATGCGCAACTGTCAACTGGAGGGAGCAAGCCTCCACGCCGCGCATGTATCCGGCGCCTACTTCCCGCGCAAGCTTGCGGCGGAGGAGATTGAAATGTCGGTGCGTCTCGGCACTCGCATGCGCTATAGTTAATTTCTTCCGGGAGGCAGCGAGCTGGGCCGGCAACGGCCAACCGAGAGCCGGTCATTTCCCCGCCGGCTCATCGCCGTCATTCTCTTGCTGAGTCGTCGATTTACCGACCTTCTTCGCATCCTTCGCGCGCAGGCCTTCGTCCTCGATCAGGCGCTTGCGCACGTAGAGGAAGCGGATATTTTCATACTCGAAGGGTGAGCCGGTTGAGTAGTAGCGGAAGTTGACGTTCGAACGTTGATCCACCGCGTTGACGGTCCCAATTCCCCACGACACGTTGCCGCGGTACAGCCCCGCAACATCGACCGCATACGATGTGCCGTAGTCGCCGAGAAAACCGAGCCCGTCGCGCAAAGTCGACGGACCGAGTAGCGGAATGACCAGAAAGGGACCCGGGTGCATGCCCCACTTGGCCAGCGTCGTGCTCAACCCGGTGGGGGCGCGCGGCAGATCGAGTTTTGCTGCCACGTCGAACAAGCCCCCTATCCCGAGAGTACTGTTGATCACAAATCGACCTAGGCTACGCACGCCCAATTTGGGCCGCCACTGCAGGGAATAGTTGATGAAGCTGTCGACCTCCGACAGATTGCCGAAGAAGTTGTGTACTCCGGAGCGAACCGGCGCGGGAATGCGGCGGTATGCGTTCGCCACGGGCAGAAATACCACCTCGTCGAACCGCGCATTGAAACGGTAGGTGAAGCGATTGAGTCGCTCCCAGGGATCGTAGGTAACCATGGACGGCGCATCCGCCGGAGTCACCGGCCGATGCGCTTCCGCGGCTTCTTGGACCGCCTGGACGGCGTCGCCCGCAGGTGCATTCACCGCCGACGCAGCAGCGAAGGCAGCGGCACTTTCAACCGCCGCCGCATTCTCAGCCGCCGGGTCCTCAGCGGGCAGGCTGCGCATACTGATGCTCTGCGAAGCGCAGCCGCCTAGGGAGACGGCAAGCAGGGCGGCAAGGCCAACGAACCTCATTTCGCAGCGCCCGGCCAGCGCCCCGCCAGCATGTCGAGCATGTCCGCCACCTGTTGCCGCTCACCGATGGTGCCGAGGTGGCCCCCATGGTCGTAGACGGCGATTCTGGAGCCCAGAGTGTCTTTCAGCCACACCAGTTCCTTTTTACCCAGTATGAGATCGTCGCTGTTGGTCTGCGCATAATAATCGCCGTCATTGCGCAAGGCGTCGCCGATGATGTCCAGTCGACTATCGGCGATCAGCGATGCCGGGGTCGAATTGCGCCGATGCTTCAAATAGTAGGGCGCGAATACCTTCGTGAAGTATTCCGCGAACGGCTTGCTGCGCAAGATGCGTTGAGTTTCTTCCAGCGAATCGCCGACTCTCGGCGGATGCTGCGGATCGACGACGACGCCGGTGCCGGCGTACAGGTCGCCGGCGAAGAACATATTCACCAGATCGATGCGGAAGCTCAACGCAATGGCCGCGGCAAATTCCGCATCCGTCTTCAGCACCGATGCAGCCGCACCGAGCAGAAAGTCTTCATCGATCTGAACCCGGTCTGATGCCCGGAACAAATTCGCCAGTCCGGCGTACAGCCGGCGATACAGCCGCTCCAAGCCATCGTCGCCGGAGCCGATGCTGTTCGCAAACAACTTATCGAGCCGCCCAATCGAGGCAAACAGACTCACCGGCGGATTGATCATGACCGCACGATGGATCTTGAGCTTGCCCTCCGCCGCGTCGATGGATTTCACGACGGCCGCATTGGCACCGCCGAGGCTGTAGCCGAGCACCTCAATCTCCGTGATCTGCACCTTCCGAGGCAGATGCGCGACGATCTGCTGTATGGCCGCGTACAGATCGTGGCCATCCTGCTGCAAATCGCCGGCCACTCCTGTGCTGGATGCCGAAACGATGAAGCCGGGGAAAGTTGGCGACGGCAGGGTGAGTACATGATAACCGGCGCCGAAGAGCGCACCGCGCAGAGTCGAAAGCTTCGCGGTATTGCCGTCGCTGCCCGTACCCGAAATGACAATGGCCAGTGGCGCGGGCCTGTCTTGCGCCGAGAACCAGACTCGCAGTTTGCGATCGAACCAGAACACATCCGGCACCGGCCGCGCCCAAGGCAGCGCAATATTGATTTCGACCAGCGGTACTCGGCTGGGCATGGGCGCCATGTTCTGCGGAGGGGTGCCGAATACCGTGGCGCGCAGCGCCGCCGAATCGGCTTGCACGTCGGATTCTGACCCATGAGCGATAGCCGCAACCAGCAGCATCCCTGCGAGTGCCATTGGTAAGCCGCGCTTCAGCAACCGATCTCCCGCCCCCGTCGCTGGATTAAGCCGTATCATCAATGCCATCCTGCCAGAAGAAAGAGAATCGGGTACTGTATCGGGGATCGGATCCACACGGGGACAACAAAGTGAAAACAAACCATTTTCAGGCACTATGGACCGCGCTTTTTGTGGCCGGCGCATCGCTGGGGGCGGCGGCCGTTAAAGCGGACGTCACTATCGAGCAGAAAACGGCATTGGACGTAGCTTCTATTATCCGCACGCACGGTGCAACCACGACCAACATCACGGCCGACAAGAAGCGCGAGGACACCGAGTCACACTGCGAGGGCGTGATGTCGCTGGTGTGCGGCAATGTTCACGGCGGGGATATCGTGCGCCTGGATCGCGGTGTGACCTGGCGCTTGGAACCGGACAAGAAGAGCTACCGCGAGGAGGTTTTCGCGACCCCCGAGGAACTGGCGCAAATGCGGGCGAAAATGCAGGCCACGCTCGAGAAGATGCGCTCCTGTCCTACGACGCAAAGACAGCAGCCCATCGACCAATCCAAGTGCACCATGTCGCCGGCGAAGGTCGAGGTGCGCAAAACCGACGATAAGATGTCCATCGCCGGTCACGACACTCAGCGCAGCCAGGCCACCCTGACTCAGTCTTGCACCGACAAAGACACGGGCGATGTCTGCGACACCGTCGTTGCCGTCGATCTGTGGTTGACCCAGGACAAGCTGTCCGGCGCGGACGAGCGCCGAGCATTCGAGCAAGCATACGTGAAGAAATTGGGGCTTACCGATGAGCAGGGCGCGTTGCGTGGAGAAGTCGCGAAATTTCTGGCCCCTTATCAGTCGCAGATCAAGCAGCTGACCGATAAATCCAGCGATCTGAAGGGTCAGCCCCTGAAGACATCGCTGCGCGTCATGATGGGCGGACTGCAATGCGGCGCCACGGTCAAGATGAAGGCAAACTCATCCGCGAGCGGCGACAATTCGGCCGGCGGCGACGCCAATCCAATCACCAGTGTGGCGCAGGCAGGCAAGGCCCTCGGCTCATCGGTGGGCAATCTGGTGGGCGGACTGTTTCATAAGAAGAAGACCGACGACTCGCAAATGGCCGGCGCCTCGACTCCCGATACGACCGCGGGTACGGCGCCTGCGAAGGCAGCCGGCGGCGCGACGGATCCCTATGCCCAGTACGTACAAATTGCGACGTTTACCATGGAAACCGTCACCATAAACACCGATGCGGTTCCCGCGAATCGCTTCGAAGTTCCTGCGGACTGGAAGAAGGTAGTGCCCAAGACGTCCAAGCAGGGCGACGAGGAATTTACCTGCCCCAAATCAGGCAGCTAGCCCAAGGGGCGATGGCGATAAGGGAGCCGCCATCGCCGGCTGGCAAGGTTTACACTTCGCGGATGAACGACGAAAGCCTGGAACAAATCCAAACCAAGATTGCCTTTCTGGAACGCGCCGCCTCCGAACTGAGCGACGTGGTGTTTCGGCAGCACCAGGAAATTCAGGCGCTGGAGGCGAAGTTCAAGGCCCTTTCGGAGCGGCTGAGCGGAACCCTGTCCCACGAAAGCCCTCGGCCCCCGGAGCAAGAGCGGCCTCCCCACTACTGACATCGGCTAGCGGCCCCTCAACCAACGGAGCCGCGCCCGACGCATCACAGGCTGAGCGAATCAATGCCAGCGCATCGTTTTCCGACCAGAGTTCAAGCTTGTTCAGCAGATCCCAAGCCATGGCCTCGCTCACCACCTGGTACGGGTCTCCGGGATTGCGCGCCCGATTGTGGGCGGAATAGCAGACGCTCATGCCCAAACGGGACAGCATCAAAGGAAATAGCGCCCGCTGTTCCGCCTCAGTGAGCGGACAATGTCGCTGGTAAGCTCGGATGACTTGAACGGCAATCGACAACGGCTCCGGCTCGTCGAGCATGGTGTAGGCGAGCGCGATGGCCAGATCGCACACGGTGGCCGAGTAGAGCGCGTCGCCGAAATCCAGCAGGCCCACCATGCGCCCATCGCCGACGATGAGGTTGTAATCATTCGCATCGCCGTGAATCACGCTGTGCCGCAGACCCGCCCAGTCGATCCGCTCCCATTGCGAGAATATGCGCTCGACCCCTGCCCGCCTATCGTGCGGCAGCAGTGCGGCATGTTCCCGAGCCACTCCGGCTCGGCGCAGGTCCCACTGCAGAGTGCGATGCATGGCCGGATGGGAAAAGCCGCACAACGCGCCGTCGATCCTGGCCACACTGGTACCGATGGACTCAAACAGAGCAGGCCCACGCGCAGTGCTTTTCGCGAGCACGTCCCCGTCGATCCAAGTCAGCAGCCGCACACAGTGATTCGCACCTGTCCAGGCATTCTGGATATTCGTGATATCAGAACCCCGTAGCGTGCAGATGACCCGCTGCACGCGGCAATCCGCCACCGCCGTCTCGACCCGCCGCATGGCCTGATTTTGAAAATCCAGCAGCTCCGCGGTATCGCTCACATTGGCGATCTTCAAAACGAATTTGCGTCCGTCCGCCGCGCTGAGCAAAAAATTCTGGTCCCGCTCGCTCGGCAAAATAGCAACCGCGCACACGAGTCCGTAATGTTCATTCGCGAAGTCGATCGCCTCCGCCGCCGAAAACCTTGGAATACTTTCAAGCGAGATCGTCATGTCGCCCAATGATCCGCCTTTAAGCCCAAGCCGCTCGAGCGGCTAGAACCGATCACGTCGCTCAAGCAATTAAAATCAATCAAACTTGCCGATCCGGCGCTGCGCCCTGAAACTCAGGCAGCTCCCGGCAAGCGGCGTCGATCCCGACGATGCGTGGATACGCCTGGAGATCTACCGCAAAGCGCCGCGCATTGAACACCTGCGGCACCAGACATACATCCGCCACAGTAGGGGCGTCACCGTGACAGTAGCGCCCGGTCGCACTGTCTCCCACCAAACGGCGCTCGAGGGCCTCGAATCCAAGCTGTACCCAGTGTGCATACCAGGCATCGCGGGCCGCCTTATCCTGTCGCAAATCCTTCTCGAGATACTGCAGCACCCGCAAGTTATTCAGGGGATGCACGTCGCAGATGATGGCCTGTGCCAAAGCCCGCACTCGCGCGCGCTGCGAAGGCGCTCTCGGCAGCAGCGGCGGATCGGGATTGATTTCATCGAGATACTCGATAATGGCCACCGATTGAGTGAGCACCGTACCGTCGTCCAAGGCCATCGCGGGCACCAAGCCCTGGCTGTTGATCTGTAAGAATCGCTCGAGCTTTTGCTCGCCCGCACGCAAGTCCAGCGGAACGGAGGTGACCGGCAAACCCTTCAGGGCCAGTGCGATCCGGACCCGGTAGGAAGCCGAACTCAACGCATAGCCGTACAAGATCATCGGTAGCTCGCGGCAAGATTGTCGATAGCGTGACTCTAACGCAATTCCAACGCTCCGACTGACGGCGTTGCGATCGATGCCTCCACGGCGCCCGATCTGTGTGGGGCCCGTACAACAACCGGGGTACCGGTGCATGCGATGACGCAGGCGCAAGGCCGGTCAAGCGTAGCTCCGGCTCACGAACCAGAACACTCCCAGGGCCACCAGGAACGACGAGGCTACGTCGACGACCAAGGGCCGGGGCAAGGCGAATTTGTACTTCGCCAGTGTCCCGACCAGTACGGTTGCTGCCACGACCAGGGTCAACTGCCCGATTTCCACCCCGACATTGAAGCCCACCAAGAGCTCGGCCAAGCGCTCGGGGGGAAGTTGCAGTTCGAGTAGGTCGGCTGCGAAACCGAAGCCGTGGATCAAGCCGAACACCAAGGTAATCAATATCCGCAGGCGCCCCGCATCGCGCAGGCGACCGGCGATCAAGAGATAATTAGCGGTGAACAATCCCGCACCGAGCAGCAACAGGCCCGGCAGGTCGCCAAAGCCCATCGACTTGAGCAACGCCATGAACGCCAGCGAGCCACCGACGGCCAGCGCCACTAGCCTGGGCTTGTGGGTTTGCACCACGATATTCTCTGCGCCGATCAAGGCGATCGTGAGCGCCACCAAGGCATCGATATATTCCGCATGTGGGCGCAGTATCCCGGTCACCGCAAGCGCGAGCGTCAGGCTGTGACCGATGGTGAACCCCGTGACCACGAACACGAGGTCCCGCATCCGGCGCGAAATCAGCACCAGTCCCAACAGAAAAGCCATGTGATCGACGCCGGTGAAGATATGCAGGGTGCCCATGCGGATGAATTCAACGAAGCGCGCATTCTTCAGGCGGCTGCCTTCGCCTCCGGTCACGTCCACCGTTTGATGTTCGACGGTGATCAATTGCTCGGTGAATTCTCCGGTCAGTGCGTTTTGCACCTGCGCGAAATTGGTGTGGCTGGACACCAAATCAAAGAAGGCCGCCGAATGAATTTGCAGGTCGTTCGGCGCGGCGCATTTGAATGTAAAGTCGTATTTTCGAAAGCCCGCTGCCGCGGACAGAGTCTGAACCGGCGGCACCACCTCGCAGCGCCGGCCGCCGGCTACGGGGTATACGCGTCCGGTCAGATAGGCCTTGAGGTGCTCTTCGGAGGGCGAACTTTGATCGCTCGACAGACGATCGGCCTCCACGACCGGGATGGTCATCACCAAATCAACATCGGTGCCTTTGATTTCCCACACGGAATGGGACTGGCTGCGCGTGTGTGCGCCGGCGACGGACACGCCGAAGAGTGTCGCGGCCAATGCCCATTTCAGGACTCGTGGCGCCGGTCTGCCTTGACGCATGAATAACCGCCGCACTAGCGTAAGTCGTCTGCGATCAAGACATTCGCGCGTTTGCGCAAAAACGCCTCATCGCCGCTGCGCAGATGGCCGATGGCATCGTTGCGATAGTCGGTGAGGACCTGATTGCGCGCGGCGGCGAAATCGAAGGCAACCGGCTTGCTGTTCTTGAGCATATACAGAACGTGGATGGCGTCTGAAACTGCGATGGGCGCCGAGACCCCGCCATCGGAAAGCTCGCGAGCCACCTCGAACAGCGAGTCTCCCAAGTGAATCTTGGCGGCAAAATAGAATTCCTGGTCGGAGACCTTGCCGGAGTCCGCCGCATGCCACTGCGAAAGCAGCGTCGGCGTCGGAGCACCGAGTCTAAGTGCCTCGGCCGCCTGGGCCGCCGCGCCTGATTCGACGAGGGGGAATACATAGTCGCGCAGATTCATGACGCCCTCACTCGCGTAGCGTGAGCGATGCAGGGCGTAGTAGGAGCGCAGCATCGCCTCGCTCGGTTGCTGAGTAATGGCGTCGGCCGCGATTTCCAGTTCCACCGAGTTGACCATGGCGGCACGCACTTCCGGGTCCGTCGAGGCGACATCCAGCTCCTTGCCCCTCTGCACGAACACCTCTTCCCTAATCATGTCGTCCAGCACCTTTCGCCGCTGCTCCGCAGTCGCGTGCGGCAGGTCCACGCCATATAGAGTCTGTAACTGCTGGATATAGTCGCTGCGCGATATCGGCTGCTGATTGACCAAGGCCACATCTTCTGGCGGCACGATCAAGGTTGAGGTGCCTCGGGCGGTGAACAGCGAATACCCTGCCATCAACAATCCCAGCAGCGCACCAGATGCCATGAGAGCAAAGGATCGCCGGGTACTCACCCGCCTGGAATTGCGCCAGCTCTCATCGTTGGATGCCGCCGGAGTCACCATGGTCACCCGGATCCCGGCGCAGCAGCCCCAGCCTGGCCCTGCGGGTGAGAGAGCGAGTACACGAATACCGCTACTTCGCGGATTCCCGCCGCATTGATGCGCCTCACCCAGTCGGGACACATGCCCTGCCTGCCGTAAGCGATGGACATCACCAGCGATTCGCGGCTGCCGTCGCCGTAAAGGGTGACGGCATCGGTCAAATCCGGTGCGCCGATGGCCGAGTCGCCCTTGGCATCCACCGCATGACAGTCATAGCAGCCAGCATGTAAGAAGAGCTCGCCGCCCCGGGCCGCCGCCGCATCATCCGCAGCGCGCCCCTGTCTCTGGAATAGATATTCGACGAGGTCCCCTATATTCCCAGGGGAGAGCGGCGGGATCTTGCTGTCTCGAGCGCTGGGCTGCGCGCTCGCGTAGGCGGGCATGATGGCCAGGTTCCAGCCCCTGGGGTGGTGAGACCTAATTCCATACTTGATGATTTGTTCGATATCGCTCACCGATCCCGTCCCATACAGCCATTGCGGGTCGCTCAAAGCGGGAATGCCCCGCACCGCATCTGCTTGTCCTCCAGTGCCGTGGCAGGCCGCACAATGCGCCTCGAACAGCGCCCCGCCTCGGTCTCGAGCGAACGCCAGCAGAGCCGCGTTGCCCGGAATCGCGTTGGGATCCGCGCGCAAGAGGCGAGCCTCCAGCGCCGACGAATGCACCATGACCGCGGCCAGGATGCAGACCCATGCGGCCGAGAGGAGGGGGATGCGCACCCACGGAAGCCTACCTGAACGTCCATGCATTTCACGTAATTTACTGTTTTGAGGGACGTCAACTAACGTCAAACCGCTCTCGCCACGATAATTGTCCTGCTGTATGGTGGGCGAAGGGAGACAAAATAATTGCGCATCCTATGATTTCATCGCTTGGGATGGCCCGGCTGCCGCAGCGCCACGTCGTCGTCGCGCTCACCTTTCTCGCCTGCGTCATTGCATATACGGATCGAGTGAACATCGCGGTGGCGGCGGTTGCCATGAAGGAACAATTCGGGTGGTCGCAGACCGAGAAAGGATTGGTGCTTTCTGCTTTTTTTGCCGGCTACCTCCTGTTCATGTTCGCGGCCGGACTGATCGCGACGCACTTCGGCGGCAAAGTGGTGCTGGGCTGCTCGGTACTCGCGTGGTCTATTTTCACCCTGCTGACGCCTTTTGCCGCGACCCTGTCCATGTCGGCTCTTATCACCGTCCGTATGGGTATGGGAGTGGGCGAGGCAGCCTTGTTTCCCTCCTCCTATGAACTCTTTGGCCGGTGGGTACCAGCCGAAGAGCATGCGCGCGCCACTGCCCGGGTTGCCTCCGGCATTCCGCTGGGGACGCTGATTGGGCTCACCGGCAGTGGCTGGCTGGTTGCGCACTGGGGCTGGCCTACCGCGTTCTACATATTCGGGGCCGCTGGGCTGCTCTGGGGCATCGTTTGGTTCCGTCGGGTAGAGAATGATCCGGCTGACGACCCCCGCGTGAATGCCGACGAACGCGCCCTGCTGTCGGTGATTTCGCCGTCATCGCCCGCGAAACCGGCCGTAAAGGAAAAGCTGCCCTTTCGACGCTTGCTGTTGCGCAAGCCGGTCGCGGCCATTGTGGTGGCGCACTTCGCCTCGAACTGGAGCCTCTACGTGCTGATCTCCTGGCTGCCGAGCTACTTTCGCGATGTGCAGGGGCTCAGTGTTGCCAATGCTGGCTTGTTTTCGGCCGCTCCCTGCCTTGCCATGTTCGCATCCAGCAATCTCTCTGCCATCGTCTGCGACCGCATGATCAGGCGAGGAGTCGGCGTCACCGTCATGCGCAAGATCATGCTGTGTGCCGGCCTGATCATTTCAGCCGCGCTCCTGCTCATGCTGCGCGAAGCGCATTCCCCTGCGACGGCGCTCACACTGCTGTGCGCGGCCACGGCCGCCGTCGGCTGCACCTGGTCCGGTTTTCCAGCCGCCGTGCTGGATGTGGCGCCGCGACACGGCGCGGTGCTCTACGCGTTCAGCAACACGTTCGCGACAATTCCGGGTATCGTCGGCGTTGCCGTTACCGGCTGGCTCGTCGACGTTACCGGCACCTACACGGCGGCGTTTGCGCTCACCGCGGCGGTCGGCATCGCAGGCGCACTGGTTTTCGGATTCCTTTTCGATTCGCGACGCATCTTGGATTGAGCCCCTGAACAATGTTTCGGCTTCAGCGCTTTTCAGTGGCGATGCTCTGCGTATCCGCGGCCTTAGTGAGCGGTTGCGGGAATCCCGATTCGCGGACGAGAAATGCTCAGCGGGATGAAAAGAGTGCCGACAACAAGGTCCTCAATCTCTTCATATGGGCTGATTACCTGGCTCCCGACACTATCGCGTCCTTCGAGAAGCTAACCGGCGTCAAGGTCCGGGTTTCCTATTTTGAAACCAACGAGACGCTGGAGGCTCGGATGCTGACGGGCAGCAGCGGATTTGATGTCGTCGTCCCGACAGCCCCCTACTTCCAGCGACAGATTCGGAGCGGCGCCTACCTGCCCCTCGACAAGAAGCAGCTTCCCAATCTGGTCAATCTCGACCCGACAATCATGGCCAGGGTGGCGCTCAATGACCCGGGGAATGTGCATGGAGTTGTGTACGCCTGGGGAACGTACGGAATTGGCTACAATGAAAAAATGGTCGCGGAAGTACTGCCCAACACTGCTCTGAATAGCTGGCGCCTAATCTTCGATCCCACTTATGCCGCCAAACTAGCCAAGTGCGGCATCAACGTGCTCGACGCGCCCGCCGGGGTGATACGGCTGGTGCTCAAATACCTGGGCAAGAATCCCAACGCACCGAGCCCGCAAGATCTTGCCGACGCCGAAACGGTGCTGCATCGGATTCGCCCCTACATACGCACCATCGACTCCTCGCTCGGCATCGAAGCCATGGCGAATGGTGATATATGCATTGACCTTGGCTACAACGGCGATTTTGTCCAGGCGCGTAACCGTGCCAAGGAGGCCAAGAATGGCATAAAAATCAACTACGTGATTCCCGTAGAAGGCTCTTTGCTATGGTTTGACATGTTGGCCATACCTCGGGACGCACCGAATGTAGCCAACGCCCATTTGTTCATCAATTACCTCATGAACCCGCAGGTCATCGCGCATATATCCGGCTTCATCGGCAATGCCAACGCTAATTCCGCCGCTTCGCCGCTGCTGGACCCGTCAATAGCTACCGACACCATCATGTATCCGTCGCCCGATCAGCAACAGCGATTGTTCGTGCAAGCGGAAGACTCGCCCGAGCAAGCCAGAGCTATTACCCGCATATGGCAGAAGTTCAAGACGGCGCAATAAGCCCCGACGACTCAGATGCCCACATACCACGCCCACCCGTTTTGAAGTGAACCGATCTTGCCCAGATCGTCGAATTCGTCCGTGACGACGATGCGCCGCAGAAACTTCACGCTCTTGTAACCTAATTGCCGCTCCACTCGAAGGCGTACCGGAGCTCCATGAGAAATCGGAAGATCGCGGCCATTCATGCCGTACGCCAGGATCGTCTGGGGATGCAGCGCATCTAACATGTCGAGGCCCTCGGCGCTGTCATCGAACGCATAGAACTGCACGAAGCGCGCGCTCGGAAGCATCCCCGCCGCTTCAAGCACCCTGCGCAACGGCACACCGGTCCACTCGGCGATAGCCGACCAGCCTTCCTCGCAGGTATGCTTGGTAATCTGCGTCCGGGACGGGAATCTCTTCAGCTCCGCAAGCGAGTAGGCCCCCGGCCGAGCGACACGGCCCTCGATCGACAGGCGCCAGTCGGCAAATCCACTATCACGCACGCGCTGGTAGATCGCTCCCCGGTCCGCGTTGAAGGTCGGTTGTCTAGGGTCGGCCGGATTGGTGTTGCCAATGGCGGGGATCGAGGATATATCGCCGTGCTCGTATTCCTTCGCCAGCGAGTGCACGGGCAACAGCAACCGATGGGCCTTGTAGGTCAGCAGATCGCCCATCCTCAGGACATTGCCGTAGGTCGGCGGCAGCGTTTTTGAACATCCGCCCGCCAGAAGGCCGCCGCAGGATGCAAGGCCGGAAAGGACCGCGCGGCGCGTAGTAATCAGTGTTTCTTTCTTCATGTTACTTCCCAAAGATCATGGCGCGCATCTGGGCTCTGAATCCGGACAGTACGACCATGAGCACGTGAACAACTATGAAAAGGACCAGCAGGGCAAAAAAGCAGAAATGAATCGTGCGCGCCGATTGAGATCCGCCAAACATACTCGCTAGCCATGGATACCCGGCCGTGATCGCCGGCGCCATGGCCAACCCGGTAAGAATCATCATCGGCAGTGCGACGAAGACGACCCCGCAGTAGGCGGCTTTCTGCAGAAGGCCGTACGGCGGGCCGCCTCTTGCCGGCTGGATCCGCAGGTGTAAATGGCCGACAAGATCCTCCCGGATTAGCCGCGGTTTAAGCTCGCCGGCGCGGGGCACCAAGTGTCGCCGAAAATGGCCGGTGACGATCCCGGCGACAAGGTAAACCGCGCCGGTCACCACCAGGAACCAGGCCGCCAGGAAGTGCAGACTCCGACCCCAGCCGTTGTAATTTAAAATATCGTAGGTTCGAATCGCACTGGCCGGGGAGCCTGCCTGCGCAGAAAAGGGCGGGTCCGGTACCCAACCACCGTGTCGGTAATTTCTGCTGATGGGTAGTTCGATCAAGGCCGGTGTCAGGTCATTTCCGACGGCACCCCAGTAAAGCCGCGGGTGGGCCATCAGAATGACGAACCCAGTGAAGGCGAGAGTCACGACGCTCACGGCCACGATCCAATGAGATGCTCTGGTCCAGCCAGCATGGCCCTTGCCGGCAATGGCACGGCCGCCCAACCGCCCCGCACCCGTAGCATCGATCAGCGGATCCGAAATCGCTTGCTCCATTGGAACCTCCGAACGCACATCGATTGCCGTCGATGGGCTTGTGCGTAGTCCGCCCGTCGGCCGAGGGTACCCGCAGTATCTCCTCGAAGCAATTCTAGGAAATAGTGGCGATGGTCAGCATTTGTGATTACGTGGGATCTCTGTCGAACGCGCTCGTGCCCGGCGGCAGTTGAACCCAGGGGTGCCGACGGCTGTCATAGACGGAAACTTGAGGCCCTGGAAAGTTCGTGTCGGCAAATGCACCTACAGCGACACTCACGGAATCATTCTCACCCTCTTCGGTGTGGAAGACGGTACTCCCACAAATTGGACGGAACCTGAATATGAACTTGGCGCCTTGATCCCCGACACGAACGTACTCGGTAGTGGAACCGGAAACTTTGAACGGCGCAGAAAAGCCGGCCAGCGCCGCGAAGACACTGCCGGTCCGTTGCTGGCATGCCAGGCTGTGGCAAATGCCGACTCCGCGTGGCTCGCCTTCGACTTCAATGCGCAGTTGTCCGCAGAAACAAGAAGCTGTTCGGAAAGACATTCAGTACCTCGTAGAAAGAGTTTGGGGCATCATTTCGGAAAGGTGGCCCACAACGGAGAGGGGAATGATTGATCAACACGGATATTTGTGGGCCCTGGGCGACCCGACCGGGGTGACTCGTTGCACATGCTCGCTAACTTAGCGATCGGCGCCATTAATTGTCTGCGCCGGCATTCTATCTCGCGCAGACGCTTAGCGAGCGAGCTAAACGGCGGCTTTCAGTTTGATGCCATCAACGCGGAGAAGCGTCCGCAGCAGCACGTCGGCACCATTGGCGACGTCCGGCCAGCGCGTGAGCTCCTTGGGCGAGTGACTGATGCCGCCGAGACTCGGTACGAAGATCATGCCCATGGGTCCGAGCTTTGATAGAAACTGCGCATCGTGGCCGGCACCGCTCGGCAGGTGCAGGGTTTTGAGCGCCAAGCTCGCCGCGGCCGCCGCGATTTGCGCCTGTATCAGCGGGTCAGCGAGCGCCGCAGGGTCGCGGGCGATACGCCGCAGAGTAATCTGCGTATCGGTTTGCGCGGCGATTTCTTGCGCACGCGCGGCGACTTCGGCGCCAAGCCGAGCAACGGTTTCGGCGGACAGATCCCGAAACTCGATCGAGAGCTTGACCAGTCCCGGAATAACGTTGGCTGCGTTGGGGAACACATCGAAACGCCCGACTGTGCCAACCTGCCGTCCCGGCAAGCGCGTAACGATCTCGCCTACCGCTTCGACCAATTTGGAAGCCGCGAGAAGCGCGTCGCGGCGTTCTCCCATGGGCGTCGTGCCGGCATGATTGGCGAAGCCATGCACTTCGACGGCATACTCGTCTATGCTGACGATGCCATCGACGATTCCGATGGGAATAGCCGACCGATCCAAGATGCCCCCCTGCTCGATGTGCAGTTCCAGATAGCAATGCAAGGAGCCCGCGGGGCGCAGCGCCTGTGCAATCCGGTCAGGGTCGCCGCCGATACGGCGCAGACCATCGCGCATGACGATGCCGTTGAAAGGCAGCTCCAACGTCTCTTGCGTCACGGGTTCGACGACTGCGGCGCTGCCTATCGGCCCGCCTTCTTCGTTCGACCAGATGATCACTTGGAGCGGGTGACGGGTCGCGATATTGCGATCATTAAGTGTACGCACAACCTCGATGGCGGCCATTGAGCCCACGTCCCCGTCGAAATTGCCGCCGCTCGGCACCGAATCGATGTGCGAGCCCATCAGGATGGGCCGCGCCGTGTGATCGCGCCCCGCGCGCCGGCCGACGATGTTGCCGGCGGGGTCGATGGCCGGATCGAGACCGGCAGCCTTCATGAGCCCCAGGGCATAGGCGCGGCCGGCGACATCCGCTTCGGAATACGCCACCCGACTCACGCCATCCGCGAAGCTGCCTCCGGCCGGACGGCCGAAGGTGCTCAGTTCTTCGAGGGTGCCCTGCAGTCGCCTGGCGTCTGTGCGCGGCTCATCGCTAGGCGATGCTCGAGCATCGGTCACGATTTTAGGGCAGAGCATACTGGCGGTCAGCGTTGCGACGAAGCGCCGTCGATTGATTTCCATGGCCATGCATCTGCCCGTGATTGGTCAATCAGAGATCATAGGCTCAACCCTGGTGGTTCGCCGATGTTCGTCAGACGAAACGTACCGAAGGGCGATAGGCGCCCTCAGGCCACCTCGAACAGTCCGGCGGCTCCCATCCCTCCGCCGATGCACATGGTTGCCACCACGTACTTGACGCCGCGCCGCTTGCCTTCGATCAACGCGTGTCCCACAAGACGGGACCCCGACACCCCGTAGGGGTGTCCCACGGCGATGGCGCCGCCGTCGACGTTGAGGCGCTCGTCGGGAATGCCGAGCCGATCTCGGCAGTAAATGACCTGCACCGCGAAGGCTTCGTTCAATTCCCACAGACCGATGTCCTCGACGCGCAATCCCGCCTTTGCCAAGAGCTTGGGCACGGCAAACACCGGGCCGATACCCATTTCATCGGGCTCGCAGCCTGCAACTTGAAAGCCACGAAAAATACCGAGCGGGCTTAAGCCCTTTTTCTCCGCGCGCTTGGCATCCATGACGATGCAGATCGATGCGCCGTCGCAAAACTGGCTCGCATTGCCCGCCGCGACCACGCCGCCCGGCAGCGCCGCGCGGATCTTCGAAACGCCTTCGTAAGTAGTGTCCGGCCGAATCCCCTCGTCGGCGGCAATGGTGACTTCGCGGGTGGCGATGGTGCCGGAACCTTTGTCGGCCACCGCCATCACCGTGGTCATAGGTACAATTTCCTCGGCGAACCGGCCGGCTTGGGCCGCCGCAGCCGCTCGCAGCTGACTCTGTACGCCGTATTCGTCCTGTGGTTGCCGCGAAATGTTGTAGCGCTTGGCGACATTTTCCGCGGTCTGCAGCATGTTCCAGTAGATTTCGGGTTTGTGCTGCACCAACCACCGCTCCTTCAGCATGCGTAGATTGGCCTGGTTCTGAGTGCAGGAAATCGATTCCAGACCGCCCGCCGCGTAGATTTCGCCCTCACCGGCAATGATTCGCTGCGCCGCGAGCGCGATGGTCTGCAGGCCGGTGGAGCAAAAGCGATTGACGGTGACTCCGGCCGTCGTGACCGGACATCCGGCCCGCAGCGCCACTTGCCGCGCCACATTCATGCCCGCTGCGCCCTCCATGTTGACGCCACCGACAATGACGTCTTCGACTTCCTTGGGATCAAGGCGGGCTCGCTGCATGGCATGCTGCAAGACGTGGCCGGTGAAGGTCACAGGATGCGTAATGTTGAACGCTCCGCGCCATGACTTCGCGAGCCCGGTCCTCGCGGTAGAAACGATTACGGCATCCGTCATGACTGGTTTCCCCAACTGGCGAAGTTTTTGCCTTCCGCGGCAAGTTGCATCAGTAAAGGCGCGGGCTCCCAAGCGTCCGGCTGGTAACCCTTCGCGAATCCGCGCATAGTCCGCAGGATATTGGGTACGCCAACGCTGTCGGCGTAGAACAGCGGGCCGCCGCGAAAATCGGGAAATCCATAACCCGTCAAATACACGACATCGATATCCGAGGCGCGCAGCGCAATGCCCTCCTCCAGAATTCGTGCGCCTTCGTTGATCAGAGAATATAGCGCACGCTGCACGATCTCCTCGTCGCTGATCTTGCGCCGAGAAATCCCTAACTTGGCGGACTCCTCCAGCACGATCGCGGTGACGGTGTCGGATGGATTCGCCGCGCGATCGCCCGCCTTGTAGTCGTACCAGCCGGCAGCGGTTTTTTGACCAAAACGGCCCAATTCGCAGATGCGATCCGGTGTCTTGGAAAAGACGCGGTTCGGATACTCGATATACAAGCGCTTGCGGATATACCAGAGAATGTCGTTTCCCGCGAGATCGCTGACCCGAAACGGCCCCATCGCAAAGCCGAACTTCTCCATCGCCTTGTCGATTTGCTGCGGCAATGCGCCCACGTCCAGCAGCAACTCCATTTGGCGGAAATACGCGTTCATCATGCGGTTGCCGATGAATCCGTCGCACACACCGGACATGACGCCGACTTTTTTGATTTGCTTGGACACGGCCATGCTGGTTGCGACCACGTCCTTGGCGCTTTTGGCACCGCGGACGATCTCGAGCAGCTTACTGACATTCGCCGGGCTGAAGAAATGCAGCCCGATCACATCCTGCGGCCGCTGCGTGAATTGCGCGATCTTGTTCAAATCCAAGGTCGAGGTGTTCGATGCAAGGATGGCTCCGCTCTTGGCGACCTTGTCCAGCTTCTCGAATACCTGCTGCTTCACCTGCATGTCTTCGAAGACTGCCTCAATGACTAGGTCGGCGGTCTTGAGGTCGTCGTAGGACAGAGTGCCGACGATGAGCTTGATGCGTTTGTCGAATTCCTCCTCAGTGAGGCGCCCCTTCTTAAGCGTGCTTTCGTAGTTCTTCCTGACCGTGGCCAGACCCTTGTCGAGCGCCGCCTGCGTCGTCTCGAGCACCGTGACCGGGATGCCGGCGCTGGCAAAATTCATCGCGATTCCGCCGCCCATGGTGCCGGCGCCGATCACAGCCACCGACTTGATCTCCCGCAACGGGGTACTGCTCGGCACGTCGGGCACCTTGGCGGCGGCGCGCATCGCGAAGAAGGCGTGGCGCAATGCCTTGGACTGCGGAGTGTTCAATAATTCAATGAACAAAGTCTCTTCGGTTTTCATGCCCTCGTCGAAGGGCTGAAGCACGGCGGCCTCGATCGCGTCGATGCACTTGAGCGGCGCCGGATAGTTCTTGGCGAGCGGCGCAACGGCGCCGCGAGCAAAATCCAAAAATGCCTCGGCGTTCGGAAACTCGATTTTGATGTCGCGCGCCTTTTTACACGGCAACTTCTCGGCGATGACCCGCTCGGCCAGGGCGATGGCGGCGGTCAGCACATCGGCATCGGCTGTGGCATCGAGCAATGCCGTCTTCGCCAGATCGCATGCGCTTACGGGGTTGCCGCTCACGATCATGTTCAGCGCCCGCTCCACTCCCACCAAGCGCGGCAGCCGTTGAGTACCCCCCGCGCCAGGCAAAATTCCCAGCTTGACCTCGGGCATCCCGAGCTGTGCCGCTGCGGCGGCGACTCGGTAGTGACAGGCCATGGCTAGTTCCAACCCTCCGCCCAAGGCGAGGCCGTTGATCGCCGCGACCACGGGTTTGGACGAATGTTCGGCCAGCGCAAACAAGTCTGCCAAGGAGGGGCTTGCGGACATGGCGGGCAAGCCGAACTCGCTCACATCGGCGCCGCCGCAAAACGCGCTGCCCGACCCGGCTATGACCACCGCCCGTACGGACGCATCGTTGTTGGCGCGTTCCAGGCCGTCGGCTATGGCGGTGCGCAGCCCCAGACTCAAGGCGTTCACCGGTGGATTTTTCAGAGTGATCACGGCGACAGCGCCCTGTGAAGTATAGTCAGCGAATGCCATGCGCTCTCCTGTGTGGAGCGGGAAGTATACTGCGTTGTTGAAACGGTTCCTGTCACCCATTGCTTTGATTTCGGCGGCGTTGCTGCTGACTTGGTGCGTCGGCATGCTGGCGCGCGGCTACTGGACCCCCGATGAACCGCGCGAAGCGGACATCGCCTGGCGCATGAGCTGGCAGGGGGAGAAGGCGGTCCCCTCGTTGGCTGGCGAGGCCTTCTGCGAGAAACCGCCGCTGGCCTACTGGCTCGCCGCCGTCCCCATCCGACTCATAGGGGCCCAAGCCTGGGCGGCACGACTGCCCAATCTGCTATACGCCATGATTACCGCGCTGGGCGTGGGCTTACTGGCACGACGCAGCGCTGGTGGCTTCGCGGCGGGGGTGGGCGCGGCCGCTGTCAGCACTTTTCTGCTCTCGTACCAGGTCGCCATCTGGCTTGCCACGGATGCGCCGTTGCTCGCCGCCGTCTCGATAGCGCTCTTGGGTGCCTACCGCGGCTTCTATGCGACGGAATCTCGCGATCGCTTGCTGGGCTATCTATTGATGCACGCTGCTTTGGGGCTGGGTTTTCTCTGCAAGAGCGCCGTCGCCTGGATGGTACCGGCGATGGCCATCGTGTCGCTGGCTATCTGGGAGAGGCGCTGGCGCGAACTCCTCCGTTGGGAACTGTACCTAGGGTTGCTGCTGCAGGCCGCGATGATTCTCACCTGGATCGGGTTCGTCTATCTGGGGCCGGACGGCGTCGCTCATTTGAAAGTATTTTTCTGGAATAATTTAGTCGGCCGCTTCACGCGAATCGATGCGCCGAATGAATTGCAATACGCGACTGCGCATCGCAACACTCCGGGGAAGTATCTGATCGAGTTGCCGATGTACTTAGCCCCTTGGACCTTGCTGGTCATTGCCGCCTTGCGCCGCGCGTGGCTGCAGCGCAGGACTCCGCTCGACGGCTATCGCCCGGTGCGCTTCGCACTGGCTGCCTCATTGCCGTCACTGGTTATCCTCTCGATGGCGGCGACAGCCCGCAACATTTATTTCGCACCGGCGCTCCCGGGCGTCGCTTTGCTGCTGGCCTGGTGGGCGCGAGAAGCATCGGCGAGCCCCGATCGCTGGGACGTACGGGCATTGCGCGCGACCGCCGCGCTGCTGATGCTGGGTGTAATCGCCTTTGCAGCCGCTTTGGGCATGATAGGTGCGGACGCCTGGAATAGCATGAACTCGCGCACTGACTTCGTGTTGATTTCCGCGGTCGGACTGATCGTCGCCACGTCGTTCGCGGTGCGCGCGTGGGCGGTGGCGCGAAATCAGGTGCTGCGTGCCCAGTGGTCGCTGTTCTTGGCGTACTGCACATTACTCGTGGGACCTGCATCACAGGTGTACACCCAAGTCGACACCTGGCAGGACCTGGCGTCGATCGCCCGCGCCATGGAGCGCGACGCTGCGGGCAAGCCTTTGATTCTATTCGCACCGGATGAAACGACGCGGGCGATTATAGACATGTACGCACGAACCACCGTCGACCTAATACCCGGACCCATCGACGCGGCCGCCATCGAGCGCCTGAGAACCGATGCGCAAGCCGCACCGCAAAGTCTCGTCGTCGTCCAATTACCCGGTCGCGGGCAATTGCGCGGGGCCTTGAGCTCTCCGGCGCAGCGGCTCGCTCGCTTGTTCGGACTACGGCGAGACGGATCGGCGCAATTGCCGGACGCCGCGCCGCGGCTACCATGGGCGGACGCGGCGCAATTGCAGCTGGCGAGAAGCTACTTCCTGCCCAATGGCCGCCGCTACGCTCTGCTGGAATTGCAGCCGAAGCCCACGGCGCCGCTAGTTGAGCCGCGGGGCTCCGAGTAGCTCTCGATAAAGCGAATCGTACTGGACGATCTGTCGAGCCCATGAAAAATCCTGGGCCATGGCATTTTGCATCAACCGTTGCCAATTCTTCGGAACGGCATACCAATCGAGCACGGTTCCGATGGCCCAGCGCACGGCAGGGGCGTCGTAATCATTGAACACGCACCCGGTGCCCCTCCCACTTGCGGGATCGAAATGTTGCACGGAATCCGCCAGGCCACCGGTGTTACGCACGATGGGTATGGTGCCGTAGCGCAGGCTGTACATCTGATTCAAACCGCAGGGCTCGTAGCGTGACGGCATGAGGAAAATGTCGCTGCCCGCCTCGATCAGATGAGCGAGAGATTCATCGTATCCTGAGCGAAACGCCACGCGTCCCGGGAAGCGCTGCGCCAGTCCCTCAAAGAACGTCACATATCGAGGATCGCCGCTGCCGAGTACCACCAAGCCGAAATCCCGCTCTAGCAGCAGGCTGGGCAAGGCGTCGAATAGTAAATCGATGCCCTTCTGTTCCGCGAGGCGAGTCACCATACCCATTAACGGCGTCGACACCGCCCCGTCCAAGTGAGTGGCCGAGATCAACTCTTGCTTGTTGGTTTGCTTACCGCGCAAGTCCTGAGGCCCAAAATGCGTCGTCAAGTGCGGATCGTGCCGCGGATCCCAATCTCGGTAGTCGACCCCGTTCAATATCCCGACTACTCCGTCCTTGCGCGCCCGTAGCGTCGCCTGCATACCCATGCCGAGCGGTCCCTGGCAGATTTCTCGCGCATAAGTCGGGCTAACGGTGGTCACCCGATCGGCAAATCGAATGCCGGTTTTCAAGGAATTGATGACCCCATGCGCCAGATCGTTGGCGTCGAGCCGCGCCTCGGCTCCGCCCAACCCCAAATCGGCCACCGCAGCCCCCGGCATTACCCCCTGATAGCCGATGTTGTGAATGGTCAATACCGACCGCGCAGGCGCCAGCACGGGGTCCGACGAATAAAGCGTCTTCAGATACAGCGGCAGGAATGCCGTATGCCAATCGTTGCAGTGGAAAATATCCGGCGCCAGGCCAAGGCGCCGGCAGCTCTCGAGAGCCGCGCGGCTGAACAGCAAGAAGCGCCGATGCTCGTCCGGGTCGCTGGTGTAAAAGTCGGCGCGATCGTACAGCGCGGGACAATCGATGAAGTACATCGCGATGTCCGTGCCGGGGAATCTGGTCGTTTGCAGAGAGAAGAAGTATTCCGTGCTGCCGATGGCCAGCGGGACTTGTTGCACGCCGCGGACAGGTTGCAGCTCCGGGTGTGCCGCGCGAACCACGGAGTACAGCGGCATGAAGGCATGCACTTCATGACCCCGCCGCCGCAGGTTCTGCAACAAAGCACCGGCGACATCTGCGAGCCCGCCTGTCTTTGCGTACGGCAAGATCTCCGAACTTAAGACACACAGCTTCAATGCCGACATAATCGGCAGTCTAGCAAAGGCATCAACGACATCGAGAGAAATTGCAGGCGCATGCCGAGTGTGGCAGGCTGGGATTGCGCTCTAGGCCGATTCGATTGCTCACTGTGGTCAGGAGAGGTATGCGACACGCTGCTCGTAATAACACTGGACGTTACGTCAGCCGTTTGACGAGCGGCACCCTGGCGGTGGTCATGGCGGGGGGGCGCGGTGAACGTCTCAAAGCGCTTACCCAGCACCGCTGCAAGCCGGCGACGCCCTTCGGCGGCAAGTTCCGGATCATCGATTTCGTGCTGTCGAATTGCGTCAATTCCGGAATCCGGCAAATCGCGGTGCTGACTCAGTACAAGGCGCAATCGTTGATTCAGCACATTCAGCGCGGCTGGAGCTATCTGCGCGGTGAGCTCGGTGAATTCGTGGAGCTGATTCCGGCGCAACAGCAGATCGGCACGCACTGGTACCGCGGCACCGCCGACTCTGTATACCAGAATCTGGACTTCATTCGCTCGCACCACCCGACCCATGTGCTGATCCTGGCGGGCGATCATATTTACAAAATGGACTACGGCCCGATGATCGCGTACCACGAACAATGCGAGGCCGACATCACCGTCGGCGTCGTGGACGTGCCCTTGGACCGCGCCAATGAATTCGGCATCTTGACCACCGACGACACCAATCGCGTCACCAAATTCGCTGAGAAACCGCAAAACCCGGATCCCATCATCGGACAGGAGAATTTGGCGCGCGCATCCATGGGTATTTACGTGATCGGTATGGACCGCTTGGAGAAAATGTTGACCGATGATGCGGCCAATGAATCCAGCAATCACGATTTCGGCAAAAACATCATTCCTCCCGCCATTGTTTCTTTGCGGGTGTTTGCCTATCCCTTCCATGATGTCGAGACCCGCGCCCAGAATTATTGGCGCGACGTGGGCAATGTCGATGCGCTGTACGAAGCCAACATGGAATTGGTGGCACTCAACCCGGAACTGAATATCTACGATCATCAGTGGCCGATCTGGACCTACCAGGCGCAGCAGCCACCCGCCAAATTCGTGCTGGACGAAGAAGGCCGGCGCGGTATGGCCGTCAACTCCATGGTCGCCGGCGGCTGCATCATCTCCGGTGCCTATGTGAAGGAGTCTCTGCTGTCGAATGACGTACGCATCGAAGACAGCAGCACCATCGAGAGTTCTGTCCTGTTGCCGGGCGTGACCATCGGCCGTCGCTGCAAGATCAAACGCTGTGTTCTCGATGAGAACTGCGTGATTCCCGACGACACGCAGATCGGTCAGGACCACGCTCTCGACCAGAAGCGCTTCTTCGTGACCAAGCGCGGCGTGGTGTTGGTAACCCAGGACATGCTGCGAGCACCGGAGCGCAGTAAAACCTAGCCCGCCCCCGCAAGCACTTAATTCGCTGCCGCATCGCGGCGCACACTTGCGGCAAGCGTCTCGAGGGCGCGCGCCAAACGCGTGCCCAACGTCGGTCAAACACTTCGCGCGCGCAATTTCAAATCGGACCACGCTGTGATCACGCTGCGCGTTTCGATTCCCAGCATATCGGGCTCTCCCGCTACTTGACCGCACAGGAGTTTCACGTCCGCTCCCGCCGTGCCCCAGGGCCGATATAGCGACGACGATGCCTTGCCGAACAGCACGACCAGCGGGCAGCCCACCGCGGCGGCGGCATGCGCGGGCCCCGAATCGACTGTAATCAGACCATCTGCGTGCGCCAGCAATGCCAGCAGCCGCGGAATCGGCAAATCGTCGGCGGCATTGTACAAGCGCTCAATGTTCGCCAGCGCCGCAACTTCCTGGTTCAGCGCGTATTCGGGTCTCGTGCCCAGGAGCACAATGGCATGATCCGGGCACTGCAGCCGCACATGTCGCAAGACCTCGGCCCAGCGCTCGTTAGGCCAGTACTTGTTATTGACCGCGAAGCGGCGCAGTCCGCGCCGCATGGTGCGCTTGTTGCCGACCTGAACCAGGACCAGGGGCGCCGCCCACAGACCGCTCGCGCGCAGCCACACCTCGAGATCGATTCGCTGCCGTTCGCTGACCTGCAGATAACACCCCGGCGTCACCGCCTCTACATCCGCGTCGCGGAACTGCGCGGTGGTGGGTCCGATGCCCGCCGCTGCGGTGATCGCAGCCGGCATGATTTGCGCAAGACGCCTCCATTGCTCCGTCGCATGTTCGCCGGGCAATAGGGGGTGATTCCTTACATCAACAATGTATTCCTCGGGAATTCCAGCGCGCGCCAGCAGGGGCCGCGCCGCATCGCTACCGTCACAGAACCAGGTCGGGCCCAAGCCGCGTTCGCGCAAGCGCCTCACCACTTGCCGTTGATCCGCGCTCAGCCAGTACGGAGTCTTGCGGCTGCGCACGCTCCATATCTCGCCCACTCCAGGCTGCTCGCCCAGCAGCGGTTCACTCCAGGGGCCCGAGGTGACGATATCCACCGGGGCATGAAACCGCGCATGCAGCACGCGGATCAACGCGGTGAACAAGACCATGTCGCCGAAGGCGCCGCATCGTACTGCCAGCGGCCGCATCAAACGCTGGGTACCGGAAACGAAGACTTAAGGAACACGAACTCTCCGAAGGGCGGGAAGGCTGGCTCGCCAGTATAATTGATCGTCGCCGCCAGGGAGCCGGCCTGAAGACCAGGGTATCTCGGAAAGAATTGCGATGAAAACGGCCGTGAATATCGCCACACAGATCAAACGGCTGCTGGAGACAATGCAGCAGCCGGCACTCGCTCCATTTCTGGCGGATTGGCCGCACACTTGCCGACTGCGCTCGATTCCGCCCTCCGCTTTGCCGGTGTTGCGCTGGCTCTTGTCGATAGCCGGCGACACGACGGCGTTCGGTGGTGATTTGGTGACCGCCCTGTGTCGGGCCGCGCCGTCGCTGGCCTGGCACCAAACCTATTCCGCGGAAGATCTCGATCCAGCCTTTCTCAGCAACTATGGATGGAGCGAAATCCTCGGCGGGAATGGTCCCTTGGAGAGTGAGCGTATGGCCTGCGGGTTTCTGATCCTGGGCCCCTCCACCCACTATCCCCGTCACCGTCACGAAGCCGAGGAAATGTACCTGCCGCTAAGCGGCACGGCGGCTTGGCAGCAAGGCGACGGGGTGTGGCGGGAACGAACGCCGGGAACATCGATTCATCACGCCGCCGACGAACCCCACGCCATGCGTACCGGCCACAGCCCGCTGCTGGCGCTATACCTCTGGCGCGGCGCCAACATCGCGCAGAAGGCGCAGCTCGACGCCGTCGAAACATGAGCCCGCGGCGACGCTGCAATCCTGACAAGGCGCCTTCTCAGTGGTAATGTCCTGCATCCGTTTCGACCAGATAGGTTCCCTGCATGAGTCGAGATCGCCGATCTGCGTGTTCACTGGTCACACAAGTTGTGGCACTGGGAGTCATGCTGGCCACCTCACAAACTTACGCCTCCGAATTCCCCGCGACTCGCGGCGATCGCGCGAGCGGCTGGCTGCCACAATCTCGCTCTGAGGTTCTGGCTCGAAATGGGATGGTCGCGACCAGCCAGCCCCTGGCGGCGCAGGCAGGTCTGCAAATACTGAAGAACGGCGGTAATGCCATCGACGCCGCTGTGGCGACCGCGGCCGTGATGAACGTGGTCGAGCCCGGCAGTGCGGGGATAGGCGGCGATGTCTTCGTCATCGCATGGTTGGCGAAGGAGCAGCGGCTGGTGGCGTTGAACGGCAGCGGCCGGGCTCCCTCCGGCGCGACGCCGCAACACCTCGCCGAGCGCGGCTCCGCGAAACGGATGCCGCTGCGTGGCATCGACTCGGTGACCGCTCCGGGAGCCGTCGATGCCTGGGATGTCTTGCTCAGGCGTGCCGGAACCTTGACGTTCAAGGAAGTATTGCAGCCGGCTGCGGATCTTGCCGAACAGGGATTCGCGGTCAGTGAACGCATCCACAACGACTGGCTTTACGCTGCCGAGGTTCTGGGCGCGGACGCTGATTCGGTCAAAACCTACCTGGTCGACGGCAAGCCCCCGGCCACCTATGGCGTGTTTCGCAATCCGGACCTTGCGCACGCGTTTCACGTTCTGCAGGCGCAAGGGCGGAATGCGTTCTATCAGGGCGAGATCGCTGCGGCCATCCTGGCGAAATCGCACACGCTCGGCGGAACCTTCACCGCGGCGGATCTGGCCAACACCCGAGCGGATTGGGTGTCGCCGATCAGCACGAACTATCATGGCTACGATGTGTTCGAGTTTCCGCCCAATACTCAAGGCTTCGCGGTTTTGGAAATGCTGAACATTCTCGAGGTCTGTGCGCCCAAGCTGGGTGTCAACCTCGCGGCCTTAAGTCCCAAGTCGGCACTTTACTGGCATGTACTCATCGAGGCTAAGAAGCTCGCCTATGCAGACCTGTACGCCTACAACGCCGACCCGCAGTTTGCACAGATCCCCGTGGCTAAGCTCATCTCCAAGAGCTACGCGGCCGAGCAATGCCGGCGCATCGATTTACACAAGGCGAGTACGCCCGAGGCCAAAGGCGATCCAGTCGGAGGCACGGTTTATTTGGTGACGGCCGATCGCTGGGGCAATATGGTGTCGTTCATCTACAGCATCTACGACAGCTTCGGCTCCGGTATTACGGTGCCGGGCTACGGCTTCGTGCTGAACGATCGCGCCGCCCTGTTTTCTCTGGACTCGCGCAGCCCGAATCTCCTGGCACCCGGCAAACGCCCCTTCCACACCCTGTTGCCGGGATTCGTGATGAAGGACGGGCGGCCGCTCACGGCATTCGGCCTCATGGGCGGCGGCCAGCAAGCGCAGGGACATGCGCAGGTGTTGATCAATATGATCGATCTGGGCGCCAATGTACAAGCCGCCAGCGATGCCGCACGCTTCGCGCACGCCCAAGCTACGAACACCCTGCAACTGGAATCGAATCTCTATGACTTAGTGGGGTCGCAATTGAAAGCGCTTGGCCACTCGGTAGTCTCCGCGAACGGCGAGGACATGGGCGGCTACCAGGCCATTTCGTTCACCCCCTCCACGCATCCATCCGCGGCCGCCTCGGCCGACGGTGCGGCACACGGCGCGTCGGTCCCAGTGCCCATCGATGGCGTCTACCGCGGCGCATCGGATCATCGCAAAGATGGACAGGCGGTTGGTTGGTAGTCATTGCTCCGCAACTGAAAGGAACCCGACAATGAAAGCATGGACCTTTGCGGCAACGCTCGCCTTGTTCACTTTCGCGCTCGCCGGAATTCCAGCCGCAAGCTCGCATTCGGCCGACCTGCAATCGCCGGTCGGCCTATGGAAAACCGTCGATGATAAGACGGCAATGCCCCGTGCCATGGTGCGGGTCTACCTGCAGGACGGGAAGTACTTCGGACGGATCGAACAGAGCTTCACGCCGGGCGCCGAAACGCGTGTGTGCTCGGCGTGTTCGGACGAGCGCAAGAATCAGCCCATCATCGGGCTCCTGATCATACGCAACGTAAACTTGCGCGATGGCGAATACGGCGGCGGCGACATTCTCGACCCCGACAACGGCTCCGTGTACCGCTGCAAATTCCATCTCGAGAATGACGGCGCAACTTTAGTGGTGCGCGGTTTCATCGGCATTTCGCTGCTGGGTCGATCGCAGACGTGGCAGCGGCAAAACTGAACTCGGGAATTTCCTCCTCCAGTTCGCGCCTTACGCGCCGCCGGATACTTTATCGAATTCTCATGCCGATGCGGCGCCAATCCGGCCAACCGGGCATTCGCCAGTTCATCCATATCCGGACCGCGTGTCCTACGAGGTTCTGTTCAGGGACTAGGCCCACGCGTCCGAAGCGGCTATCGTCGCTGTCGTTGCGATTGTCGCCCATGAAGAAATAGTGCCCGGCGGGTACCACGGTCTCGAAATCCTTGGCGTCGCGGTTGGCTGCGAGCATGATGCTGTGAGGCTGTGGCCCGAGCCGTTCGAGCGCGAGGTCAGCGCCTGTAAAACCATATCCCCCGGAATAGACCCCGTCGAAATTCATCGGGATCGGCGCTCCGTTGATGGTGATGCGGTTGTCGCGCACCACGACGTGGTCTCCCGGTAACCCAATCAAGCGCTTGATAAAATGAATAGACGGTTCCGAGGGCAGCCTAAACACGATGACATCGCCGCGCTGCGGCTCGCCCACCGGCACGATTTTGGTATTGATCAAAGGCAGCCGCAGCCCATAGGAGAATTTATCGACGAAGATGAAATCTCCGTCGACCAATCCCGGCATCATGGACGCCGACGGTATGCGAAACGGTTCGAACACGAATGCGCGAACCACCAGCACGATTAAAATGACCGGAAAGAATGAGCGCGCGTAGTACACCCAGAGCGGCTCTCGAACGATCAGGCCCTCGGCGCGGCTCTGCCGCCTCGCCTTGAAGACCGCCCTATCGGCCACCAGTATGCTGCCGGCCGCGATGAACAGCAGGGTAAAAACACCGGAGAGATCCATAGTTTAGGAGACCGTCACTTGTTGAGACAGACACAGGCCGGTGTCCGGCATGAGTCCCCTCGAGTGGTATCCGCCCAAGTAAGGGTTCCTACTCCGAGGGCGATCACCCCGAATGCCAGCATCAAAGCATTGATCGCCGCCTGTCCCTGCCTAGGCTTGTCAACTCGCATCGACACAAGAAAGCCGATAACCACGACGGCCATCAACACGATGAGGATGCTGCCAAAGGTGTGATTCATCATTTCTGCAAGAGAATGAGTGCGACGGGCCTGGTCCACGATGACGACCAGCGCCAGCACGGCCGCGGTCTCGGCAAGTTGCCGCGACACTATTTTGTGGACTGCCGCCCACGGCATCGTCTGAATGGCGCGAACCCTGGCGATCAGAATCGCCGCGGTTACCTGCTTCCAGTACCACACTGCGTTTCCGCCCTGCCGATATTGCTCGATCAAGTCTCCCGCCAGCGAATCACCGTGATACGGAGAGCCGCATTTCTTGAGGAGCCACGTTGCCAATTGAGGTGGTGTACGTTCGATCATACGGTTTCACCTTCCAGCGACGACAAGCCGCTCGAGAGCCGCTGCAGCGTTCGATGCGCATCGCGCGCTTCCCGAAGGCCTGCCGCGGTTGGTTTGAAATAGGTTCGCGCTCGGCCGCCACGCTCCGCGGTAGGCTCCCCAAGCGCGGCATTGACGAATCCCTTCTTTTCGAGCCGCTCGAGTGCGGCGTAGACACTCGCCAGCGCGACCTCGCGCCCACTCTTGGCCGCGATCTCGCGCGAGATGAGTACGCCGTAAGCATCTTGTGCTGGGCGAATCACCGCCAGCAGCACCATGAGTTCCAATTGCCCCAGGTATTCGCGCTTTCTCATATCTTCCACAATAACGAGGTTATCGTAAAAACACAATAGAGGTTCGCCTTAGGGCTCAGCTGGCCGTGTCTGCCTCTTGATCCACTCGTCGAATGCTTTGAGAAACTTGAGGAAGAATTCTCGGGTCGCGGGATTAGCGAATTCTCCGGACGCATCAAATAGGCTTGCAGCGTGCCCGATGTAGGCCTCCGGTTGTTGCAGAGTCGGCATGTTCAGAGACACCAGGGATTGACGTAGATGCTGATTCGCCCCGAATGCACCCATGGCCCCGGGGGAAACACTGACGACAGCGGCTGGCTTGCCGCCCCATGCACTTGCCCCTGAGGGGCGCGAGCCCACGTCCAGCGCATTCTTGAGCACTCCGGGAACCGAGCGGTTGTACTCGGGAGTTGCGAACAGCACGGCATCCGCGCGCTTGATGCGGCTGCGAAAACTCACCCAGGGTGCGGGTGCCGCGGGCTCCTCGTCTTGATTGTAAAGCGACAATTCGCGAATCTCGACAATCTCTATTTTCATCGATGTCGGTGCCAAGGCATCGAATGAACGCACTAGACGACGGGTGAAGGAATCACTGCGCAGGCTGCCGACAAGCGCGACCACATCAAAGGGCTTTTCCATATCTAGTTCCTCCGCTCCGATACCGGAGCGCTATCCAACGGCGAAACGAGCGCATCAACCCAGATCGCATCCAGCCAGGCCTGTCATTGGGGTGCCTCGCTTTGCTACTACGCTTGGCCGCTCTGGAAATTCTCGACCAAGTCTTTTCTATTTGATTGTTGTCAGAGCTTCGCCTAACGACAATACCCCGATGACGGTCGCTCGGCCCGCTTAACGGGGCGCCTCGGCCTGCACTATCGACATCTCCTGGGCCGGTAACCGTCGCGCTCTGCGTTCGCGACGTCCGGGTAACGGCGCAGCACGTCGCGGGCGGCCGAGATGATCACCGCGCCGCGCGCGAGGTCGCCGGGCTGCGCAGGCGCGCGGCGGCTCATCTGCATGTGCGTGCCCATCGCCTCCACGGGCACCGTGGTGCGATCGTTGTCCCCGCTAATCCAACGCAGCAGGCGCGCCCATACAGGCACTGCCGCCCTCGCGCTCGAGGCGGTGCCGGCGAGGAGCGCGATCATCATCATGCTGCGCGCGACTGAGAAACGAAGAAGACCGGACATCGCCGTCTCCTTTTGCCGCGGGCCGTCTTGCGCGCCTTCGGCCTGTCAATCAGCCACAGTGTAACTCTGGGTGGACTCTGCCGCAAAACAGACAAATCGGCTTTCGCGTTGGTCCTTTGGGCGGGAACGCTTGGTCCCTCTGCAATCGATGGCCGCTTCGGGAGCGCTGACTAGTGACAGGACCACATTGTGCCTCCAAGTATGACTGGCGTGCGCTCCGCCCCTCCCATTTGGGAGTGGCGGTCACAGTGCGGGCCGTGTTGAAGTTGCGCCGAAGTTTCACCCGGCGAAAACGCATCAGCATTGGGGAGCTGTGATGAGAAATTGCAAAGCCATTGTAACACTAGGGATCATCGGTGCAATTCTCATTGTGCCCGCGGTCGGCGCAATCGTAGTGCCTGCCATGCTTGCGGCCACCAACAACATTGACGCGGCGCGAATCGCGGCGGTTGAGCGGCAGCACCCCAATTTCACCGTCGAGCAGCGAGTGGCAGCGATGGCAGAGATCCAATCTGAATTGCATCCCCAGTGGAAAAATTTGTCGTGGTCCGCGCGGCTCGAAAGAACGGCTTTGTTCGTCGCGCGTTTAGTGCAACAACAATATGCTGCGTCGACTTCGGTCGCGGCGCCATTTGTGGGCAATCAGACCGTAATCAATAATTCCTCGGGTGGCCTGATTGCGTTGCTACGCCAGGGTAACTGCTCGCTGTCCATGTATACCGGTACGTACATGTTGGGTACAACGCCAAGTGTCCAATATTCTACGCCGACAACAAATTACGAAATAATACTGCATAACGCGGCTGGGCTTTCGACGCAGGCTAATGTCTTTGCCAAGGGTTGCGTCGATCCGACCCTCGGGATCGGCTCGAGACGCGGCGCGTATCTCGGCGAAACAGCGCAGGGCTTGTATTTGCTGGCCGGAAGCGGCTATGACTCGCCTAAGTCCGCGAATGCGCTCTTTTCGGGGACGGTCAATCCGAATTCGACGAGCGTGCAGTCAGGCTATTCCGCGGACCTGTCGCTTCCCGGCATCAGCACAACTGCCGCGGGTGATTTGAATGGGGACGGATTGGCCGATGTCGTCGGTCTTAGTGCTTCATCGGCATCCATAGGCGTGTGGCTAGCCAACTCCAACGGCACCCTCGGGACACCAACCTTCTACACGCTGACTGGCGCTGCGGCGGGGACGGTAACCGAAGCCGTGGTAGTCGCCGACGTGAACGGCGATGGCAAAATAGATGTCGTGGTGGCGACCTGCAATCAGGCGAGCTGCACGTCATCATCAGGCCAGGAGCAAATTTGGGTCTTTACCGGCAAAGGCGACGGGACGCTGAATGGCGCACAACCCTTTATGGTCCCAACACCCGGCAACTACAGCATGCACAACCTCATTGCTGCGGACTTGCGGGCTACAGGGCATCCGGATCTTGTGGGGTCGAATGGCCAGGTACTACTCAATAGCGGTACCGGAACATTCACGATCGGCAGTTCGGCGTTCACACCAGGCATCGCGACGTCGGCCTATGGACCGAATTTGGCGGCAGGCGACTTCAACAATGACGGCAAACTCGACCTCGCGGTCGGCAATGGCATGACCATCCAGATCTACATCGGCAAGGGCGACGCCACTTTCACAGTCGGCAACACGTACGCATCTATTAACGACGTAGGATATTTGACTGCCACCGATTTGGACGGTGACGGCAACACAGATCTGTACGTCGGACTGGCCAACGGTGGGGCCTTCGGCGGCGACCAGTTTGCATTGCATCAGGCTTACGCGATGATGGGCAACGGCGACGGCAGCTTTCAGGGCGCCCCTTCGGAGCCCTTTACATACAATGGGTCCAATGCGGCCGACCTGAACGCAGACAAGAAATTGGATTTCGTCGGCGTTGGCGCCGGTGGTTTCACCACCTATGTCGGCAACGGTAAGGGTGGCTTCAATGCCAAGGCGACGGTTGCAATCTCACCGATCACCATTGGCGGCCAGCAAACCGCGGTGACGGGCGGCATCGATTCCTATGCCCTAGGCGATATCAACGGCGACGGTATTCCAGATTTAGCCTACATCGTCGCGGGATTCACTGTAAAGAACAGTACAACTCTGGTCGACGTGCCTGGCGTATTCATTGCCATCGGTGATGGTAAGGGCGGATTTGCTGCGCCCGCCTTTTATCCGGTCGCGAGCACTTTGGCCAATCCTGATTTTGATACCGGTTGGTCGATCTCGAATCTGCATCTGGCGGATCTCAATCGCGATGGAAAAGCGGATCTCACTTATAACTATGTGACTTCCAGCCACGCAACTGGCAATAATAATTTCGGCACCGTTGTGCAACTGGGCAATGGTGACCTTACGTTTCGGACACCGCAAGTGATCCCTTACTACTCGACTCCCACCACCCCCTTTCCGAACCTTGAGAGAACTTCAAATGTGCAACTTATCGCAGATTTGAATAAAGATGGAATCCCTGATCTGATCTTTGTAGCGAAATCGCCGACCATCGATCACACTTTGTCAGCCTATGTCTCCACCATTCAGGTCGCTCTTGGCAAGGGTGATGGCAGCTTTTCTACGCCGACAACTGTTACCGGACCGGCTATCCTGGTGTCCGCCTTCAATGCTGCTGCTTCCGCTGCCGTCGCAGTTGGCGACATGAATGGTGACGGCATACCGGACTTGATTGCTCTCGGATCCAATTCATCCTACAACGTGCAGCTTGCGGTTGCGTTGGGCAACGGCGACGGCACTTTCAAAGCGCCAATCCTGACCAACTACAGCGCGCAATATCTCAGCACCGCACAAGGCATCGCAGTTGGCGACTTCAATGGTGACGGCAAGCTTGATGTGGCCATATCCGACCCATTCACCGCGTCCAATAGCGGAATATCGCTTGGAAACGGCGATGGCACCGTGCAGACAATCGCGCAGGCCGGGGGCCTGGTTGCAGGAGGCCTCCCAGGCCAAAACATTGCCCTGACGATCCATGGTCCAGGTCTGGCAGTTGACTTAAACGGTGATGGAAAGGCCGATCTGCTGTTCGGTGCGACACTACTTTTAAGCCAGACCGCCAACACCGGTGGCTCGGCCGACACGACAACCTTGGCCGCTGCGCCCAACACCGTCACGGTGGGCCAGACCGTGACGCTGACGGCGACAGTCGCCTCGGCCACCGGTACGCCTACGGGAAGCGTCAACTTCCTGGACGGAACCACAGTGCTGGGGAGCGGCGCATTGACCGCACAGGGCACGGCCACCTTCTCCAGCACTGCGCTCGCGGCGGGAACGCACTCACTGACCGCACAATATAGCGGCGACAGCATGTTTGCCGCCGGCACCTCGAGCGTGGTGAGCCTGGTGGTGACTGCCGCCATGCCCGATTTCGCGATCGCAGCGAGCCCCGGGTCAGGCTCGGTCGCCGCGGGCACCTCGGCCACAACGGCGCTCAGCCTCATGCCCAGCGGCGGCTTTACGGGAACGGTAACGTTGGCATGCTCGGGCTTACCCGCCGGCGCCGCATGCAGTTTTTCGCCAGCGTCCGTCGCTGTGAATGGCGCAGCCTCGACCTCGACACTGACGATTTCGACGCTGGCGATGGCTGCGCAAATGCTGACATCGCCCCCGGGCCACAGCCTGGATCCCTTCTTGCCCACCGGCACTGTACTCGCGGGAACGGTGACACCGTTCATCGCTCGGCGCCGGCGTAGACAGCGTGCGCGTTCGGGTTCAGCGCTGGCGTGGCTGGGATTGCTGGCGATCTGCGCAGGATCCTTGCAAGGTTGCCATCACGGCGGGAGTGGCGGTGGATCGGGGCACAGCCGCGCAACACCCGCCGGGACATACACCGTGACGGTGACGGCGACTTCCGGGTCCACAAGTCATTCGCTGACTTATGCGCTGACGGTGACCTGAGCCTGTCGTAAAAAGGGAAGCGCTGCAGCGCTTGATCGGCGCATTGTAAGGCTTGTGGGAAATCAATTGCGCGTTCAGTGCAGCTTGGCAAGCAACGCGATCAATTCACCCTGGCATGATGTACCGGTCTTGTGAAAAATTGATTTCAAGCGCTGGCGGGCGTGCGATTTGCTGATGGCAAGTTGCGCCGATGCATATGGCCGCTTCGCGCAAGCTCTCGACTGCGAATTGGATGCTGATCATGGCGACCCGTCTCCTGCGGTCAGTGTACAAAGAATCTCTGGTCATCGGTTATGAAAGAAAAGTAGCGATTGAAAAAGCCCACCAGCCACCTGATAGTCTTCATCGGCCTGTGCTGGCTGTACGTCTGCATCCACCTCGACCGGCAGATTTTGGGGATTCTTGCGGAATCTGTTAAATCCGATCTCGGTCTCAACGATCAACAAGTGGGTACGCTCACCGGCAGCGCGTTTTCGTTCGTGTACGCGCTGCTTGGACTGTATTTTGGCCGTGTGGCAGATCGTGGTGATCGGCTGCGGCTGGTGGTGTCCGGCGCCTGGGTGTGGTCCTTGAGTACCATGGCCGGGGCGTTGGCAAACGGCTATCCGCTGTTGGTTGCGAGTCGCGGCGGTGTTGCGCTCGGCGAGGCCATCGCCACTGCAGCGGCCGTATCGTTGATGGCCGAATTGGCCGGCGACGCGCATCGAGGCCGGGCCAGCAGCATTTTTTTCTCAAGCGCCTTCGTGGGCGCGGGAATGGCGGCCATCCTCGGTGGTTCCGTGGTCGAGTGGTTGCGTGCGTCCGATGCGGTGGCCGGCTGGCGCGCTGCGTTGGTAGTGGCCGGTATCCCCGGCATCGTGGGTGCCCTGGCGCTGCGCCGCATTCACTTAGCAACAGCGCTTGAGCGAGAGCCGGTTCAGGACCCCATAGACCTTAAGGCCGCCGTGGGGTTGGGCGTGGCCGCGCTGCTCGTCATGGGCATTCAGATCCTGGCACCGCCCATTGCCGCTGTGCCGTTGAGTGCCGGCATCGCGGCGTTGGTGGGTGGCTGGTCGATCAGGAATCTCGCCCGCGTCGACGCGGCGTCCTTCGACGCCACCCTGGGCCAGCCGGCATTCCGCTGGTGGTTGCTGGCGTTCGGCGCCTTGTTGTTCGTCGACTATGCGGCCGTGTTTTGGCTTCTTCCGTACGCACAGCGGCGATATTCCGTTAGCGCGGCAATGGCCGGTGGCGAGCTGGGCGGTTTGTTGATTGTCGGCGGGGTACTCGGATGTCTGGTCGGCGGGTGGTGGGCGGATCGCTGGCGCCGCCGCAGGCACGCGGGCCGCGTATGGACTGCGTTGATCGCCGTGCTCTGCGAGGGGTTCGCGATCTCGGCAGCCCTCTGTATGCCGCATTACCCGCAATTCGTCGGCGCTTTCGCGATATTTTGCCTGGCTAGCGGTGGCTGGACCGGCGTCGCCGCCGCCATCGGTCTCGACATCGTGCCGCGCCAACACCGCGGTATCGCTACCGCGCTGTATTTTCTGGTGACGACCGTGGTGGGTCTGGGATTGGGGCCATTCACCGTGGGATGGATGAGCGATCATTTAGCGTCTATTGGCGGCGCCCTGGCGTGGTCATGCACGGTCCTCGCCGTGGCTGTCCTCGGGCTTTGGAAATTGGCATTTGCCATGCACCAAACCCCGCTGAAGGGGCCAGGCGTACTGGATTGATCATCGTCCATTCCTCGCTACCGACGCCGCCCGCTTTCAGTCGCCGCTGCAGCGTCGTCCTCGCGCCGTATCCTGCCAGATGCGCGCAGCGATCGCCGCGGCGGCTACCAGCATGCATACAGCGCCCAGCCTTTCCATTAGATAGCCCCAGGGCGGGAACATGGGCGAGGTGACGCTCTGGGTCACCGTGTGGAATATATACATCGGTACCACCCAGTGCGTCAGATGCGGTACCCGCCACAGCACCCGCGACCAGACCACGACGGCCATCAGTCCGGTGAGGACCGAGACGAGCAGGAAAATTCGAGCAAAGGGACCCTCAGCGGTCGCCGCCACAAGCGCTATCGCGCCGTTCTGTCCGGCCGCCTCCGCGGCGGCGGCCTCCTGAGCGGTGAAACCGAGTGCACCGGCGACGGGCAAGAAGGCGATGATCGAACCGATCGCGAGGATCATGCCCCAGAACGCCCAGCGCTCATCCGTCGAATTGCGTCGCCAGCAATACAATGCGAGCCACGCGAAGCATTGCACCATCGAGCTCGGGAGCAATAAGCCCCACCCCAAGTGCAAGGTCGGCGAGGCGGAGACTGCCGCGAACCACGTTGGCGCGCCGCCCGGGCTTGCGAGCGGGCCGCGGAATATAAGCCCGAGAAGTTCGGCGATGCTGGCGCCCAGGAGGCAAAGGCCGCCGAGACGGATACGGAACGCATCGCGGAGCACCCATGATGATGAGTCGCCAGACTGTGCCGCCCAGACTGCACTTTTGTTCACGATCATGAGGACTCCTCTGAACTCAATCCGGCATCGCCCGCCTCTTTATTTTCCCAGCATAGTGCACCGCGTCTGGTCGTTCCAATGAATGTCCACGCGCCTGGCATATCTTTTGCGCATGAGCACTCAGAGGCTCGCGCACTCGCTCACATCGAATAGCATTCGGGGCGTGGACGCCGCCAATGGGAACATTCGCTGCAATTCGGTTATTGCGCGACGCCGGCGTACAGACGCAGAAAATCATCGGCGGCCTTGTGCAAATTGCTCCGCCAGTCATCTGCGGCCGCATGATCCGCGCCGTCGCTCACGTACTTGGCGCAAGCGAATGGCGCCTTTTCGTACCAGCACACCTTGGCGAGCGCATAGGCCTCCATGTCGACAACATCGCAGCAGGCGCCGCTGACCGTGGTTGCGAATGAATCGCCGCTGCCGCAAATGGCAGACGGCAAGTGCTTGAACAAAGGCTCGAAGCGCAAACAGGTAGGCGCATCGTCATACGGGGTCACGCCCAACGCAAATCCCAGACCACCTACGTCCATGTCGCGTTGGACGAACTCGTGGCATGCCAGCAAGGTTCCGGTGGGGTGGCGACGGCTGCCCGCCGAGCCGAAATTCAACACCAGAGGCAGAGCCTGACCTTGCAGCGCATAGCGGCTCAAGCAGCGCTCGAGTGCGATGGCTGCATTGACTTTGCCGACCCCGCAATACAGCACCGGGACAGCCGCCGCCTCGAATACCCCATCGGATTCGGCTGCCAGTGCAACGACTACCAGCGTACTCGGCAGCTTAGACATGGACGTTCATGGCGAGCGTTGCATTGCTAGTAATTGATGGCGGCGCGCAAACGCAGACCGCGCCACGAATAATTACTGACGAGATTCAAATCGATGAGGGCCGCCACAGCTTGCAGCCGGTAGCCTGCACGCAGACATAGATCGGCGGCGGCCGTCATCGTGCCGCCCGTCGCCAGCACATCATCGACCAGCAGCAAACGCCCCTGGCCACGCTGCATCTCCAAGACGCCGGAACCGTACTCGAGGTCATAGGCCACATCGACCACCGGCGGCGGCAGCTTGCCTTGTTTGCGCACCAACACAAATCCCCTGCCCCGGCGCGCCGCAAGGGCGGCGCCCAAGATGAAGCCGCGTGACTCGATGCCCGCCAATGCGTCGACCTCGCGCCACTCTTGTTCGGTCAACAAGGCGTCCAAGGCCTGCAGGGTAGCGTCGAAGTGATCGCGCAGCAGAGGCGAAATATCGCGGAATAGAATTCCTGGACGCGGGAAGTCAGCCACGTCGGCAATCGCCTGCTTCAAATCAAACATGTTCACCACTCTTTGAAAAAACCCATATCCGCTTCGTGCACTGCGGCGCAGTTTATCGTGCCCCGGCAACGCATGGCGACCGCACGGGATCGCTGCCGCCGGCGCCGCAACGCTGGCCGGTATTTGCAGACTGCGGCGCAAACCGACGGGCGAGGCTCTCAACCCCTGTCACCGGAGCGGCCACGCTCCCATCTTGGTATCGGCGCTGCCTTCCCCTAATAAGTCTATGATTATATTTAGTATTCTCCATTTTTCTCGGTTGGAGAAATAGCGCTCTAATCCGCCGCCGCCCGCATCGTCAGATGAAGGCCTAGGTCAATCGCGACGATGCTATCCTTGCGCGCTTGCGCGAAGACGGCGCATTAAGGGTATTAAGCAACGCATGATTTTGGTCATCGACGTGGGTAACACCCGCCTGAAGTGGGCCTGGCTCACGACTACCGGACTGTCCGATCAGCAGGCCGTCGTGCATCGCGACGCGAAGCCGGATATTTGGACCACGGCCCTTTTCGAATCCGGACAGCGTCCAAGCCGGGTGCTGGTTTCCAATGTTGCCGGGCCGGTGATGGCAAAAACTCTGACCAAGCTCACGAAGAAGGTGTTTCGCGTCGACATCGAATTCGTAACCGCGACTCCGGAGTATCACGGCCTTACCAATGGCTATCTCGATCCTTCGTTATTGGGAGCCGACCGTTGGCTGGCATTGATCGGAGCCTGGACCAAGGCGCGCTCGGCGCTCTGTGTGGTGGACGCCGGAACCGCGGTCAAAGTCGACAGCGTGGATGCTCGAGGCCAGCATCTCGGCGGGCTCATCGTGCCCGGTATACATATGATGCGCGAGGCTTTGATGAACAAGACCAGCGATATCGCCAAAGCTGCCATGAATAGCACGCCTTCTCTGGCAGGAGTTCTGGCCAACAACACCGTCGGTGCCGTGTCGCGGGGCGCCGTTTTTGCATTGGCGGGCATGGCCGACCGTGCGGCCGAAGTGATCGAACAGAGCACCGGCGCAAAACCCAAATTGTTCATCACCGGCGGCGACGCCCGCATGATCACTGGCACGATGCGCTCGCACGGCGAGATCGTGCCGGATCTGGTACTGCAAGGATTGGCCGTCATCGCGGCGCAGCCGCGTTAGTCATGGTGTTTCGGCCGGCCCGGAAAAACTTGATCACCGACATCGCGGGCCTGACCGTAGGACATGCGACCGACGAGAACGTCCGATCCGGAGTGACGACGCTGCTCTGCAGTGCGGCCTGGTCGGCCGGCGTGGACGTGCGAGGCGGAGGACCCGGCGGACGCGAAACCGACGCCCTGTCCCCAGAGAATCTGGTGGGGCGCGCGCACACAGTGGTGCTTGCGGGAGGCTCGGTCTTCGGGCTGGCCGCGGCAGATGGTGTCGCCGCGGCGCTGTCCGCCCGCGGCATCGGCCTGCAATTTCGGCCTGGTTCACCACGAATCCCCATCGTTCCATCTGCCGTGTTGCACGATCTCGGCAACGGCGGGGATAAGAACTGGGGGCTGACGCCGCCTTACCGCGACTTGGGTATTCGCGCACTCGACGCCGCCGAAGTCGACTTTGCTCTGGGTTCCGTGGGTGCGGGACGCGGCGCCATGGCGGGTTTGATCAAGGGCGGCATCGGCTCCGCGTCTTTGGATTTGGGCGAGGGCCTCATCGTGGGCGCGCTGGTGGCCCTGAACTCCATCGGTTCGGCGCTGATGCCCGATGGCAAAACATATTGGGCGTGGCCCTTCGAATTGGCGCGGGAATTCGGCGGCGGTGGAGCACCCCGCGAGCCCATGGACCTGAGCGATCCGGCACCCGAGGATTCCCGGCTTCTCGCTCTCGGGCGGCTGCAAGCCGGCGCCAACACCACGCTGGGCGTGGTGGCATGCAATTCCGATTTAACCACGGTGGAATGCAAGCGGGTGGCCATGATGGCGCAGGACGGGATTGCACGGGCGGTACGGCCGGCACACACACCCTTCGATGGCGATACTATTTTCGCACTGGCGAGCGCGGCGGTGCCGTTGCGCGGAAACCAACAGCGTGCCGCTCAAATCGGACGCATCGGTTCGGCGGCCGCGGATTGCCTGGCCCGCGCAATCGCCCGCGCCGTGCATTTCAGCCGTACCACGACATCAGCCGCCTAGGGCTTGATAAGCCAGGCGGCGACCTCCGGCAGCCCCTAGGTTAGATTGCTTCGACGACCATCATCACGAACTCGCACGCGACGCTGGATTCATTCCGATATACATGGGGGCCATCGGCTAAAAGCCGCAAGGACTCGTGCGCCGCGCACTTGGCGATTTCGCCGGCGGCTTCCACGATGAGCACGCCGCGCAACACATACAGAAACTCGTGAGTGCCTTCGCGATGTGCGGTCCCGATATATTCCTCGCCGGGGATCAGCGACCAACGCCATAATTCGCCGCCGACATCTCGCACACGGACCGCGTCGATCAGTAAGGCACGACTGCCGGCCGGAGTCTCCCAGAACTGCTTCCCCTCGCCGCGCGAATGCCGAGTCACCCTGGCAGAGGCCGGCTCTTGGTAGAGGAGCTCTCCGAGACCCACGTTGAGGGCGTTAGCCATCCGGCACAACGTAGCGATCGAGGGGTTCGTGCGCTGTTGCTCGATTTCCACCAGCATCCCTTTACTGACCCCCGAGCGGCGGGCGAGCGCATCCAGCGTGAATCCGCGCTCCTTGCGAAACCATGCGCAATTCTTGGCGACCGCCTCGATCACTGCAATCTCGTCGGTCAGTATATTAGACGAGCGGCCCTTTATACTGATATTCTTGCCCCTCGTAGCAGACGCTCTGCGGTGCTTGGTTCTATGGGGTGCTGATGCCAAAGTGCAGATTCCTAAAGGCCGAACGGCGAGCCCGCCGCTGCGCCGATAGTCGGCGTTTAGCGGCGGCAGGTCAATGACAACGGTTCAATATATTGAACCACCGAGGCAGAGTCATGGGCGGCCCCGGAGATCCGATCGGCCAGTGCAAGGTATCGAGAGGGGGACACGGAGAATGAATCGCTATTTCTGGACCATTGGCCTCGCCATCGTGAGTCAAGTGGGCTATCACCTGGGCCAGAGATCGGTACCGAACACTGCTTCGCCCTTCGTGGTTCTGGCCTCCGCATACGGCGCCGCCTGCGTACTCTGCCTAGTGTTCCTTCCCATCGTCGGACAAACACCAACCGCCGCCGATCTTCGCGCCTCCGTCGGTTGGCCGACCTGGATTGTCGCGCTGTCGATTGTCGGCATCGAACTCGGCTATCTCCTGGCCTACCGCAGCGGATGGACCATCGGCCTGGCGTTCGCCGTCGCCAGCACGATAACGGTCGTCGCCTTGGCCCTAGTCGCTGCCGCGTTTCTTGGCAGCCCGCTGAGTGCCCGCCGGCTGGCGGGCATCGCTCTGGCGTGCATGAGTCTGTGGTTGCTGGTCACCGGAGGAGAGAACTCTTGACCTTGTCGGATGCTCCGGCGCAATACGTCACCCGTATTCGCGTTGACGCGCAGGTGCTGGAGCGGTTCCCGGAGTTCCGATTGCGAGTAATTTACGCGTTCGATGTCCGTAACGGCCCGAGCGACGAACGCTCCCGTGCCCTGCTTATCGAGGCGGCTGCGGGCGCGGTGCGAGGACTGCATGGCGTACGGGTGGCCGACCATCCTAGAATTGACGCCTGGCGAGAAACCTATCGCGCGTTCGGTGCGAAGCCCAGCGCCTATCCCTGTTCGGTTGAAGCCTTGCTCCAGCGGGCCATCAAGGGCGGCCCCGCCGCGGTGCCGACGATCAACCGCCTAGTCGACATGTACAACGCCGTCAGCCTTAGACACTTGCTGCCCGTCGGCGGTGAAGACCTCGATCGGCTAGAGGGAGATCTCGTGCTCCAATTCGCCACCGGAGCCGAGCCGTTCGACGTCTCGGACGGGGGAGGCGAGCCCCCCAGCTTCCCCCTGCCGGGCGAGATCGTGTGGGCCGACGATCGCGGCGTCACCTGCCGTCGCTGGAATTGGCGCCAAGGCCGAAGAACGCGGCTCGATGAGTCGACCGTCAACGCCTATTTCATCCTCGAAGCGATGACGTCCGCGGCGCCGGACGACGCTCTCGATACCGCGGCGCAACAGCTGGCCGATCTTTTGCAATCCGCCGGCTCGGCGCAGCGCACTTGCGTTGTGCGCGTCATTTAAAGTTTTTGCCGCGCTGTCGGATCGACCTTGCCCCACGCGTCCTTGGGGTGCACATCGGACACACTGACCCTGGAGACTAAGAAATGACCGCCGGAATTGAAACTTCCACCATAGCCGATCGCGAACTGGTACTGACTCGCTTGATCGACGCACCACGCGCGAAACTCTTCCAAGCCTGGACACGGCCCGAATTGTTAAAGCAGTGGTTCGCGCCGCTACCGTGGACGACGTCGACCGCCGAAACCGACGTCCGCCCCGGCGGGAGCTCCCTAATTGTCATGCGCTCGCCCGACGGACAGGAATATCCGAATCGCGGCGTATATCTCGAGGTAGTCGAGAACCAGCGCCTGGTATTCACCGACGCATACACCGCAGCTTGGGAACCGTCGCAGAAGCCGTTCATGACAGTCATATTGACCTTCCAAGAGGATGCCGGCAAAACTCGCTACTCGGCACGAGTGCGCCACTGGACCGTCACGGACCGAGAAGCGCATGAAAAGATGGGGTTTCATGGCGGCTGGGCTCTGTGTACGGATCAACTCACGGCGTTGGTCACCAAATAGGAAGGCAATGAATTCAAACTACCCTAGCTTCGGCGTGGCGGCGATCAACGCCTCGGTATAAGCGTGACGCGGCGAGGCGAACACAGCCTCCGTCGGCCCGTGTTCCACGACGCGGCCCTGCTGCATGACGTATATGCGATCCGCAATCGACCTCACGACATTTAGATCGTGCGACACGAATAGATAGGCCAGCCGCAACCGCTCTGCCAGTTCTGCTAGCAATGCGAGTATCTGCGCTCGAACCAAGACGTCGAGCGCGGACACGGCTTCATCGAATGCGATTAGAGACGGTTCCACGATCAAGGCGCGCGCGATGGCAATTCGCTGCCTCTGACCTCCGGAGAATTCATGAGGGAAACGCCGCGCATCGGCGGGGGATAGGCCAACCTGCTCCAGCGCCGCGGCGACCTTACAGCGGCGTTCGGCTGCCGTTGGCTGCGCCTCCAGTAGGTAAAACGGCTCTGCGATCAGGCGCTCCACGGACCATTGGGGATCGAAACTGCCGTAGGGGTCTTGAAACACTGCCTGAATGTGGCGGCGAAGCCGACGCACGCTCGCGCCGCTCAAGCCTCGCGTGCTTGAAAACGCATCGCCCAGCAAATGAACTTCGCCTGCTTGCGGTCGCTCCAGCGCGAGAATGACCCGAAGCAAGCTGGATTTACCGGAGCCGGATTCGCCCACCAGACCTACGGTCTCGCCGGGGTGGATGTACAAGGAGACCCCGTCTACCGCTCGCAGCGGCTCCGCCGCACGCCACAGCGAGCGTCGTCTGCTCGGATACTCATGAACGATATCCCGAACCTGTAAAACCGGTGCAGTGTCTTGTCGATGCGGCAGGCCGCGCTTCGGCTTCAATTCCGCGGCGGCCAGCAGCGCTCTGCCGGAGGAATGCTGCAAATGGCGCAACAACGGCTGAGTCGCTCCCTGCTCGACGATTTCCCCCTGCTGCATCACTGCAATTCGATCCGTCACCTGGGCCACCACGGCGAGATCATGCGTCACCAGTATCAAGCCCATGTTGCGTGTCCGCACCAGCTCCTGCAGTAGCCGAAGTACTTGGGCCTGCGTCCTGACATCCAAGGCAGTGGTCGGTTCATCCGCAATGAGCAGCGCAGGCGCCAACACTACAGCCATCGCAATCGCCACGCGTTGCCGCTGACCGCCGGAAAGCTCGTAGGGCAGTCTATCCATTGCACCCTGCGCGCCTCGCAGGCCCACCAGATCGAGGGTTTCGCGTGCCATGCGCCTGGCCTCGGCTACCGAGACGCAGAGATGCAATCGAACGGTCTCCGCCACCTGGTCACCGATGCTCATCAACGGATTCAACGCCGTCATGGGCTCTTGAAACACGATGCCGATATCTCGGCCGCGAATGCTGCACAGATCAGTCTCGGTCTTGTCGGTGAGCGTCTCGCCGCGCAAGCGCACCGCGCCGGATAGCTTGGCATGCAAAGGCAATAGCCGCATGATCGCCAGCGCCGTCATCGATTTCCCTGATCCCGAGGCTCCGACCAGTCCGAGAATCTCACCGGCACCGACCTCGAGCGATAGGTTCTTGATGATCTGCGCCACGCCTATCGACACGCTCAACGCTTCGATCTCCAAGAGTCCTGTCGCAGCCCGCACCGCGGGCGTCATTGCGCTCGGCCGAATCACCTCGCCTGGCTGGGTCACTCCGGAGGCTCCCGCCGGTGCCGCAACCCCTCGCCCAGCAAATTCAAGCCGAGTACGAACAACAACATGGCGCTGCCGGGAAACAAGGCCAGCGACGGCGCAAGCGCCGCAAGTGTTTGCGCCTCATTGAGCATCCGCCCCCAACTGGGAGTGGGAGGCTGCGCGCCCAGCCCAACATAGGAAAGACCTGCCTCGGCAATCACCCCCAGCGAAAACTGGATGGTTCCCTGCACCGCCAGCAGACTCACGAGATTCGGCAGGATGTGTTCGAAGGAGATCCTTATGGGCCCCTTGCCGGCGACCTGCGCGGCCAGACAATAGTCGCGAGTCCAGAGTTGCAGCGCCCCGCCGCGAGTGACGCGCGCAAACACCGGAATGTTGAAAATGCCGATGGCGATGATGGCGTTGACGGCCCCCGGACCGAACACTGCGGAAATCAGAATCGCGAGCAGCAAAGATGGAAATCCAAACACCAAATCGTTGCCGCGCATAATCAGCTCATCGACCGCCCCGCGGGGCGGACAAGCCGCCAATAGCCCCAAGGGCACACCGATGAATACTCCGATGATCACCGAAAGCAAGGCCACACCCACTGTGTTTTTGGCGCCGGCCATGAGCATCGATAGCACGTCGCGGCCGAGTTGATCGGTGCCGAACCAGTGATGCAGATTCGGCGACTGCAGCTTATGCACTATGGACAGGGCGGCGGGGTCGTACGGCGTCCAAATTTGCGCGATCACTGCGACCCCGACAAATGCCGCCGTAATAGCGGCGCCAATGACTAAACCGGCATTGCGCGACGCCGCACCGTTGCGCGTGTCAGCGACGCTCATGCGCCACCCGGCACACGCAAGCGAGGGTTGACCAGCACATAGGCAAGATCCACCAAAAACGTCACCATCACTACCGCCAGTACCAGCATGACTACGACGCTCTGCACAACGATCAAATCGCGCTGCACAATGGCTTGAAGGACCAATCTCCCAAGACCCGGCAGAAAGAACACGTTCTCGATGATCACGCCGCCGGCCAATAGAAATGAAAACTGCATTCCTAGGATGGTCAGCAGCGGAATCAACGCGTTGGGCAGCGCATGGCGCCATAGTACCTGCCACTCGCCGGCGCCCTTCGCCCGTGCCGTACGAATATAGTCTTCGTGCAGAGTGTCGATCAGCGCGCCGCGCAACACGCGAGCCAGGATGGCGGCCTGAGGCATGGCCAGCGCAATCGCCGGCAGCGTGAGCGCCTTGAGGCCGGGCGCAAATCCCGACTCCCAGCCCGGGAAGCCACCCGCGGAAACCCAGTGAAACCCGACCGCAAACAGCATCACCAACAACATTCCCAACCAGAAATTGGGAATGGCTAGGCCCAACTGCGTGACCGAGGTCAGCACTCTATCGACCGCTCTGCCCCGGCCGGCCGCGGCAATCAAGCCGACCGGGAAGGCAATCATCGTAGACAGCAGTAGGGCAAACACAGCCAAGGGCAACGACACTTGCAGGCGCTCCGCGATGAGCTCGCCCACCGGAATGCGGTAAGTGAAACTACTGCCGAAGTCACCGCGCGATAGCCCGCCGATCCAGTGCAGATAGCGTTGCAGCGGCGCGATATCAAGGCCCAACTGATGGCGTGTGGCCGCTATGACATCCGGGTCGGCCTGTAGGCCCATCATGTAGCGCACGGGATCGCCCGGCACGATTTGCACAACGACAAACACGATCGCCGTCGCCACGAGCAACGTGGCGATGAGCACGGCCAAGCGTCCAAACAAGTAGGCCGCGCCGAAGCGGCGCGTGACCAGGGCGCACAAACCTAAGGCGAGCGCCGCCAAGACGCCACCTGCAAAGCGAAAGGCCTGCGGACGCGCCGCGGCCGCCCTCCCAATGTAGGCGCCCCTCAGGGCCACCCGATCATCGTGTACTCGGCTTAGGTCAACAACGCCCAACACATTGTCGAACCCCAGACCGATCCAATGCGCATTCCATATAGCCAACCTCGGATATTGGAACAAGAAACCATTCACCGCATCGCTGGCAAGCTTGCGCTGAATCCGCTGCAGTAGATCTCGGCGCCGCGTCGCGTCGATGGTGTCATCGAGCGCCGCAATGAGCGCCTTGAACTCGGGGCTCGAGTAACCGAAATAATAGTCGTCGCGCGCATAGATATCGTAGTCCATGGGCTCCGCATGCCCGACGATGCTCATATCGAAGTCATGGCGGGTGAACACCTGATCGATCCATTGCGCCCATTCCAGATTCTCGATGCTCGCACGGATGCCCACTTGCGCGAGCTCGGCCGCGACAATCTCGCCGCCGCGCCGCGCGTAGCTCGGCGGCGGCAATTTCAGCGTGACCGCGAAGCCAAGCGAATACCCGGCCGCCGCCAGCAATGCCTTGGCTTTGGCAACGTCGTGGGGATATACCCCCGTGAGATCCACGTAGGCGGGATTGCGCGGCGGAAAATGGCTGCCGATGGGCGTGCCGTAGCCAAACATGGCGCCATCGATGATGGCGCGTCGGTCAAGGGCATAGGAAATCGCCCGGCGCACCAGCAGATTGCCCAGCGGCGGTACACGCTCGTTCAGCGCCAGCACGGTCTCCATCTCGGTGGTGCCGGCTAATACCGCGAAGCGGGGGTCCGCCGCGAACTGCGGAAAACTCTCCGGAGCGGGATAGTTCGAAAAAGCGTCAACGTCGCCCGCCATCAGTGCAGCGTAGGCAGCGGTTGGATCGGCGATGAATTTGAAGGTCGCCTCGCTCAGAACGGCAGGCTTGCCCCAGTAATCCGCATTGCGCACCAAGGTGACCGAATCGCCGCGGCGCCAGCCGAAGAAGCGAAACGGCCCGGTGCCGCTCGGCTGCACCGCGTTGGTCGCGGCCGACTGCGGCGATACCATGACGAACGCTCCCCACGCCAGAGACTGCAGCAGACCGCCGGAACGCTGCCCGAGCCGAATACGCAGGGTGAAGCGATCGACGACGTCGACTGCGCGGATCTTCGCCAGGCGTGATTTCTGCGGGTTCACCGACCCAGGCTGCAAGGCCCGATCCAGTGAAAACTTGGCGCTTCCTGCATCGAAAGCACTTCCGTCGTGAAAGCGCACGCCATGTACCAAGTGAAACACATAGCTCAATCCGTCGGCTGCGAGGTCCCAGGAGGAGGCGAGCTTTGGAATCACCGAACCGTCAGCGGCAAACTGCACCAGCCCCTCAAAGACATTCCCATACAGAATTTCGGAGATGGCGGCGGCGGGATTCGCGGTGGGGTCCAAAATCGGTGGTTCGAGCTGCATGCCGATGGTGACTCGCTCGGCCGCCTGTGCGCCGCACGCCGTCAGAACTAGTGCCGTGAGCAGCAGCGTCCTGAGCAGCCGGGTCGCCGACGGCGCGAGGCAACTCAACGATTCCCGCTTCATGCCGTTCCGCACAGCAGCGAGCGGGCGGCCAGCGCCATCACCTTCGCGGAATTGATCATGTCGTCGATCACGACGTACTCATCGGGCTGGTGCACCAGATCGAGAATGCCGGGGCCATAGGCAATACAGTCCCGCAGTTTGCCGACGCGATCGATATGCTTCTGGTCGTAGGTTCCCGGTGAACAAATGAACTCAGGATCGCGGCCGATGACCCGGCGGATTGCCGCGGCCGTGCTGCGCGCCACCGGGCCATTGCGATCCGCCATGGTCGGCCTCACTTCGAAAATGTCGCGAATGGTGTAGCGAAAGCCAGCACGGTCCGCGACCAGTCGTTCCAACAGCTCGCGCATCTCGCCCTTGACGCTCTCAATACTCTCTTCGATGAGCAGGCGGCGATCGATGACCATGCGGCAGGAATCAGCTACCACCGGGGCGGGATATCCCTGCGTTTCCGGCTGGCCGCCGTGAATGGAATTGATGTTCAGGGTCGAATGACGAGCACCCGACGGCACCACCGGCATGTCCGTGCGCCGCATCGCAAGTTTGGGATACAGATCGCGCTCGAAACGATCGACGACGGCTTGCATGTGGCGCACCGCGCAGTCACCGAGAAACGGCATCGAGCCATGCGCCATCCGTCCATGGGTCTCGATCTCGGCCCACCACACGCCGCGATGCCCGATGCACACCCTATCGACATTCAGCGGCTCGGGGATGATGACGTGATCGACGCGCGGCGGCGAGAACCAGCCGCGCTCCGCCAAGTAGTGCACTCCGCCGTATCCCCCAGACTCCTCATCGACGGTTCCCGAAATCTCCAGCGTTCCCGGCAGCTTCTTCCCTAGGTCGAGCAGGGCTTCGACTGCGATGATGGAGGCGGCGAGTCCACCCTTCATGTCGCACGCGCCGCGGCCGTAGACTCGGCCGTCCTTCACCACGGCCGCGAAAGGGTCCACAGTCCACCCGCTGCCGCTTTGTACGACGTCGATATGGCTGTTGAAATGCACGCACGGGCCGGGTGCCGCCCCCACATGCCGGGCAATGACATTGATGCGCGGATAGCGGTCATTGTCACCGGGCGTGCCCGCCGCACGCACGTAGTCGACGGCGAAGCCTCGGGCCCTCAGGCGTTCACCGATGAATTCCGCGCAGGGACGATACGCCTCGCCGGGCGGATTCACCGTCGGAAAGCGAATCAAGGCGCGCGTCAGCTGGACGAGTTCGTCGCGCCGCTCATCGATGGCTTCAAATAGGTGGTCGGTCGGGTCGATGGACATGACGATCTCTTCAGCAATAGTCTCAACAGGGATGGCGGCTGCGTGTGAGCGCGGCGCGCGACTGTGCCTGATCCGCGAGTTCGCCCAAACCCAGCTTGGCGTACACCGCGGCAAGCGCCGTGTTGACCGGCACCCCGTCCGGGTCCGCCATGCGCCTTAGCTCCAGCATTTGTTGGGCGGTAGCCGACCGTCCGGCTCTGACGGCGGCGTCCACTTGGATTTGCTCGAAGAGATCACGTTGGGCATGACTGCCGCCGGCCTCCGCCATGCGCGGCACACTCGACGCCAAGTGGCGCCAGGCAGCGGCGTAGTCGCCGCGAGCATAGGCGTATAGCCCTTCGCACCCGGGCAGCGCGACATCCTGCCATACCTCACGCGTGAAAGCGGGTGCGGTCTTGGCCCGCCGCCGCACCGCTTCCAATAGCGCGTCCGCCTCGGGGCGGCCCGCCCGCGCCAAACCGTAGAGATATTGCAGCGTGAGAAACGGCAGCGTGGTGTCGCGGGCACGCGCCGCCAGATGCTCGGCGAGGTCCCGCCAGCGCGGCCCGACATCGATGCCGGCAATTTCGCATCTCGCCAGCAGCGACACCGCGCCGATTTGATCCTGCGAGTAGTCCTTGTCGACCCCCCAACAATGACGGTCGTACAGGTCCAGAACTTTTTGATTCCGTCCCTGGCTCAGATAAAACAAGGCAAGGTGCCACCAAATATGGGTGACCATGAACGAGTTAAGACCCGTCCATGTGTCCGCCGCCTGCTCGAGGAACCGGGCCCCCTCGTCCATCCGCCCACGCGTCAAGAGCACATGCGCCAGCGCATGCTGCGCCCAAGGCTCCTTGCGCCTCATCTCGAGCGCGGCCCGCGCCTCCGACTCCGCCTCGTGCAATAAATGGCATTGTTCGTAGGCAAAGGCCGTCATGCCATGCATGTAGGGAACATCGGCGTTAGCAGCCGCCACCTTCAATGCCACCCGCAGCATTTCGGGCGAGTTGCCGCGATTGAATTCAAAGTACTGATGCGTCTTGACGATGACGAGATCGCGGGGAAATTCATCCGATACTAGTTCGCAAAGCCGCAGTACTTGCGCCAAATCGTCATCGACCCAAGCCCTAAGCACCGCCGTGTTGAGTTGCTCTCGCCGTGTGGCATGCGGCGCCGCGCGCTCGGCAGCGGCCAGATATTTTGCGGCGTGCCGCGCTGCTTCAGGCGCCTCCAGCAACATCCACAGCAGTCCCGAGTATACATTGGCCAGGCAGGACTCCGGCTCCGCATCCGCGGCGGCGAGTATGCGCTCGGCACGCGACTCATACGCCAGGTAGCCTTCGATGAAATCATCGATGCCGCGCAACGTCGCGTCGCGTTGCGCGCCGACCGGATTGCTCAAATAGTCACGCTGCATGGATCGATGATACCGGAGAGGGGCGGCGCGGTGCCTGTGGCTCAGACGGATGATTGCTCGGCGGCTTGAGGCCAGGGAAGGGGTAGGTACGCACGGGGCGACCCCTAAATCCGCCAGGGGTCTCCCGTGCCTACCTACCCCTCTTCCCAAGGGCTCGCAGCGACGAACAAACGATGGCAGTCGTCAAGTAAGATCCATCGGTGTTAGGGGTGAACGGGCGCGGCACTTGGTAACACCTCGCCGAGGAATGACGCAACGTCGGCGGCGGACCGCAGCGGTATTTCGATTTGGGGCAGGTGTCCCACTTGCGGATAGGTGATGAGCTTCGCACCCGGTATGGCCGCCGCAAACTTGCCGGCGCTCTTAGGCTCGATGAGCACGTCGCTCTCACCGTGCAACACCAGGGTCGGCACCTTGATGCCGCCGAGCAAATCAGCGCTTGCCTGTGCCAGCGCCCCGAAATTGATATCCATCAAAATCGCGCGGTGCCCGGGCGCCCGCTGAAACTCCGCCCAGCGATCGACGATGGCCGGCGTGATCAACGACTGATCGTACACATCGGCTTTCAGGCCGGCGTCGATCAGCGGCCGGTTGTCGATATTGCGCAGGATGGCTCGACCGATGGGGCATTGCAGAATCTTGAAGGCCAGGGGAATTTCCCCGGGCGGCTTTTCGTTCGGGAAACCGGCCGCGTCCACCAGGATGAGCGCGTCGATTCGATCCGGATGGCGCACCGCCAGTTGCCAGGCCACGCCGCCGCCCATGGAATTGCCAGCCACCGCAAACTTCGGCAAGGCCAGTTTCAGCGCGAAAGCATCGACAAAGTCCGCCAGGCCGGCACCGCTCAATTGATACCCTGCCGGCGCGCGAGTCAACCCATGCCCCGGAAAATCCAGGCTGATGATATGAAATTTACCCTTGAGCTCCGGCAGCCATCCTTCCCAGGTCGTGATCGAGTCGCCGAAGCCATGTAGTAGCACCAACAAAGGTTGGTCGAGGTCTCCCTGGTCGCGATAATGAACATGAAACCCGCCGGGCAGATCCACGAAGCGCGAAGCATCATCCGTATACTTGGCCTCCAAGGCCGCATAAGGAATGTCGGGCCCGCGAAGCTTCAGCCATGCGGCGACCGCGACTATGATCACTATGCCCGCTATCAGACCCAGTATCTTCAGCAAGATCGCACCCTAGTACCTGTAGCTGACCCGAATACCCACCGTGGCCGGTTCGCCGGCCGCGGCCACTTCGCTGGACGGCAGGAAGAAATTCCGGGTGGTGTCGTAGCTCTTATTCAGGATATTGCGCCCCCATAAAGTGACCGTCCACAGAGCGCCGGACGCGGGCGACAGCGACAGGTTCGCATTCGCCAGCCAATACTTCTGGATGGTGAAGTCATTGCTGCCCAACAAGTAGAACTGACTGTAGGTGTCGTGGAAACTATAATTGCTCTCGGCGGTGAGCTTAAAACCACCCACGTCCCATGAGTACGCAAAGTCGCCGCCGTAGCTCAACTTGGGAAAGCTCAAGGGCTTGCCGTCAAAGTCGTGGTTATTACTGTCGCGCAGAGTTCTCGTGTAATTGCCTGCCGTGAAGCCGACATACTGCGAGATCGACAGATCCGCGCCAGGGCGCCATTCGAGTTCGACCTCTCCGCCGCTGATCCGTGAATTCGCATTCACGAAACGTCCGATATACGACTGCGACGTGTTATCGAACACCTTGCCCAAAACCTGTTGATCCTTGTACCAGTAGTAGAACGCCGACGCGTCCAAGCGCAGAGTGCGCGTCACATCGGATTTGACTCCGATTTCATGGGCCGTGAGCTTTTCCGGCTCGAACGGGTCGACGGCCGGTTTACTCACGGTGTTGTGTGCCGTGAATCCACCGGACTTGACTCCACGGCTGATGCTCCAATAGATCAACGTGTCCGCAACCGGGCTATAGTCCAGTTCGATCTTGCCCGACGGCAAGTTCGAGGTGGTCGATCCGCCGAGAGCGCCGCCCGTGAAGGAGGGAATGGAGGGCACCAAGAAACCGGTGTTCAAGCGGATCAATTCGCGCGATTCGTGATCCTCACGCACGCCGATGGTTCCCTTGAGCACATCGATGACCTGGTAGCTGCCCTGAGCGAAGATGCCCACCGAATTGGCGACTTGCTCATAGCTGGTCAGAGCAATGCCGCCGAGCCGGTTGGTGAAATCGGAATAGAAATTCTCCTTGAGATCCTCATTGGAGTAAAAGGCGCCTGCAACTCCGCTCAGCGGCCCAGCGCCATTCGAAGCGATGCGCAGTTCTTGTGAGAAGACGTTCAAGTCGCTTCTGAAATATTCATCGGAATCGTAGTATTGAGTCGCATCCCAGTCGCTGGACTCGCGCCTGCTCAGCTGGTTGTAGGCGGTGATGCTGGTGAGCTTCGCCGTGCCGAAATCGATATTCGCGCTCAGATCGACGCCGTTATTCGAGTTGTCGAGCCCGGGCTTGGAATTCGCATCGATGCCGATAATCTTCGCGAAGGTGGGATTGAGGCTCCAGCCCGTGGCGTAGCGTGAAGTATCGGCAGGAATCGGCGGCGCACCGCCGCCCGGCGAGTAGGTATTCAGCAGGTACAGCCCCTGTGCGTCGGACTTGTCCTGCGAAAAATGCCCGCCGAGCCGAAAGTTGGCGGCTTCCGAAGGATCCCATTCCAACTGCCCTCGAAGCGCGATCTTATCCTTGTCGCCCAGGGCTTGACCCGTCACTCGATTGCGTTGCCAGGCGCCGCCCTGCTCCGTGGCCACCGACAGGCGTCCCAACAACCCGTCCACAATGGTGCCCGACACGAAGCCCTCGGCATTCACCTCATTGTGCGAACCATATTCGGCGGTGAACCCCGCATGGGTATCTGCCGTGGGGCGATTACTAATGAAATTGATTTCCCCGCCCGTGGTGTTGCGGCCGTACAGGGTACCCTGCGGCCCGCGCAATACCTCGACTCGGTCAATGTCGAACAATTGCCCTTGAGTTTGGATGGGCAGCGCATATGCGACCCCGTCCAGACTGGCCCCGACCGGCGAAGTATTATTCGACGTATAGTCGATGAATCCGACGCCGCGCAGACGGAACTGCGGTTGGCCGCTGCCGAAGGCCGGCTCGATCTGCAGGCTGGGAGTCGCATTTTGCAGATCGTTCACATAGCTGATGGATTTATCGGCCAAGCTCTGGCCCGACAGCACCGATATGGCAATACCGACATTTTGCAGCGACTCTGTCCTGCGCTGCGCGGTGACCACGACTTCCTCTAAACCACCGGCACCGCTCGCGGACGTCGACGCCGCCGGCTCGGCGACACTCATCGCATGAATCAAAACGGCGGCGGCGCCTACAGCCGTCGCGAATCCCCTTAAATACATCCGCTTCTCCTAGACTGCAACGGTCCCGCGAAACACAGGATTCGTGCATGATCGATGCTGCACGCCCTGCTGTGAAGTGCCATTTTTGTTGATGGAAATGCGCAATGGTTATTGCCACCGGTTTTTTTTCCTGATGTCATTGCAGGAGAGCTAAATGGAGCGGTGTTTCATGAGCGAAAGTATCGAAGTGGTTTGCGGACATTGCGACTCGGTGGTTCGCCTGCCGAGCGAGCGATTGAAAGACTCCCCTCGCTGTCCCAAGTGCCACTTGCCGCTATTCACGGGAAAACCGATCGAACTGACCGAGGCCAATTTCGATAAGCATTTGACCCGCGGCACTCTGCCCCTGGTCGTGGACTTTTGGGCGCCCTGGTGCGGCCCTTGCATTGCCATGGCGCCGTTCTACGAGGCCACGGCGAAGCAACTCGAGCCCAAATTGCGCTTCGCCAAATCGAATACCCAGGACGAGCCGGCACCCGCAGGCCGCTACAATATTCGCAGCATCCCGACTCTGATCGTTTTTCGCGCAGGCAAGGAAATCGCCCGCCAGTCCGGGGCGATGGACACGAGCGGCTTGATTCGCTGGGTGAACTCCGTCGTCTAGTGCGCGGCTTTACGCAGCACCAGTACGAAGCGATCTGTCTTACCGAGCGCGGGGCCCTTGTAGCTCACCAGATCGCGGGCATCGTCCGGCCTTCTCAACAAGTCGCTTTTGGCGACAACCTTGAGACCATGAGATTCAAAGTCCTTGATCGCGAAGCTCTCCTCGATGCGGTGCAGAGCGGACGCCGCGCTACTGCCGCTCCCCGCCTGCGCCGAGTGATCCACCAATACCAGGACTGCATTTGGCCGTAGCGCACGAGCCAGTTGATCGAGCACAGCACCGGCATCGACCTTCGGCCAGACGCCTTCCGAATCCACCCAGTACAAGTCGTGGTACACCTTGATCAGGAAAACGGCGTCCAGGCTGCCGGGCTCGAGAGCCATATGGTTGATATCGAGCGTCCTATGCTCGACGTTGCCGAGGCGATCCTTGTCTAAGCGCGCCTGCAGCGGGCCTTCGCTCCAATGATCGAATGCGGCATTGTTGATCATGAAGACCTGCCCCTTCGGCCCCACCACATAACTTGCAAGCTCGCTGTAGTAACCGTCTCCCGCAAGCATGTCGGCAATGCGCATTCCCGGCTTGATGCCGGAAAGACGCAGAATATCGGCCGGGCGATCCAATACATCGCGTTTCAGGTCCGCGGCGCTGCGTCCAGCATGCGCGACGGCCGCGTCGTATGCATCCGCCGCAAGCGTATGAGACCCTGCGAAGAGGGATACAGCGCACAATAGGGATGAGGCTTGCCAAAGGAGTCTTGTGAGCAGCTTGCGATTCAATGCAGTTCTCCAATTCTTTTTGAGGACGCGATACGCCGCTCTATTTGTCAGCCCTGATCAAGAACAATGCGATCAAGGTAACCAGCCCGGCCGCCGACAGATAATACCCCACGGAGACCACGCCGTAATGCGACGCCAGCAAAGTTGCGATCGGGGGCGCGAGCGAGGCGCCCAGTATTCCGGCCAGATTGAAGGACAACGAGGTGCCTGTGTAGCGTACGGCCGTCGGAAACAGGCGGGCGAGAGCGCTGCCCAAGGGTCCATAGGTCAAGCCGGTCACGGCAAAACCCAGTGCCAAGAACACCAAGACTTTTGCCGTGTCGTGGCCTGAGAACAGGGGCTGGAAGGCGAAACCAAAGGCGATGATCAGGATCGTCGCAATGATCAGCATCAGGCGCTCGCCGATGCGGTCGGCAATGATTGCAGAGACCGGAATTGTCAGCCCGAAGAGCAACACGCCGATCATTTGCAGAACCAAGAACTGCCGGCGTCCGAACCCAAGCGTACCCGTGGCCCAACCCAGAGCGAATACCGTCATCAGATAGAATACGACGAAGGTGGTGGTTGTTCCTAGAGTCCCAACAATAAGCTCGCGAGAGTATTTCGCAAAGACCACCATGAGGGGCACGCGCACCCGCTCGCCCTGGGCGATGCTTCGCTTGAAAGCGGGCGTCTCGACAAGCTGCAGGCGTACATACAGTCCCACCAATACCAGCACGGCGCTGGCGAGGAAGGGCGCGCGCCAACCCCAGCTGAACCACTGCGCGTCGGTCAAATTGTTGCTCATGAGCAGAAACACGCCGGTGGAGCACAAAAATCCCAGCGGCGCACCGAGTTGCGGGAAGCACCCATACCAAGCCTGCTTACCCGGCGGCGCGTTTTCCGTCGCCAGCAGCACCGCGCCTCCCCATTCGCCTCCCAGGCCCACGCCCTGCCCCAATCTGCAAACCGCCAGAAGGCCCGCCGCGAGCACACCGATGGACGCATAGGTCGGCAGCAAGCCTATGCACACGGTGGAAATGCCCATGGTCAGCAAGGCGGTGACCAGAGTGGCCTTGCGTCCGATGCGGTCGCCGAAATGCCCGAACAAAGCCGACCCAATAGGACGCGCGAAGAATGCCAGCGCGAATGTGGCCAAGGACTGCAGCATTGCCGTGGCCGGATCGCCTTTGGGAAAGAATAGCCTGGGAAACACCAGCACCGCCGCGGTGGCGTAGATATAGAAGTCGAAAAATTCGATGGTTGTGCCGATGAGGCTCGCGAATAGGATGCGGCGCGTTTGTGGGGCGTCGGGCCGGGAAGTCGAATCAAGCAATGCGGGGAACTCCAGCGAACCGGCAAGTCCTCGATGTTAGCAGTGCGCTAATTGCCCCGGGCAGCAAATGCGCGCGGCTCTCGCGGGGCGGCCGCGCAACGGATGCACTCCCGTGCCACCCTTGGACGGCGGCTGCTATTTGCAGGCAAAATGCGCAGGACTGCTGCAAACTTCACCATGCCGACGAGCAGCTTAGTGCCCGAAAACACCCGCCTTGGAGATACCGGTGCATATCAAGTCCAACGATTTTCGGGTGCGGGAAGGAGATCAGGTCGACCTCGGGAAATGGCCGACGATCGTGGCCCCCGTTTATAAGACGACCGGGCAATATCAGGACTTACTGAGCAAACATGTCAAGGCGCTCAGCGCGCAACAGGAGTTGCTCTATGCGTCGAACCGCTATGCGATTCTGCTGATTTTTCAAGCCATGGACGCGGCGGGGAAGGACGGCGCAATTCAACACGTTATGTCGGGGGTCAACCCACAGGGCTGCCAGGTGTTCAGCTTCAAGCATCCCAGCGCCACGGAACTGCAGCACGATTTTCTTTGGCGCACCACGCGCGACTTGCCGGAGCGCGGGCGGATCGGCATTTTCAACCGCTCTTACTACGAGGAAGTGCTGATTGCCCGCGTGCATCCGGAAATTCTGCGCGGCGAGGGCCTGTCGGGCGCACTGCTGGACGAAAAGACGATATGGCACGACCGGTATCGCTCGATCGTGGCTTTGGAAAGACACTTGGCGCACAACGGCACGCTGCTCATCAAGTTCTTCCTGCACCTTTCCAAGGAAGAGCAGCGCAAGCGCTTCATCGATCGAATCGACCGGCCTGAGAAGAACTGGAAATTCAGCCTCGCAGACATCGAGGAGCGAAAATACTGGAAGCACTACATGCGGGCCTACGCGGAATGCCTTGCAGCGACCAGCACGAAGCGCGCGCCCTGGTATGTGGTTCCGGCGGACGACAAACTCAACACTCGCCTCATTGTGTCCCGCATCGTGCTTGACCACATCGAAGCGCTCGAATTGAGCTATCCCAAAACCAGCGCCTCACGCCGTAGCGAATTGCTGTTATTGCGCAAAAAGTTGGAGAAATAAACGCCCCTGCCCGTCTTGGGGCCGGTGGCAGGCGCCTTGGGTCAGCGTAACAACTCTGCGTAGGACTTCTGATCGGTCCCGTAGCAGCCGCACGCGGCCGCCTCGAGCCCCCTGCGGTTCAGCACGGTGAGTTTCCCGCGTCGATATTCGATGAGTCCCGCGCGTTGCAACGCGCCTGCGGCTACGGTGATCCCGACTCGGCGCACTCCCAGCATGTAAGCCAGAAACTCGTGAGTCACAAGAAAGGCGTCGGAGCGGGCCCGATCGTCGGTCATCAGTAACCAGCGGGCAAGCCGAGGGCCGATGAGATGAAAGCGCAGACAGGCCGCCGAAACGGCGAACTGGGACATCAGCACGTAGACATAGCGGTTCAGACAACGCTGTAACGCGGAGCTGCGCGCCAACTCTTTGCGAAATGGGGCTGTAGGGATGCGCCAAGCCCTTCCGGGTCCCTGCACGACGGCATGCAGCGGCGTCGTCGCCACGCCCAAGACGAGTTCCGCACCGACCATACCTTCGCTGCCGACCATACCGACTTCCAACACGGGCTTACCGTCGATTGGCGTGACCAGCGAAATCGTGGAATCGATTGGGAAGTACACGCGGCGGGTGCGTGTGCCGCGCTCGCTCAACACGTCGGACAACACCAACTCAACCGGCTCGCAGATGGCCAGCAAGCGCCTGCGGTCCGTGCGCGGCAGCAATTCGATCAAATGGTTCTGAGTGGCCGCCATGCTGTCACCGTGATCAAGGCGTTTGGCCGAATTCGGCGCCTAGCCTGGTTCGCGGAGTATGCGTGGGCTGCCTCAGTACCACCGTCTGTCAGCGCACATAGCGCCCCGAATTCCCTACAATCGCGCTAGGTGGCCAGCCCCTGGGGCAGCAACCGGTCATATTCCTTCTTGACCACCGCATAGCACTCGCAGGTGCGCCTCTCGATACCGGGCCGATCCCGGACGGAGATATGGCCACGCGTGTAGCTGATCAGTCCCTCGTGCTGTAGCTTCAGGGCCGCCTCGGTGACCCCTTCGCGGCGCACGCCGAGCATGTTGGCAATCAGTTCCTGGGTCATAACCAATTCATTGTCTTGCAGACGGTCCAGGCTCAGCAGCAGCCAGCGGCATAATTGCTGGTCGAGAGAATGATGGCGGTTGCACACCGCCGTTTGAGCCATTTGAGTAATCAGAGCCTGCGTATAGCGCAGGAGCAGGTGCAGCACTGGCCCGGCGCGATCGAATTCGCTTTTCATCATGTGCGCTTTCAGCCGTATTCCCCTTCCGGCGCTTTGCACCACTGCTCGGCTAGAGGTGGATTCGCCGCCCATGAAAAGCGAAATGCCGACAATACCTTCGTTGCCGACGACGGCAATTTCCGCCGAAGCACCGTTTTCCATCACATACAATAAGGACACAATGGCGGTAGTCGGAAAATACACGTGACTCAGGGTGCCACCTGACTCATACAGAACCTGGCCCAGCGGCATGACCACCGATTCGAACTGCGGCAGCCAGCGCTGCCACTCAGCCTCCGGTAGCGCCGCAAGCAGCAGGTTCTTGCGAGGGTCGGCGGGCGTCGCGATCATGTAACTCCATGGTGGGTATGGCGCGGAGAATGAAGGTCCTTGGCGACGGTCGCGCCCGCGCTAGCCGTTAGCATACGCCGCGTACGCGATTCTGTGTGTTCGATAGCGCACATAGCCAAAGACGCGTTGGATCGCGCGCTGCAACATTCACCGCAGCCTGCCGGCCCCCGCTTACGGCTTGCGGGAGCCCACCACGATGAGCACCACCCCGGCCGCGAGAGCGGCGCCGCCTGCCCAGGGCGGAATTGCATGTTCCTGGGCCAGTTTCGCCTCGATATCCCCAATCTTGAACACGCTCTTCTCGCTCGAATAAGACGGTGCCTTGATGAGAATGAAAAGCCCCCCCGCAATCAAAAGGGCGCCCACGATTTGCAGAATTCTCATATCACACCTCTTTTAAGATTCATCGAAACGGATTGCCATCGTAGGCGTTCAGTCCAGAGCCGGCGGCCCATAGCGCATCAGGAACGCCTCACTGCCGCCGCAAATGGGTAGCGGCCAGAAACGCCCGCACCGGCTCGCCCAGCAATTCGTTGACGGCGGCGCAGGCCCGCAGCAATGAGTTGGTGTTCGGCAGATAGTATGTAATCCCGGAGTCGCGCACGGCGAGCATTCCGACGGGCGCTGGCACGACCTCGATGCCGGCGGCGCTGAACTCATGCACTGAGCGCCCCATGTGAGTGGCGTGTGTGACTAAAACAATGCGATTCACGCCGTCGGCCTTGAGCATTCGAACCGAATTACGCGCATTCTCGAAGGTGTCAAAGGCCGCGTCGTCCACCCACCGCGTGCCTAAGTCGAAATTGCGCAGCAGAGTGGCGCGCATGGCGTCGGCTTCGGTATGGAAGCCCGTCACCAGAATGGGTAGACCTGTTTTGCGTGCGATATAAGCGCCGTAGCTCAGCCTCTCGAGCAGTAGGGGCTCGGCGGCTGGTCCGCCGTATTCCGGCGCAAAGGCGCGCTGTCCGCCGCCGCCCAGAATCACGATTGCCTGCGCGCCGGCGGCGTTGCGCAGGTCCAGAGAAGCATGGTGTTCCACCAGTCCCGCCAAAGTATCGGACACCAGGGGTGTCGACAGCAGCCATAGCGAACCTAGGCTAAGGATCAAGCAGGTTCGCGCCAGCAGCGGGCGGCGCCTGATCAGCAATACGCCGAGGAAACCCAGCAACAGCGGTCCCGCGGGCGGCAGAAACACAGTCTTCAACATCAACTTAAATCGCAGCAGCATCAGCATCGTATTTCACTCATTATCATCGCGCTGGGTGCCTACGCGGCATTGGGCGGCCCGAATCGATCGAATATACCTTCGGGCGTTCAATGAGCAGGAGCGTTTCGCTCCGCGAGCCGATCTTTACAATAGATAAAGAGGCAATTCCCGGCGATGCTTATCGCGAACAGAGCAAGCGAGGCCGGAACGACCTCGAAAATCTTGTGGATGCCGAGCCAGTTCACCGGTGCGTCCAGCCATTGCATCAATGCGCCGAGTCGACCCGTGTCACCGTCTTTGACGCAGCACTTGGCCAGCCCCATGCGCAGACCGTCGACCATGCCGATGTGAGTCCATTCCCCGTCACGGAACCAACGATAGGACTGCAGTCCCACCAGACCCAGTAAGGCGATGAGGCAACCGTAGCCGATCGCCGCGCCGATGACGCTGACCAGCCTCAGGGCTTGGGTCCGGGGCTTCATGGCGCAGCCACGGAAGGCGTCGGACAGCCCTTCACCTCGAGTCGCACGATACGCCCGGCTTCACCCTGCAAATCTGCGGGGTTCAACAAATTGTCAGTCGGTTTCAAATCGATGTCGATCCAGTACACATTGCCGTTGCGCTTGCGGTCGGCGATCCCAGGATTGAACCCCAACGCCTGCGCTTGGGCAACTCGGGCATGTGCGCGCTTGGACTCGCTGTACAGCCCCAGAGAGATCACGGAACCCTCGCTGGGTCCAGGCATTTCCAGCGCGTCATCGATGCCGCCCGCTTTGAGCTTGGCCAGCATTTGATCGCCCGCGGCTCGAGAAGTGGGCAGCGGCAAATAAACCCAAACGCCCGCCCAAATCTCCCCGTCGGCGACGCGCTGCCGCGGATCGTAGCCGCCGCCGCGCAATGTAGTCGCCGCATGCGCGGCTTCCGACACGTCCCGAAACGGCCCGACGCTGATACAACGCTTCACATCGGTGAGCAGCGCCGGACTCGCGCCGGCGTCGGCGCGAGGCAGGTCCGTGCCGCCGCTGGGACCGATCATGCCGGCCCCCGCGTTGGCGCTGCCGGCGATGGCGCCCCCGGCGATGGCGCCCCCGGCGACTCTGCGATCAGCCACCGCGCCGGCACCATCGGGTTTAGGTCCCCGCGCAGTCCCCCCGGACTCTGATGCCAGCTGCAAACTCGCTACCGGCATGGCCAGGACCGCCGCATCGGGTGCTTTCGCGATCCCTCGTGCCCACAAAAAATAGCCGACATTGGCCAGCACCAGGCACACGACCAGACTCTTCAACAGCGTCAAGTATCACCTTCGTTCAATCGCAAACTGGCCTCGCCGGACACGAATTTTTGCACCCAGTTGCCTGTATCGAGCAACAAGGCGCCCTCCTCGTCCACCCCGCGGGCCGTACCCGAAATGGCCGTACCGCTCAGCAACACTTGCGCGGGCCGGCCGCTCAAGGCATCTAGTGCAGTCCAGGCGTCCCGGAACGCGGCGAACCCGTCTCGCTCAAATTGTCCCAGCATACTCAAAAGCTCATCCAAGAGGGCCCCGGCGATCAAATTCCGCGATGGCGCCTGTGCGCAGGCATCCGCCACCGCCGCGACCCGTACGCCGCCCGCCTCGATCTCGCGGCGCGCCGCCGCCGACAGGGCCACGTTAAGCCCAATGCCGATGACGACGTGGGCAGGTCCACTGGCTTCGGCCCGCAATTCGATCAACACGCCGCCGATCTTGCGGTCCCGGAACCAGATATCGTTGGGCCACTTGAGGCTCAATCCCCGCGCACCCGCGCGTACCAGGGCGCGGTATACGGCCACTCCCACAGCCAAGCTCAAGGCCGTTAACCCGCGTGCTCCGTCGCTGAAGGTCCAAGCCAACGACATGGCGACAGCGCTGCCGAAGGGCGCAATCCAGCGCCGTCCCCGCCGCCCGCGCCCCGCATGTTGTAGTTCGCTCAAGCAGGCATCCGCACTGCCAGGCGGCGGCGGTGCACTGCCCAAGAGCCGAGTGCTGGTCGAATCCACTTCGAACAGCAACTCGAGCTTGCGAAGTTGTGCGGTGCGCTCGGGCCCAAGTTCAGCGCCGATACGCCGCGCATCCAGTAATTCGACAGGGTTCGCCAGACAGTAACCGCGCCGCGGCAGCGCCTGCACCTCCACACCCTGGGCGCGCAAACGCCCGACGCCTTTCCACACAGCCGCCCGGCTCACGTTGAGCTGCTTCGCCAGCCATTCACCGGAGTGCAGCTCGCCATCCGCAAGCCGCACCAGCAGCAAGGGGTGATTTAGACGGCTCGCGGTCGAAACAGCCATAGTCGCCGTACACGGTTCTCCTGACCCGCAAGCATGCGCACAATATTGCCGCGATGTGTGTAGACGACAAACATCGTCACAACCACGCAGAAGGTGAGCAGCGCAACATTGTTCGGCTCCAGCACATAGACGGCGGCCACGAGGGCCACTCCCGACAGCATGGTGGCAAGGCCAACATATCCGGTCAGCACGAGCACCACGAACCAGCTTAGGAGCAAGGGCGGCAGCAAGCGCAGTTCCACGGCCGCAACCACCCCGACCACCGTCGCCGCGCCTTTGCCGCCGCGAAATCTGAACCATACGGGATAGACATGCCCCACGATTACGGCGAAGCCGCAGGCCAGGGTCAACCACTGGCGCGGTAGATCGGGATCGATGCCCACCGCTGGGAAGACCGCCCCCGGCAGCCACCAGACCGCGAATAGTCCTTTGGCGATGTCGATACCGAGCACTAGAAATCCAAACAGCTTGCCCTGGGTGCGCAAGGCATTGGTGGCGCCGGCATTGCCGCTGCCCATGCTGCGAATGTCCACCCCGCGCAGGCGGCCTAAAATCAAGCTTCCCAGCAGCGTGCCGAGCAGGTAGGCAATGAGCAACTTGACACCGAGTTCCAGCATCAGCGGATTATGACACTAGATGCAATCTGCGCCCTACCGGCGTTTCGGCAGGTGTACTTCCGCCAGCATGCAGCGCACGCCGCCGCCGCCGATGCGTTCTATTGTCGGTATGGCCACCGGCACCGGATTCGCGTGGGACTCCAAACTCCGGCGCTGTGCTGATTCCAGACTGTCCCACGCCGTGGTCGACAGCGCGATCACAGGGCCGGCCGCGGGCGCCAGCTCCAAGAGATTTCCGGCAAAACTCTGCATCTGCCGCCGCGTAATGTCGACGATGTCGTGGCCCGCCGCCCGCAGCTTGTTGAACACGGCGTCACGGTGCAGCGGCTGCGCGATCGCCTCGCCGCATACCACCGCGAAGCAAGTGCCGATCGCCATGACCACATTGGTGTGATACACGGGCTGGTTATCCTCGCCCTGGGCCTCGAAGGTCACGAGATCGTAGTCCAGCATCTGCGCGAATTCCCCGAGAACGTCAAGATCGGTGCGCGGCGACAAGCTGGCGTACGCTTGCGCGTGCGCCCTATCCAGCACCAGACTACCCGTTCCCTCGAGAAATTTTCCCTCCGCCTCGCGATGCGTCAAATCGACCGTGCGCACAATGTGAAATCCGCCCTCGCGCACCACCTGCTGGAGAATGTCCTCGCGCCGCTCCAGGCGGCGGTTGGGCGCCAGCATGGGATACAGAGCTACGGTGCCGTCCAAATGAAAGCTGACCCAGTTATTGGGAAATATCGCGTCCGGCTTGGCCGGTGTCGAGGTATCCGTGGCAATCAGCACCTCCACGCCGGCGTGCTGCAGCGCCTTCGCCACGCCATCGAATTCACCGTGGACCAGCCGCTGGGTTGCGGCGTCGCCGGGTGCACGAGGCTCCTGCTGGAAGGCATTGCTGGCTGCGGTTTGCGGATTGAACCCAAAGCTGGCCGGGCGCACCATGAGCACCGCCCGGGCGCTTTGCGGTTCCTGACCAGAAGGAGTGGGGACCGACATGGGAAGGCACTATATCAGGCAGCCGCAGAGCGCAAGGCCCGTTGACAGACCCCGCCGGTTTCAGCAAGGTGTGGCCGCACAAATATGCGGGCCTTGATTAGTACGGAGTGAGCCTTGCCGGTTTCAATTAGCCAACCATTGCTGCTACTCGCCCTCGCCCTGGTGGTCGGCGACGCGCGCGGCGCCAAGGCACCCGCTCCCGATAAGCCGCCGGCCACGTATCCGTTCAGCTTCGATACCTTGTTGGCGGACGCCAAACGTCGCGCCTCCGCCCCCTATGCGCCGCAACGCAACCGCCTGCCGACGGGTCTGGACAAGCTGAGCCCCGAACAATATCGCAGCATTCGCTTCAATCCGGACGCCGGTATTTGGCGAGCCGAACAACTGCCTTTTCGCCTCGAACTATTGCGGGCCGGCTACAATTTGCAGACCCCCGTCACGGTCTCCACGGTTGAAAACGGCATCGCGCAGGACGTGGCGGCGACGCCGGCGATGTTCGACATCGAGTCCGCAATTCCGGCGAAATTGGGCAAGGTGTCGCTGCCGCTCTCCGGCTTCCGTATTCGAAGCCGCATTAATTCGAACAAGACCTGGGACGAATTTCTAGTGTTCCAGGGTGCGAGCAACTTCCGCGCCGTCGCCAAGAATCTTCTCTACGGCCTGTCGGCACGGGGCCTCGCCATCAATACGGCCGAGCCGTCCGGTGAGGAATTCCCGCTGTTCACGCATTTCTGGATCGAGAGGCCGGGCGTGCGTGCCAACGCCGTGGTCATCTACGCCCTGCTCGAAAGCGAATCGACCACGGGCGCATACCGATTCACCGTGCAGCCGGGCGTCGAGACGACGACCGATGTGGACCTCACTCTATTCCCGCGCTCGGAAATGCGTGTCGCGGGCATCGCACCGTTGGCATCGATGTTTCTGTTCAACGAAACCAACCGCGGACACCTCGATGACTACCGCCCGGAGGTACACGACTCCGACGGCCTGCAGATCGCGGCGAAATCCGGCGAACAGATATTTCGTCCGCTGGCGAACCCGATCAAGCTCCAGGTGTCCGCCTTTACCACGCAACAGCCGCAAGGCTTCGGGCTAGTGCAGCGATCCAGACAACAAGGCGATTTTCAGGATTTCGACGCGCAGTATGAACGCCGCCCCAGCGCGTGGGTCGAACCTCAGGGAGACTGGGGTCCCGGATCGGTCGAGCTGGTCGAAATCCCCTCGGGGCGCGAGACCAATGACAATATCGTGGTTTTTTGGCGTACCGCACAACCCATGACGCCGGGGCGCGCAGCGCACTTCGCCTATCGCATCGTCTGGAATGCGCAGCCCGCGCAGCCCAAAACCTTGGGCAAGACCGTCGCCACCCGTTCGGGCGCCAGCCTCGACGGCAAGCGGCGCGTATTTTTGCTGGATTTCGTCGGCGCCGGCGAGAAAGTCGACGGCTTGCGCCTCGACTTGGCCGCATCCGCCGGCAAGATCTCCAACGCGGCGCTCATCTCAAACGGCGCCTTGCATGGAATACGCGCCAGTTTCGAGATCGAGCCGCGCGACGCCGACTTGATCGAATTGCGCTTGCGCGTCATGCGCGGCGATCGCCCCGTCACTGAAACATGGCTGTATCGATGGACCTCCAGCTGAACTCCGCGGCCGCGTTCGAATCTCGAGCAACGCCGGGTGGCATGCCGAAGGAGAGCCCTTTGGATATGCCGCCGCAGGAATTGCGCTACACACCGTCGCGCCGCGCACGACGTTCCACGTCGCTTCGACGGACACGAGGATCGCGGGGATCGCCTCGCGCAACGCGACCGCG
>JANYLM010000049.1 GCA_025357835.1 Gammaproteobacteria bacterium
CCAACGCACGCACAGCTCGATGATGTCGGCGTCGAATACCCGCTTGCGATACATCGAGTCACGGGCGATCGGCTTCGTCATTCAGCACCTCGGCAGATAAAATCCGGCAGTCTACCCGATGCCCTAGATGCACCAGAGCCCGAATAAGACGGTCCCCAAGCTGCGCACGCCTCTTTAGAGCCCGAATGCGCGTTCTCGCAGATCCTCTCGTGCCATGCGTGCCGTCCCAGTCTGCCGAGCACATTGAATCTGTCTTTTTACACAGTCTCGGCCAACTGCTGCCGGTCACTGCCCTAAACAAACATCGTTGAAGCGGTCGTTCGTGGGTTGAGGTAGGCTACGCACGCGATCGATGCATGCATGCATTCTCATTTTTGAGGAAGTGGGCAAGCAGCCACGACGCCACGCGACTTATCCCACAGGGAAAAGCATGTAATCTGGAAAGGACTCGTCTGTGCTTTGATCCTGACGCAAGTAGCCCCCGCTGCCTCGACTTGGCCGCCGCAGCTTGAGCTGCGCGTGCCATTCGAGCCCACGGCATTCCCGAGCGACGGTCGCACCTATCTAACATACGAGCTGTACCTTACGAATTTCGCCGCGAATCCGATCACTCTCCGCCGCGTTGAGGTGCTCGACGCCGATGATTCATCCGCCGCGCCGATGGCTGCGTTTGAGGCAGGTCAACTCGATCCGCAAGTGCAGCCCATAGGGGCTCAAACGTCCGCGGAGGGAAACAGTGACCCTCACCAACTTGCCGGCGGCGCCACCGTCGTGGTGTTTTTGTGGATCTCGCTTGAGCACGGAGCGAGCGTGCCGAACCATTTGCGCCAACGCGTGACCACTGCCGAGTTCGTAGCGGAAGGCGCCGTCATCGGGACTCATCATCGCGAGTTGCTCGTGCTCGGGCCGCCGGTGACGGGAACCAATTGGCTTGCAGACGATGGCCCGAGTAATGACCCGCAGAACCATCATCGCCGCGGAATTCTCGTCTTCCAAGGTCGTGCGCTAATTTCGCGCCGTTACGCGATCGATTGGCACCAGAATCAAAACGGCAAGGACTTCTCTGGAGACGCAAGCGATAAACGCTCGTACTACGCTTATGGAAAGCCCGTGCTGGCTGTCGCAGATAGCACCGTGGTGACCGCGAGAGATGGTCTTCCGGACAATGTGCCTCGGCACAACGGGGAATTCACTCCCGCTGTAGAAGTGACGCCCGACACGGTGTTCAGTAACCATATCGTACTTGATTTGGGCGGACAGCAATTCGCTTCCTACCTCCACCTGCAACCAGGTAGCGTGCGTGTAAAGGTCGGGGACCACGTGCGGCGAGGTCAGGTTCTGGCGAAGATTGGAGACTCCGGAGATGCGCGCGAACCGCATGTCCACTTTCAAGTCCAGACTTCGTCTGATCCATTGGCCGGTGAAGGCGTACCCTATCTCATCGATCACTACCGTCTTAAGTCGGCGGATGGTGTCTGGCAGACTCGCACGCACGAGTTGCCCTTAGGCGGCAGGCTGATCGACTTTGGTCAGCTCAGTCCATTTTCAAGCGGCAAGTAAATAGCCTATGGATGCTGGTGTTAATGGGGGCGCAAGGTTGGTTTCTGCAAGCAATTTAACCTTGAGGGTTCTCCAGCGCCAATGCTCGTCATTGGAAACAACTGCAATTCCTTTGCTCGGAAGCGGCCTGGCCGCATCGGGCAGCTTCGGGGTCGAGAGGACCCCTTCGAGGCAGACGGCGGTGCGACAGGCGCCTGGCGGCCAAGACCCGCCGGTGGCACGTTGAGACCGGGAGTCAGTTAGCTGCCATTGGTGCCATTGGTCATGGCTACCACTGATCCAATTTGCGAGACCTGCGAGAATTGTGTAAACTAGTGTGTAAGAGGTGACACATGGCCACGAATCTTTCGCTGGACCCCAAGTTAATTGAACAGGCCGTTAAAATTGGTGGTGAGCGAACCAAGAAGGCGGCTGTGACTCGTGCGCTGGAGGAATACGTTGCGCGTCGAAAACAGAAGCGCGTGGTTGAACTCATGGGTAAGCTCGAATGGGACAACTCGTATGACTACAAGATTGAGCGCTCTCGGCGGTGACCCTTCTTGTCGATACCAGCGTGTGGTCGCTCGCATTTCGGCGCGACGCCGATTTGGCTGCTCCGCAGGTTGACGCCCTGCGCTCGGCGCTTGACGGAGGTGATGCCATCGTCACCACCGGATTCGTTCTGCAGGAACTGCTGCAGGGTTTTGCTGGCCCAAAAGCGCACAAGGAGCTGGTGGAGAAGTTTGCCGCATTGCCAATGCTGGTTCCGGATCGACAGGATCACATTGATGCCGCCGGTCTTCGCAATCGCTGCAGGCGCGCAGGAGTGCAGATCGGGACAATAGATGCCCTGATTGCACAACTTTGCATTCGACACGAACTCACCCTTCTGACGACAGACGGGGATTTCGCGTCGGCGGCGCAGCACTGCTCCCTTCGTGTATGGAAACCTTTTAAATAAGGGGCTTGAAGGTAGACCGCGCGTGAGTTTTCCGCGTCTCTTAAGCAGGCGTGAGCCACTACGGCGGTAATCGTGGAAGGCGCACAAACTCGATAGACGCTGCTGCACTGAGCAGCCGAGCTGGCCACCGCGTGCGCGCGGTTACAATGGGACCGGAAAAGAGCGCTTGACGCCGACACCGGGTTCTTTGTCTCGGGCCATCAGAAGAGGAAACATGGACAAACCCGCTACGACAGCGCAGCCAAGGGCCGCGAGCAACTTTGTTTGGCTGATACTCTGCCTGTACTTCATCGCAGTAGCGCTCACTTCCAACCTCCTTGCGGCCCGAAATCGCATCTTCGACGCAGCGCAGGTAGGGGATGTGGGCGCGAAATTTGTACGCGCCGCGGGGCCTGGCGCTTAGCATTTCGTCATCGCTCATTTGGCAGCCGATTCGCCGCTCAGGGCCTACGGATTCCAGGAAGGCGATTCGGTGCAATTGGACCACGCCTTCGACGATGTTCGAACGCCTTTGGCGGGAGAAACTATGGGTCTGACCCTCCTGTCACGCGCGGGCGCGCATATCCAGGTCGTGGTCCCGAGAGCGGCACCCATGCCTCCGACCGAGCGAGTCGCATCGGTTCTCAATTTGTTGGCAAATCTGTCCATGTGGGGTGTGGGGCTGTTTGTCGTCTGGCGCGCACGGAGCAGTCGCGGACTCGTGGCACTGGGGTTGAGTCTGATGGGGCAATGGAGCGGCACTCGCCTTCAAATGGCCGACCTCTGCTGCGGCCTATCCTTACTGGCATATTTCCATCTGGTTCATGCTTCAGCTGGTTCCGTGGCTGTTTCTGCGCTTTACTCTGGGTTATGTGGGCGATCGAGTGCGCGGCATTCGACCTTGGGAGTACCGTACGTTGGCAGTGCTGGTTGGGCTAGTGCTGCTGCTGGCAGCACTCGAAAGCACTACTTTCCTCGCCAACTACAACTTCCGCTGGCTGCCTCACATTGATAGCCTGTACTTTGGCCTAGCGGACTGCGGTGCTTTGCTATCGCTCGGCTATCTGACTGCCGGGTGGGTGCGCGGAGATGCCGATGCCCGCAAGCGCTTGACACTCATCGTTCTTAGCCTGTCCATGACCATTGCACCCGTCATTGTCTTCATCAGCTACGGCAACCATTTTCCCTCACTCTTCGCCCCCGCCATCCTCATTTCATTCTGTAGCCAGTGCATTGGCCCTGTCCTCTTTGCCTACGCCATATTCCGCCACCGGATCCTGGATCTGGGCTTTGCCATCAATCGAACGGTCGTATACGGTGCGGTAACTGCCCTGTTGCTGACAGCCTTTGGACTCATAGAATGGGCCGTCGATCATCTAATTCGCATTCAGGGACGTGAGAAGAGCGCCCTAATCGATGCCGGCATCGCGGTGGGTGTGTTCCTCACCTTCCATCGCGTGCGCGACTTTGTCGAACACGGAATCGAGTCCGTACTCTTCCGCTCCTGGCACGAGAACGAGGCGCGATTGCGTCGCTTCGTCCACGACGCGAGCCATATCTGTCAACCGGCGCGCAAAGTGGACCTGGTCAGAATTGCACGCCGGTTCACATCAAGACCGATATCCCCGCCAGCAACGGGACGATTCATGTGATCGATACGGTGCTGATGCCGAAGTAGCACTGCGGGCGACGACGTGATGTCGTCGCCCACTCCGACTGTTTGCAATCAGCAAGGTGGTGCCAATGACATTTACAGAGTGGCGGCTCCGGCAACTTTCGAACAAGGTCTATAAAGGCGTGCGGCTCGACTTTCTTCGGATCTCGATTCTGACCGCCAATACTGCTTCGGTCTGGGAGTATGATGAATTCGTTCTGGGGTTCCTCTGCGCGAGAATTGCGGCGGCGCTCCAGTATTGCGGGGTCTCGGTCATGCAGCAACGGGACGAGATTCTGTTCGTTGTTCTGAGGAGACTGCTTGGGCGCTCACCTTCTGTATCCATACGCTCCGCGACAATGCTCGATTTCACTAGTCACGGCTTGCAATTTCAAGATGGCGTCGAGCTGGCTCGTCGCCTCGATGGTGAGCGGGTGAAGCGCAGTAGACGCGGCTTCGTCATTTCAAATTATTTCCCCCGTAGTCTCCAACTATGCGGATCGTGTTGTCTAAGGCTTGCTTCCAAGTAACAGGTAGGCTAGGGGCGCAACTTGTGAAGTCTGCTGACAGCGACGGGGCAAATGGCGAAGCGATGTGCGCGGCAGCGAGCCGCTCAGGCTTGATCCGGGTGCGGCAGGAATTTGTCGCCTCCCGTACCGCGAAAGCTCATCGAATACGTCGATCGCGCACAGAGTTTGGACTGTTCATTCCAAAGGATCTCCGATCGTTGAAGCGTAAGCAAGCGGGAAAATCGGCCACGGAGCCATCGTTTAAGGGTAACAAGCAATCGCTGCGCAGCAAGATCTGCTTGGCCTGCGGCCGTCCGATGAGCTGGCGCAAGCGCTGGGCGCGCACTTGGGCCGAGGTAACGTTCTGTTCTGAGGCCTGCCGCAAAGGGCGCACGGCGGGTCCATCATGAGGCGACTGCGCACGCTCGTTGTAGTGTTAGGCGACCAGCTCGATTTGGAGGCAGCTGCATTCGACGGATTCGACCCGGCTCGGGATGCCGTGTGGATGGCCGAAGCTGCTGAGGAGTCCACGCACATCTGGTCGAGCAAGCAGCGCATCGGGCTTTTTTTATCGGCGATGCGCCACTTCGCGCAGGCGCTGCAGGCGGCCGGTCGGCCGCTGCACTACATCCGATTGGATGAGCCGAACAACGTTGGCAGCCTGGCCGGCGAGTTGCAGAAGGCGCTGACGACGCTGACCCCGCAGCAAGTGTCAATAACGGCGCCCGGCGACTGGCGGGTTTGGCAGTCGCTCAAGGCGGTGGTGGAGGCGTCTGGACTACAGCTTAAGGTCTACGAAGACCGCCATTTTTATACAACCGTGCGCGAGTTCACTGCCCACGCCAGAGGGCGCAAATCGCTGCGGTTGGAGTATTACTACCGCGAACTACGCCGTCGCCACGGCGTTCTAATGCAAGATGGTCACCCCGTGGGCGGGCAATGGAACTTCGATGCCGCTAACCGCGAGGCCTTCGGGACCGAAGGCCCCGGTGTGCTGCCCGAACGCGCAATCTTCGAACCGGACGAGATTACGCGTGAGGTTATGACGCTAGTGAACAAACGGTTTTCCGAGCACCCCGGCACGCTGGCAAGCTTTGCTTGGCCTGTCACGCGCGAACAGGCACAGAAGGCGTTGCGCCTCTTCGTTGAACAGCGCTTGCCGCTGTTCGGCCGTTACGAAGACGCGTTATGGCCGGGTGAGCCCTGGCTCTATCACTCGCAACTCTCGGCCGCGTTGAACCTTAAGCTGCTAAATGCCCGCGAAGTGGTGCAAGCCGCCGAAACTGCCTTCCGTGACGGCCACGTGCCGTTGCCGAGCGCGGAAGGCTTCATCCGTCAAATCTTGGGCTGGCGCGAATACGTGCGCGGTATCTACTGGACCGAGATGCCGGAGTACGCCGAACGCAACGCGCTCAACGCAACTCACGATCTGCCGGCGTGGTATTGGACCGCCCGGACCGACATGGCCTGCCTGCGCGAGGCCATCACACAAACGTTGCAACACGGCTACGCACACCACATCCAGCGCCTCATGGTGACGGGGCTGTTCGCGCAACTGCTGGGCGTGCGGCCGCAGCAGGTGCATGCGTGGTATCTGGCCGTCTATGTCGATGCTGTGGAATGGGTGGAACTGCCCAACACCCTGGGCATGAGCCAGTATGGTGACGGCGGCATGTTGGCGAGCAAGCCCTATGTGGCCACCGGCAAGTACATTCAGCGCATGGGCGGTCCCTGCGCCAGCTGCCGCTACGACCCGGCGCTGCGCGAAGGCGAGCGCGCTTGCCCCTACACCACGCTGTACTGGGATTTCCTGATGCGACACGAGTCGATGCTTTCGAAGAATGCGCGTATGGCGCTACAGGTGAAGAACCTGACGCGCTTGAACGAAACTGACCGTCAAGCCGTCAAGCAGCGCGCCGCAGCCATCCGCCGCGGCGAGGTGGGAGCGATGGCATGATGCCGCTCGAGCACTTCCCCCCTACCCGCACGGCTGCGATGGCTCGCATCGCCGCCGTGCGCCCGGCCGACTACGCACACAGCCGCAACGCCATTGAAGGCGCAGTCACGCGGCTCTCGCCCTACATCACTCACGGCTTTGTCACGGTGCCCGAGGTGCTGGCCGACGTGGCGGCACGGCACCGGCTAGACCCGCAGCACAAATTCGTGTTCGAACTCGGGTGGCGCGAGTACTTCCACCACGTGTGGCGTCACCGAGGCGATGATATCCTGCATTCACTGCACGAGGGCCCACTCCCCGAGTCGGCTTACCAGCGCGAAATGCCGGCCGACATTCGCCAGGCGCGAACCGGCGTGCCGGTCATCGATCAGGCCGTGCACTCGCTGTACGCCACCGGCTATCTGCACAATCACGCCCGTATGTGGCTGGCAAGTTACATGGTGCATCTGCGCAAGGTGCATTGGCGCACGGGTGCTGACTGGCTGGTGGCGCACCTATTGGACGGTGACCTGGCCAGCAACCACCTGAGCTGGCAATGGGTAGCCGGAACCGGCAGCCACAAGCCCTACCTGTTTAATGCCGAGAACGTGGCTCGCTACGCACCGAGGGCATGGCACAGCACAGGCAGCGTGCTCGACATCTCGTACGAGGAACTTGGGGCAATGGCAGCCAACTCTCGGCCGCTACCGGCGACGCCTCTCGGCGAGGGCGTCGAAGAGCCGGCGCTGAGCTCGGTATCGCGACGCGTAGCAGCGCCAATTCCAAACATCATCGACGTGGCCGGTCGAGATGTCTGGCTGGTCCACCCTTGGGCGCTGGGCGATCCGCCGGCCGACCTGCCGGCAGGCTGCCTGTGCGTGGGATGGTGGCCAGCCGAACATCACGTCGTCTGGCCGTGGAGCACGGCGCGTTGGACATTTGTCGGTGCGCGCATGGCGGCGATAGCAACCTTGTGCTGGCACGGCGGCCGGCAAGATCTGGCGCAGGCGCTAGACAGCGCGCGCTCAGTGCACACACTGGCGGATCCGCATGTCGGCGCGCTGCTGCCCAGCAAGGTGACGCAGCGCGCACCGCTGCGCTTGTTTGCAGAGGTAAAGCGCCCGTGCGAATCATTCTCGACGTGGTGGAAGCTCAGCCTGCGCGGCGTGGAGCACTTGCAGGATCTGCCCGGTTTAAGAGCGCTGTCGGCCCTTCGCAGGGAAAGCAGCGACTCCAATGCCACCACCCGTTGAATAGCGGCTTCCACGCGCAGGTGCGATTGATTGGTAATCCGCAAAACATTAATCCCGGGGTACTGATTGGGCGGATATGCTTGTATGTTTGAGAAGTCCAAATCCAGCGTGACCAGCGCCGGTTGCTCGCGCAAGCACACGTCGATGACCCGTTCATCCGATTGTCCGCCGAGTGATTGCACCACGACAGAGTCGGCTTCGTGGCCCGACGACTCAAAGTGCTTCGCTAGCGTCGGCGAGAGATTCTCGTCGAGTTTGAACCTCACGCCGCGGTGGTCACGACACGTTCGCGTGCCAATTCAGCCGCGTAAGAGATGGCTGCCGCCACGTCGCATTCGCGCAAAGTTGGGTAGAGCTTAACGATCTCCGGAATAGATTGCCCGGCCGCTAGGTTGTCTAGCACCACGGAGACCATGATCCGCGTCCCCTTACTGCAGGCTTTCCCGTGGCAGATGGCCTGATCGATGCTGATGTGATTTCGTCAGTCCATCACCAAAGTATGCGCGGGCTCCATCGATCACGGTAAGCCATTTGACTGCAACGTACGATTTTCCGATATATATGTTCGTGAAAACGGTCGTTGGCGGAATGTTCACGCGCTTGCGTCAAACGCCGTCGCTGTGCGTTAGTCTTGGAGGCGCGTCTTCCACCGGCTTCCTAAGTATATGTAACTCCCAATGGCGCGACTTGTGAATTGATCATGACGACATTCTCCTCGGCCGCTGGAGCGGCCGGCGTAAGTTAGGCGAACTAACGGCTGCAATGCGTGAGTTGGTGTGGGCCAATGATCGCTTCGTCAGCGTGATCCCAGATTTTTCACTCAGCGCCGAAGCTTCAGTTTTCATCCGAGGCTTTATGCTTTTTTATGGCGTCGCGAATCACCGTCGCGGCGTTAACGAGATAGGTCTGCTGATCGTCCTGCAACTCGGCACCGAACTCGCGATCTATTTGCCGCAGCAGAGCCTGTTTTTCTGCGGTCGTGATGCCAAGACGGCGCCGAAAGTCGCGAGGCCCTCGCTCCTTATTCAGCAGCGTCGAAAATGCGTCGGTCGACGTTTTGAACAGCGACCGATCTATGGCGTCGACTTTCGTGCTGTACTGGGACACGACAGACATGACTTCCAAATAACCGGCATTGGTACTCGCCGCCGTCTTCAGGGCGGTGCATGTACTAAGGACTTCGGTGTGCAGCTCGAGTTTCTGGCCATAGAGCTCCGCGAGCCGCGCCGGCAGAGCTTGCAATGGAGGCAGCACGCTCATATCTTCCATCCGGGCCATTTGTTGCGCGATTTCCCGTCGGTATCGATTGCCGTTCTCGATACAAATGTCAATCATGCTTTGGCGGGCTGCCTGGAATTCCTGCTCCTCGGCCAGACGAATACGCTCGATTGCGCTGAATTCTTGGAGATATTCGGTGACGAATTGCAGAGCAGAGGTCTCCCGTGCACGAGCGGTCGAAAAGAGACTGATGCAAACCATAGCCGAGAGCCAGCTCACTTTGTTCATGACTCAGTGTAATCCCTATGGAGTTCAAGCGGCTCTCGGTACGACGATCGGTGGTTCGCACGGGTACGTACGGATTAGTGCGCCGACGGGAAAAAGCTGCGCCCGACTGATGCGCGTCCCGCCAAGTCGAGCCCGAAGCTGTCGCGTAGGCACTATGTCAACGACAACAGTTCACACCTTATTCGCCAATAACCTGTGGCCGCTCACTACAGTTACCGGCAGAGAGAGCCACTGCCACGCCCAATAAAGGGGGGATCTGCCCCCCCCCACCCCCCATCACCCCTTACTTCAAGTGTTTCTTCAGCTCTTCGGATGCCTGCAGCAAGGCCGAGCGAGTGGCGGGAACTTCACTCAATGCGTTGAGCAAACCGAAGTCATGAATCATGCCGTTGTACCGGACTACTGTGACATCCACTCCAGCTGCATCGAGCTTACGCGCATAAGCCTCGCCCTCGTCTCGTAGCACGTCCTGTTCAGCTGTCTGCACCAGCGCAGGCGGCAGACCTTTGAGCTGCTCGGTCGTCGCCACCAGCGGGGACGCGTAGATCTCGTTACGCTGGTTAGGGTCTGTGGTGTAGCTGTCCCAAAACCACTTCATCATGTTGCGCGTCAGAAAATGACCTTCAGCGAACTGGTCGTAGGATGTGTTCTTGAAGTTTGCACTGGTCACAGGCCAAAACAGCACCTGATAGCGGATCGCCGGGGTACCTTTTTTCTTCGCCATGAGAGCGACCACGGTCGCCATATTGCCGCCCACGCTGTTACCGGTCACCGCCAAGCGCCTGCCATCGACCTTAATCTCGGCGCCATGCTCCGCCACCCACTGAGTTGCGGCATATGCCTCGTTGATGGCCACTGGATAATGTGCTTCGGGCGACGGCGTGTAGTTCACAAATACAGCTGCCGCACCGGAGCCGATGACCAAATCGCGCACGAAGCGTTCGTGAGTGGGAAAATCGCCCAGCACCCAACCGCCGCCGTGGAAGAACATGAACACGGGCAGAGTGTCGTTCACGCCCGCGGGGCGCACGACGGTAAGCTTGATATCGTGGCCTGCGGCACTGATCGTTTTTTCAGCGATATCGACTTTGAGTGACTGGAGCGAAGCTCCTGCCTGAGCACCAACCAGTACGGCACGCGCGTCGGTGGGTGAAAGCTGCTCGAGCGGTTTGCCGCCGCCGGCAGCGAGCGCATCGAGAAAGCCTTGAACATGGCGTTCCACGCCCGGACTGCTGGCAGCAAGGGTCGCTTGAGCGCTGCAGGCAAGTAAGGACGCTGCGAGAACTTTTGTATAGTTGTTCATAATGTACATCGCCATTTTGATTTGTGGGAGGCCGTGCATTCGATCGTGCTCAGCTTCATGTGAGTGTCAGTCCGACTTCGACGTTTCCGCGAGTTGCATTGGAATAAGGGCAGATTTGGTGTGCGGCGGCGACCAGACGCTGTGCATCGGCACGATCCATACCAGGCAGGCTGACGTTGAGGTCCGCCGTAATTCCGAATCCTCCTTCGTCACGCGGGCCGAGACCTACAGTCGCTGTGACCGACGCATCGGTCGGCACGCGTAATTTTTGCGCGGGTGCGACTGCTTTCATTGCACCAATGAAACACGCCGCATAGCCTGCAGCAAAAAGTTGCTCCGGGTTATTCCCAGAGCCACCGGCACCGCCTAACTCCTTAGGTGTTGCCAGTTTGATGTTCAGAGTTCCGTCTTGCAGAGTGGCTTGACCATCACGGCCGCCGGTGGTGGTTGCGGTGGTGCGATATTTGACATCAACAGACATATCATTCCCCTATTAGATAAAAAAACCGCTGGGTTACGGGCAGCGTCGCCTGGCAACCCAATAAGTCTCCCCTGCACTTCCATAGCTCCCCGCATGCGGTAATCGTGCATCTAACTCGAACGTGCTTCCAGCTTGCAGGTGATGTGTTCGCGCGCCGGCGCTCAACCACATCTCGCCACTCACCACGAGGGCCTCCGCTTGGAATTCATGCTCGTGTGTTCCCAAGACAGTCAGCGCGGGCCATTGCCGATCGACGACTTCATTAAAACCTCGCGCGCGATGGTCCGCTGCAAACTCATTGAAGCTTTGGTCCAAAGACATCACGCCAACTATGCACCCAGTATTCATCGACTACTCCGAGTTCGATCTTATTCAGGCGAACACCTCGAACGGGTAGAACATCTGTTACGCGATCGAAGGGCCAAGAAACTATAGGCGCACGCGACATCAAGTCCTGTGTGTGTGTGGGTTGGCGAGAAACAGTGGAGTATCAGAAAACATCCGTTAAGTTAACCCAATTCCAAGTATTACTTAAATCGTTGGTTTCTATGGGTACGATAGATACCCGCTATCGGTCTGCACGCCGGGCACTGCAATTCCCATCAAAGATGGGGCCACTGCTGAAGCTGACATGAAAAGGATCGATGTCCGATCACTCGAGCACCGCTCTGCTTGAGGCAAATTTCAGCTTGTGAGGGAGGGACACGGCTCCGCGAATGAGGTGCAAAGGCATCATCAACCGAGAACAGCAGGTTCGACCGACGCTCAGCTGCGATTCGAACAAGGCAGGGAAACACCTATTCCATACGCCCAGCGAGTAGCGCGTAAACTACGCGCGGGAGCATTACAAGGAAGCGTCAATATGCGTGGATATCACGGAGTTGCGGGGATAGTCGCGCTGTCCGCTGCTTGCGGAGGCGTGACGCACGTCGTGCCGACGGGCCCCGATACATACACGGTCGCCCACCATGGAGTAATGGGACATTCGTCGGGCGCAGCGCAGAAGGCCAAAGCATTTGAGGAAGCCGGAGCGTTTTGCAGATCTCAAGGTAAGACGCTGTTTGCTACCAACAGTAATGAAACCGAGAGCCGTTGGGGCCAAGTCCCCTCCGGCGAGGTTGATTTTAAGTGCCTTAGCCCTGGGGTCGATTCACAACTACCTGCGAAAACCCCGTGATGCGCGGCGCGGTGGCTGTGCGATTTGGACTTGTAACCATAGTGATGGTTCTGCTGACGGGCGGCTACGTTGCAAACTCTGGCGTTGTCCCAATCGGGCACGATATTTACATGTTGTCCCGCCAAGCGGCCACGGGATTTTCAGGCTCTGGCAATTTAAAGGGCGATGCGCTGCGCGAAGCCAACGCCTACTGCGACAAACGTCACCTGACTATGCAAGTGGTTACCGTTCAGGAAGCGGAGCCTCCATACATTTTCGGCAACTTTCCGAAGGCTGAGGTGCAGTTCAAATGCGTTCCCAAAGGCGATTGAGCCGCGCATTGGCGGTATTGCCTGCAACCGTAATGCTATGCGCCAGTTGCGCAACGTTACTGGCGCCCGATGCCGAAAAGGTTCGAGTGGTGACGGCTGGTCAAAAAAGAGCATTCATGCGAGTCAATCAAGATTGTGACGGACGAGCAGCGGCTCGGTCCGAACAAGCCAGGCAATGCTATGAAGAAGGCGCGTTTGAGTCTCTTAACCGCGAGAAAGGTGAGAACAGCCGTTAGAATCAGCGGTGGAGCAACAGCGCCGATATTGCAAGACAGGACCTGAGTGATGGACGTGGTGCCCACATTGGCACCGAGCATGACCGCCAGCGCAGGGCCCAATGCGGTCAGGCCCGAGACGGTGAACGAAGTTGCCATAAGGCCGGTGGCCGTACTGCTCTGCAATACCGCGGTGACACCCACACCCACGAGAAATGCCCGCCAGCGTTGCTGTAAATTGTTTCCAGCCAGCCGCGCAATTCGGCACCGAATCCGCGCTGAACGCCGCTCGTGACCATATGGGTACCCCAGAGCAGCAATCCCACGTGTCCCGCGAGTTCGAGAAAGACTAACGTGCCTGACAGCACGGCTTCCGATCAGACAACCACATGCCGGCAGACATTCTCACGATAGCGACCGTGCCGGGCACGCGCCGAGGCGCTTGGCGAACGGCCAAATGCCTAAAGCCGCGCACAGTTCGCTCATCATAAATATCCGCTGTCTCGAGTTTGTCGCGCCAGAAACTGGCACTATTGCCATGCTTCTCGCTCGCAGTTCGCGCGATGCAGGCGTGCAAACGTGCGATCCACCCGCTGCAGGAGTGATCGGCGAAACGAGCCACGCGGGAGTAATGTAAGCGCGCACCACTCTGCGCCCCCTAACGCACGCACGAGGGCCCGCTCCATTAAGCCCGGTGGCCGGGTCGTCGAGTGTGTCATAACGACTCGGAAGGGGCGTACAGGTTGACGGCTGCCGGCGTCGCGCGAGATTTGAGCACAACGCTAGGTTCGAGGGCTGGTGTGAGGCACCGCGGGTCGTGCGGTAGATTCTTGCGCTCCATCCAGTGAGGCTCACTGAAAAGACTGGCCTGCACGAGGGTTCCCATGCTGATTTTGCAGCCGGCGTGTTTCAAATGTTGACTCGCGGCGGCAAACAATCGCCTTTCCAATTCGCCATGGTCCAACACAAGTCGGAAGCGCCAAATCGTATTTTGATCGGGTATCGCATCGCGACTCACATCAATACCAACGAACTCCCGCATGGCCTCGGAGTCATATAAGGCCTCTTCGACCGCCGTATCGGAGAGGCTAAACCATTGCTTCAGCAAGATGATGCGTAGCATGCGCTTCACCCCCAAGGGCAGCGGCTCTTTCAAACCCGCACGACAATACGGTTCGATCAGCGCACACAGCATCGCCTTGGTTTGTCGCGAATGGGACTGACCGTCTCAATGGCTGCCCGCGATTAGCTGCGCGATCCGCACCAAGACCAGGCCTGCGGCAATGAAGAGATAGCCGCGTAGCACCGTGAGAAACGCTCGGTTGAGGACGGTCAGTTCTGCGCGCGGCAACTCGGAAAGCGGCGGCATCCGCCAGGTCGTTCGTTCAGAGAGCGGCACGATGGGGGTCACCGCGCGAATAACTCCGTGGTGACGCTGCCACAGGAGGATCGCGATCGTTGCCACCACCGCAAGGGCGCTGCCGCCGCCGAGCACCCCTAAGATCTGCTCTCCCGTGACGCCCGGAAACAATACCGAGGCCGTCAGAATGACCGACAGCATGACGAGCACGGCAATGACGGCGCCAGTGAACAGATTAACCGTGAAGGTGTTCGCCCACGGTCCGAGCACCGCCTTGTCGTTGCAGAGCAGAAGCAAAAACACCGTAGCACCGGGCAACAGGACCCCCGCGAGAGTCTGCACCGCGTTGGTCAGGAGCCCGAGCGGCGTGCCCGGCGTCAACACCAGAGCTGCCGAAATAGCGATCAAGCCGAAATAGACCGCGTAAAAGCCCTTCGCGTCAGTGGGTTTGCGGTGCAAGGAATGACGCAGCGACAACACATCGCCGATGGCGTACGCGGTGGACAACGACACCGCGGAGGCGCCAATGATGCAGGCATCGATCAGCGCAACCGCGAACAGCACGCCGGCCGTGTGGCCTGCATGGAGCCCTAACCCCGTCGCCACCGCGCTCGCGTCCTTGAACTGGCCAAACTCAGCCGTGCCTTCAAAAGCGGTGGTGGAAAAGCACATCATGGCCACCGCCCCGATGATGACGAGGCCAATACCAAGCCAGAGGTCAATGCGTTCGTAGCGCATGAAACGCGGCGTAATACGCTTATCTACGACGTAGCTTTGCTGGAAAAACAGCTGCCAAGGCGCCACTGTCGTGCCAACGATCGCGATAATCAACAGCATCACATCGGCGAGCGCACCATTTTTCGGAAACCCCGGCACGAGGAAATCGTGCATCAGTTGACCGACCGGGGGGTGTGCCATGAGAAAGACTGGCACGAGCAGCAAACTGCCAAACACCAAGACCAACGAAAAACGCTCGAAGCGTCGAAAATCGCCGGTGCTTGCGGCTCCCATGATGATGACGGCAGAGACTACGACCCCCCATAATTTAGGGATACCCAAATAGTCGAAGGCCAGCGTCAAGCCAATGAACTCGGTGACGATGGTGAGGGCGTTCAATACGAAGAGATCAATGACGCTGAAGGCACCCCAAAATTTGCCGAACCGCTCGAGAATCAACCGCGCATGGCCCACACCGGTCACGGCTCCCAATCGAAGCACCATCTCTTGATTTACGTAGAGCACGGGAATCAGCATGAGTAACGTCCAGAGTAACGTTGTCCCGTAATTTTGACCGGCCTGGGTGTACGTACCGAAGGCGCCCGCGTCATTGTCTCCCACCATGACGATGAGGCCGGGACCCAAGATCGCGAGTAAGGTTTTGAAGCGTGCCCACCAATTCTTACGCGGTCCAACGTCGTGTTCGCGAATCGTGCCGAACCCGCCACGAATGTCTCCGACGTGCGCGGTATCAAGCTGCGCACCTCGATCGGAGGAATTTTGTGCCAAGGGAATGGGTGCGCGAATCGCAGCTTCTTCGGTATGGAAAGTCATGGCACATTTCCTGGATAAATGATTTATAAGCACGAAAGCGTTAAAACTGCATATGCAGGCGCACGGCAAAGATCGATGCCGGTCCTCGATCGTGGTTGTAGCCGGGGTGATCAACCCACTGACAATCGAAGCTCAGCTGCGCATGCGAGAAGAGTTGTGCGTTGTAGTAGGAATCGACAATTTGTTCAGGTCCCGGGTGCGGCAACTGCCCGTCGCCCACTAATATCCCCAAGCCCCCCGCGTTAAAAAACCGCTGCCGATCGGCTGAAATGTTGTTCTTGAGTCCCGCTAGTCCTAACGTGTCGTGCTCGCGATTCCAGGATGTTCCTTTGAGCGAGAGTCCCGCAGCGACCGAGCGGTCAATGTCGGTGAACTCGTAGGCTTCGACATTGCCCGCAGCTTTGCCAACGCGGGCAAAGAACCCTAGGTCTTTCACCAATTGCTGTTCAAGGCTGATGCTTGCCCCTAATCGGCTGCGATATTGGCGCACGGCGCTGATATCCACGGGCTGACCAGTGGCCAGCGCCAGTTGGACTGCGGAATTGAGTATTCCCATCCGCCCACGACTTTCATACAGCGTGACCATGACTTTGCCAGGATATTCGCGCAGCGTGTGTCGCTTCTCCAGTTCAGCCACGATTTGAAATTCATGGAGCCCGGGCTCGAGATGCGCGCTGTTGGGCACGTTCGACAGATCGAAGACTCCCAGACGAGTCGTCCAAGTACCTTGATACCATTCAGCCGCTGCACCCGCCGTGTAACCCCAAGCATCCGCCGCGTAGTCGAAAGTACCGGCATCGGCAGCTGCCCAGTTCAAAAAATCAGCGCGCGGATCGTGCGCGTATTGGTTGACGTCGAAGATGTCGGCGACCCCGAACTTGCCGACTGTGAATACCCATCGATTAAGCCCGCGATCCCCGCCAAGCTGATTGGCAGCCGCCTCGGTCGCCTCGCGCTTCCCCGGCAGATCCAACGTCTGCCTGACGAAAATGCGTGGCAGGCGCATATAGGGCTGATTCTTACCGACTTTGTATGCCTCGCCACTCGGGAATCCGGCGACGCCCAAGGTGTTGTTGAGGCCAAAGCCCTGATCGATTTCGGGATTGATCCAAAATTCAGCGCCTGACCACAGGTGTGCTCCAAGGTAGAGAGTCAGATCCGTGGTCTCTTTAGCCCTGCGTGGTGTCAAACTGTTGGCTCCGGCGTAAGGGGCGTTGAAACCGGAAACCTCCTGCTCCACGTAGGTGAATTGCGCATGGAACGCCCAGACTTCGCTCCGACCCGCGGGCGCGGGTTCGGAGCTCTCCGCATTCGCCGCCGCCACCGACTCGCCAAAGCCCAAGGTCACAGCGGCGAGAATCGCTAACACAGACCCCTGTACAAGGTCACTGACTGATGCGCTGTAGGAGAGATGAGCACCGTTTCGCAGTGCGAAGACTTGCAGCACACGAAGCCAGAAAGGGGAGGTGAAGAAAACACGGAGCACGTGTGCGGTTGAAACGATCGTCGACAACATGATGAGTCCCATATTTTTATGAATTGCTCAAAGAACGGCATGAGGTGCGTTCGCGGCCTTTTATTCCAAAAATCCCATGGCACAAGCCGCCATGAGACTTGAGAGCGCGACGACGGCAAGCATCCAGAGCCATAGCAGCCACTGGAAGGTAACGCTCCAGACGCCCTTGAGCGTCTCGGACAGCTCGCCTGGGTGGCGTCGCATAATGCTTGGGATAGGCAACAAACCAGCGGCAGGGCACCCCGCTCGCGGACTCAACAGTCGATCAGTCAAAATGGCAGCCATATCGCTTTCCTCGGGTTTTCAGCGATTGTTTGAGCCCGAGAAAAGCGAAAGGGACTCGGCTAGCGCATTAGCACCATCCAGCCATCAGGCACTCTTCTTCGGGCCATGATCCAAACCCTTGAAGAGACGCCAACAGGCACACACTGTTGGCTGTCATCAAGGGTCTGGGTACTAGGTTGTGGGTCCATAGGACGTGTAAAATCTCCGGTCAAAGAATCAGTCGAGCCTTGTTTAAGAATGCCGCTGTTGAATCGCTGCAGCTTTTTTAACCGCCGCACCATACCCTACCCCGGTATAGCAAAGCAATAGCATCCTGAGGAAACATGAATCACGTCGCGAAAGAAAAGACAAAACTTCTGAATCGTCTAAAACGCATGCGCGGTCAGATCGAAGGGATCGAACGCGCCGTCGATGCGGACAACGAATGCGCAATGGTGCTTCAACAGGCAACCGCGTGCCGCGGCGCGCTAGACGGCTTTATCGCGGAAGTCATTGAGGACCATATCCGTGAACACATGGTCGATCGGCGCGAGCCGCGGGATTCCCCGCAGGTTGCTGCGGCCGAGGAGCTAATCGATATAGTGCATCAGTACTTGAAGAAGTGAACTCGGTTGCGAGGCTATAGATCTAGCACGCTTTCCCACCACACATCGCGCACGCCAGCCAGCTGTAGCCGCGCAATCAACGCCACCACTTGGCAACGCGATACGCGCACGCTGCGCACGATCGCCTCGAAGGCGTAGAGCGCCTGCCCGGCGGCGGTAGTTTTTGTCCGCTGACTCAGAACAATGAGATTATCCGCTAGCGCTTCACGGAGCAGCGGCTCAATGTCTTCTAAAGACTGCCCACACTGCACCCTCAATCGAAACATGGTCTCCGAAGCGTATACCTGCGAACGAAGCTCAGATGATTTGCGCCGAAGGATCCAAGTCTTGGCGGACGCGTCGCGCCGCAGGTCATGCGCCGGGGATCTGAGGGTTGCTTGCATGGATGTGCGCTCCCAATGGACTTAATACGCTATATCGTTTTATTGTATACCCTACCCCTGTATATTAACAATAATAAAGAAATTGCCTAAAATGAATCAAACATCGGCTGGTCAATATTGCACGCCGGTTTACACCCAGCATCCTACTCGGCAGCTAAGCGCAACCAGTTAATCCCCAGGGGCATGGCTCGAGCGCTTGTGCACGGCCAATGGACTAAGGAACGCATCTCGACTGTTGCGAAGAAGTGCAAGATCGTGGGGAGTTTCGCAAGGGTTATCCAAGTGCCTATACCATCGCAGCCTCTAAGGGATGGCTCAAAAATGTTTGCGGACACATGTATCCCTAGACCCCATCACTTTGGCCGAGTGCACGGAAGTGAATGACTGTACCGGGCCGACAATTCGATTCCAATTACTGGGTCAGCCACCGTTTGTCCGCGGTTTTAAGCCTCCCGATGGCAGCCCGCCGCGACAGTCAGCTTGGGCTTTAAGCCGTTGAAATAGAACATGGTGCATCGCCGCTAACGTACGTTCTGATCCGTTTCTTGAGCTGATGGCGAAGCGGGCTGTCAGCTTCCCACCCAATTGCGGACATTAACGATGAGTTGGATGCGTAGATCCGACCCTAAAGGGACTTCGCTGTAGCGCTGGATAAGGCGCGCGTTTCCATTTCAGCACCGTGGTTTGCGCGACGCCGCCAATCGTCATCAGGGGCGATTCTTCCCATCACCAGCGTCGCGCCGAGGATCACCAATACGACCAATTTTTCTAGCATGAGCGCCAAGGATGGTGTGACGGATTTCGGTATTTCATTGAGCGCGGGGAAAACGCGCAGAAGCGCAAGTATGCATGCGGCCAAGAATGAGGACATACAGCAACGCGCTCCAGCCGGCGCGAATTCTCGAGTCGTTGATGAACATCTGTCTGATTATCGACCCTGTGCCTCCCGACTCTGCTGTGAACGTCGACGACCGCATTTAGCGTCCCAAGCCACATGGCATCTGCCCTATCTTGCACAATTCGGGCAATAATCGACCACTTGAGCGTCCGACCCAGCCGACGCGAATGCCCGCCATGAACACGTTACCGGCGGTGGACCGGCCGGCTGCCACCGGCCTCGACACATCATGCTAGGGGTGTCTGTGCGCAATTTTGGCATAAGGTAGATGGATGGCACATATTAGTTGCCCAACGGCGCTGGTTAATGCGCCTCTTCATATCGTGTGGAAGCTTTTCACGGAGCCCGCCGGCTGGACAGAGTTCTTCGATATCCGCGTCATGCGTGTTGATCCGCCTGGTTCGGCGATCGTCGGTCAAAGAGTCTATGGCGAATCAGGTCCAGGGTTCATGCACTTCCGCGTGACGATTGACTACACCGAGATCGACCAGACACGTGGAAAGATCGGGATGATCGTCAAGCTCCCATTGGGCATTACGGTCCGTGAAGACCTTAGCTGCAGTGCCGTTGGCTACAACCAATGCCGAGTAAACTATAGATGCGACTTTGACTTACCAACAGGCGGGCGCGGGGCGATCGTACGATTGCTCCTGCGCCGAGAACTCAATTTCGGACCGGCAGACTCTCTGACGCGGCTCAAGCGCGCTGCTGAGCTGCAAGTCTGTGGCGTTAACCTTCTGCTTTAACGGTTTCTTACATGACCGGTATCGGGCTCACACTACTTCCGCTTCGGGCACATACCGCCTGTGCGTCTCAGGTCGAGACTGGCCTCGTCATCCACAAGACGGGAGTCCAGCATGTATCAAGTCAATCAAACTGCGTCGCGATCAGGCCCAGGGAACAAGGAGAAACTTGTTGGTCAGAAGGCGCCGCTGAAGCTAAAGCACATATGGGCGATCCGAGTCCGGCTCGAATTGGCAGGCCGAGCGCGGGAACTGGCGCTGTTCAATCTGGCAATCGACAGTAAGTTACGGTCCTGCGACCTCCTGAAGCTGCGGGTGCGCGATGTATGCCACGGCGATCGGATCGCCCCGCGCGCCATCATTTTGCAGCAAAAGACAAACTCCAAGGCGGTCACAGCGCGGTAATTGCTTACTGGATACCTTGCTTGTGGCGTCCTTCTTGCGCGTCACACAGGCTTGCGCCAGCTGCGAGGGGCTAGCGATCAGCCATAGCCACCGCGTCGAATCCGTTGCGAGGTAAGCGTACCGAAAACGCAGTTGCAACTTCGGTGGATTCGGCGGAAATCGACCCCCCATGGGCGAGCGTTATTTCGCGACAAATATAGAGACCAAGACCAAGACCAAGACCTTCCTCTTCAGCCTCTCGATCTGAACCGCGTTTGAGGGGCTCAAACAACTGGGCGAGCACCGACGGCGAAATCATTTTCCCCTCATTCTCCACCCTGAATGAAATCTCGTCTTCAAGTCCGGACAACACCACTCGGATCGGTCGCGCCGGCGCCCCATAGCGAATCGCGTTTACAACTAGATTACCGACGACCTGTTGAAGTCGAATTGAATCCCATCTGCCCCGCAAGTTGCCATGACGCTCAAGGGCAACATCCTGTGCGGGGTACGCTGCACGCACTTGTTGAAGCTGCTCTTCAAAAACGCAGCCGAGGTCAATTTCAGTCGGACGCACATTGATGCCCAGACCCAGTTGCGTACGATTAAACGCCGTCAGATCATCTCGCACCAACGCTACAGCACAAACTTGCAGTGATCTACGGAGCCGGAGGTGCGATCGGAGGCGCTATTGCATGCGCCTTTGCGCGCGAGGGGGCCAAGGTTTTTCTCACCGGACGCCTGCGGGCACCGGTCGAAGCGGTCGCTAGTGACATCGTTTCTGCCGGCAGATTCGCCAAAGCGGCGCAGGTCGACGCTGTCGACGAGCAGGCCGTGGACGAGCATCTACAGTCCGTGATCGATAAGGCGGGCCGCGTCGATATTTCGTTCAACGCCGTCGGGATTCCGGATGCGAAGGTTGTGGGTGTGCCTCTGATCGAGCTGGATGCTGAGCAGTTCCAAGGGTATCTCGGAAGCATGACCCACCCGCGACGGGTTATGACGCTCGCGGAGGTAGCGAACATGGCAGCGTTCATGGCTTCCGATAAGGCGAGTGGGATGACCGGAACTACCGTCAACCTGCCCATGGGTACCCTGAGCGACTAGCATCCTGGCCCTGAGCCGATCTTTAGCATTCATGAAATGGAGATCGCAGACACAACCGTTGTGGTGATCGGCGCCAATCGGGGCCGGTCGCGCAAACCGGATATCGTTTCGATGGAGGCGATATCGCTTTGGAACGTATCGCTCCTCTACCCGGACAGCCAGTGTTAACGCATTGAGTGCGTGGCTTGGCGTGTGTATGCCCTTGGTGCTTCGTGAATTGGCATCGTATATCATGGTGCAAAAAAAACAGCGGCGAGACGAGCACGCTGCCGAGACAGTGGGGCATAGGGCTCGGATGCACGGCGATGCGCCATAAGGACTTGAAAAGGAAACTTCATGAAACATTGGCTTGGAGCAGCGGTGCCTGCCGGCCTTATCGCCGGCACCGTGGATATCGGCGCGGCAAGCATTATCAACTGGGTCGATCCGGGCCTCATTTTGCGTGTAATTGCGAGCGGTCTGCTCGGCCGCGCCGCTCGCCATGAGGGCCCTTGGGTACTGGTAGTAGGGCTGCTGTTGCAGTGGGCAATGTCGATTCTGATCGCCGCCGTGTTTTTAATTGCGGCTGCGAAATTGCCGGTATTGCTGCGCCGCTGGGGTCTCGCCGGAATCGCGTACGGCGTCGCGGTCTACGTGGTCATGACTTACGTAGTGGTGCCGCTGTCTGCGGCAGGACTATCGTCGGAATTCGTTTTGTTGTCGATGGCGGAGAATTTGGCGGCCATGATCGTTTTCGGCTTGATCTTGAGCTACCTGACTCAGCGTGCCGCCCGGCGCAAGATTCTCTAAATTGCAAACGGGCCCGCTAATTCGTAAACAGTGACAAAGCGCGTGCTTCCTAAGCCGCAAATTGCGTATAGTCAAGCCATGGCGGCGGCGTTCGCAGCAATCCGGTGCGCCCTGAGCAGTCAGAACGATCCAATACAAGTGGCTTACGCCCATGCAGCCCCGCTCCGTACGTTTCTTGCCGTTCTCGTAATTTTTCTCGTGAATGCTGCGCAATGCGCAGCGGCCACATCCCTCCCCGCCGAGCCCCTCGGTCATCCACCGCGCTTCGGCGTCAATGTCTATATATTTAGTCCGCGCATGCCTCTCGACCAGATCCAGGCGACGGTGGACCGCATTGCTAAGCTCCAGGTCTCCAATCAATTCGGCAGCGAGCGCTATGCATTGTTGTTCGAGCCGGGAACCTATGGGTCTCGTGATCGTCCCCTCAGCTTCCAGGTGGGCTATTACACCGCGGTCGCCGGCCTCGGCGCCTCGCCTACGGCTGTCGTTATTAATGGCACCGTGCAGGTTCGCAATCGGTGCTTCCGCGGCGCCTGCGTCGCTCTCGATAATTTCTGGCGGTCGCTGTCGAACTTGACGATCAACGTAACCGCCCGGGATGGGGGATGCTACGCCGGGCAAATTTGGGCGGTTTCACAAGCCGCGCCGATGCGCCGAGTTCGAGTCGCCGGAGGCGACGTTAGGCTCTCGGACTCCTGCACCGGGCCGTCATTTGCCAGCGGCGGTTTCATCGCTGACTCGGAATTTGACGGGAATGTGCTCAATGGTACGCAGCAGCAGTTCATTGTCAGAAACAGCAAAATCAACGGGTGGAGCAACGGCAATTGGAACCAGGTGTTCTCGGGCGTTCTGGGTGCCCCTGCCCCATGCTTTCCAGCCGAGCCCGCATGCGGTCCGTTTACGACGCTAGCCTTGAGTGCGGTGACTCGCGAAGCGCCGTTCATCTACATGGACTCGCGAAACCAATACTCCGTCTTCGTGCCCTCGGTGCAGAGAAACGGCGTCGGCACGACTTGGGTTGGCCATCCGACGCCCGGTGGATCGATCTCCATCGCGAACTTCTATATCGCGACGCCTGGCGACAGCGCCGCCGCCATCAACACCGCACTCAGCGCAGGTAAGAACCTCCTCTTGACCCCCGGCATTTATCATCTCAACCAAAGCATCGATGTCCGCCGCGCCGATTCGGTGGTGCTTGGGCTCGGCTTCCCGACGCTCGTTCCGGTGAGCGGAATCACTCCGATGCGAGTCGTGGCATCCCGAGGCGTTTCTGTCTCGGGAATCATCTTTGACGCGGGCGAAGCCAATTCGGCGGAGTTGCTGAGGGTGGGCGAAAGCGGCGCGACGCCTGACGACGACCCATTCGATCCGACAGCTTTGCACGACGTGTTTTTCCGGATCGGCGGCGCGCATGGGGGCAGAGCAACGGTCAGTCTTGTCGTCAACAGCAACAATGTCATTCTCGACCACATTTGGGCATGGAGAGCCGACCACGGCCATGGCGTCGGCTGGACGCACAACGCTGCCGAGACAGGTGTCATCGTCAACGGCAACGACGTCACTGCGTATGGTCTTTTCGTCGAGCACTACCAAAAGCATGAGGTCATCTGGAACGGTGATAACGGCACCATCATTTTCTTTCAAAATGAAATGCCGTACGACCCGCCAAGCCAAGCGGCTTGGAGCGAAGCCCCCGGCGTTGAAGGTTGGGCGGCATTGAAGGTCGCCGACTCCGTCAAGCGCTTTCGCGGCTTCGGCATGGGAAGCTACAGTTATTTCAACCGCGGTGTTGAAGTTTATGCGAGGAACGCTTTTAGTGTCCCTGACACGCTTGCATCCGCCAGTCTGAGAAATCTTTTTACCATTTTTTTGATTTCCGCCGCCTCCGGCGGAATTCGAAATGTGGTTAACAGCAAAGGCGGATCATCCACTAAAGTTAACGCGGATATCCCGGTGACGGTGGTGAGCTATCCTTAAGCAGGCTTACCGCTTAACCAAACCCCATTGCGCGCTAGATTTTCTGCAGCCCGAAGCGCCGCACTTTGGCCAGCAATTCACGGTTGGCGGGGAGCAATGCGTTCAAGTCCCTGGCCTGGCGCGCAGCCTCGTTCATTTTCTCCCGAGCCAGGAGCCTGTCGTGTCCGCTGAGCAGCGATCGCGGTGTGTCGGTCTGAAAGCCCATGCCGTATAGGATGTATTGATAACTCGCGGCCGAGAAAACTTCCTCTCGATGAGAAAAATCTTCATGCCAGGGGCAGTGATGCGCCCAATATTCTAGATTATCCCGCAAGCTGTCTGGAATAGACTCCTTGCGCTGATTGTCGACCCAGAACGGAGAAACCGTGCGCTGAGTGAGCACATAGTGCAGCTTGAGGAAATCGACGATGCGCTCCCAACGGTAGCGAAACGTCTCGTTGAATAGCTGGGCCGCACGCTGCATGCCGTTGCGGCAGCCGGGAAGCAGATTGGCAATCGACTTCGCCGACAGCTCAATCATGACGATGGCTGAAGCTTCCAGTGGCTCCAGAAATCCGGCCGAAAGTCCCACCGCAACGCAATTGCGCCGCCAATACTCCTGCCTGTAGCCCGCATTGATATCGATCTTTCGAAAGCTCAGCGTCGGGGATAGATCGCCCTTCGCCGCGAGATAGCCTTGCAATTCTTGGAGCGCTGCATCGTCTGATATGTAGTTGCTCGAGAAAACATAACCGACACCGCATCGAGAGGTGAGCCCGATGTCCCACACCCAACCGGCGGACATTGCTGTGGACTTGGTTACCGACGCAATGGATGCCTCGTCCGACGCGTAGGGCACTTGCACGGCCCATGCCCGATCGATGAACAGGGTGTTCCGCTTCGCAAGAAACGGTACGCCGAAATGCTTGCCGATTAAGAGCGACGAAAAGCCGCTGCAATCGATGAACAGGTCCGCGCTGAAATGCTCCCCCGATTTCATCGTCAGGTGGGAGATGTCGCCCGACTCATCGGAATGCACACTGACGATCTCATCGTACATGTGGCGTACGCCAAGCTTCTCGATGCAATGCTTCTGCAAGAACGGCGCGAATTTACCGGCATCGAGGTGATAGGCGTAGTTCGCCAGCCCGGCGAACTCGGGGGTTGTAATTTGCTTGGGCGCCAGTGAGTTCTCGCACAGTTGTGTTTGAAAGCACAGGCTGGCTGCGAAACTCGAATTCCGCGAACTCTCCAACCAATAGGGAGCTAAATTGCGCTCTTCAAAGGAGATCGGCAACGTAAAGGGATGGAAGTAGTTATCCGCCTCGCCGCCATCCACCCATTTCGCAAACTGAGTGCCTTGTTTGAAAGAGGCGTCGCATTCGCGCAGAAAATCGGTTTCGCTGACGCCAATCTGTTGCAACGTCGAACGGATGGTCGGCCACGTGCCTTCGCCGACGCCGATGGGCGGTAAACCTCGAGATTCAACCAGCGTAATCGCTACACCTTCCTCGCCGCGATGCGGATATCGCGATGCGAGCACGCCTGCGGTGATCCAGCCCGCCGTGCCGCCGCCGACGATCATTATGTGCCGAATCGGCTGCGATTCAGCGCGGCGCGGCATCCCTTGCCCCGGCACTGTGCCTGGGCGTTACGCCCGCGAGCCGCCGATTCTTGCGGGCGACGAGCCCGGCGACGTGAGCAAGGGACGCCATTTGAAAATACATCCACTCGAGATACCCGATATCGCGCAGCTCCTTCAAAGTCTCCGCCGGCAGCGCTTTGAGGGCGGCGGCCGCAATCCAGTATAGGCCCTGAAACTTGGTCTCACTGGTGTCGACGAATTCGATATCGATGCGCACGGGCTCGAGCAGATTAAGCTCTGCCAATCTGCCCGTAAAGGCGTAGGCCTCGCTGGAGCCGGTGACCAGCGCCTGCATGATTGAACTGATGTCTTGCAGGAACGGGGTGGGCTGGCCGTCGTCCTTGAACAAAGCTTCCCCCTCCTGCGTCTGCACATGCGGACTGCTCAAATCGAGCGCCAAATCGAGGGAGGACTGCGCAGCCGCAGCGGCATCGCCGCGTCGCGGAATCAGCGCGAAGGGCTGACGCTGAATCTGCAGCGGCACATACGCGGCATCCCAGCCGTCCTGCGCCAGGTAGAGATTCTCGCCGCCGGCGAAGCCTAAGAGCGCCACCGGCTCGAACCGTCCGCTCTCCGCACTCTTGGCGAAGAATATCGGGTACTGCGCCAGGAGCCTGGGGAATTCGCGCGGAATCACACTGACGACGTTGACGTTGGCATGCTCGCTACGCACGCGCGCCACTGCCACTCGCAGCGCGCGATGTGTTTGACTGTTCAGGGCCACCAAATTTGTCACGTCTGTCTCCTTAAAACTCTGTCGCCGGCCCTTCGCCCGCTTAGGCTAGCCGCAGGCCGCCGCGCTATAATCACCGGTATGATACCTGTGAGTAGATCTTGACGATGCGCCAACCTGAACCAGCGGCGCAGTGGCAGGACGTAGATGCAGAGCTGTTCGAAACAACGATAAAGCCCCGTGGTCGGCCGGCCGTTCTGCACGGCTTGGTGCGCGACTGGCCCGCAACCAACGCTGGCCGAACTTCGCCTCAGGTCTTGAGCGCCTATCTTAAGACTTTCTACAGCGGCCACCCAGCCCCGTCGTTCGAGGCGCCCGCCGCGATACAGGGCCGGTTCTTCTACAACGACTCGCTGGATGGCTTTAACTTCGAGTCCAAGCGGGGTTTGCTTGACGAGATGCTGGATCGCTTGTGTGGTTGGATTGGTAATCGCTCTGCCCCTGCGCTCTACGCGGGTTCGGTTTCCTTGCCGCTGTATCGGCCGGGCTTTTCAGACGCTAACAATGCCCTCCGCCTGGTCAGCGCCGAGTCGGTGCTGGAATCCATCTGGATCGGCAACCGCACCTGCATCGCCGCGCATTTCGACAACACCGAAAATCTGGCCTGCGTGGTGGCAGGCAGACGCCGCTTCACCATGTTTCCCCCCGACCAGATCCGCAATCTTTACGTCGGGCCGCTAGACCTGACCCCCGCCGGCCAGCCCGTGAGCTTAGTCGATATGCGCCATCCCGACCTCAAGCGCTTTCCCCGCTTCGCCGAAGCCCTGAAGGTCGTGGAGGTGGCCGAACTGGGGCCCGGCGACGCCGTCTACGTCCCCGCCCTATGGTGGCACCACGTCGAGGCGCTGGATGAGTTCAATGTCCTCGTCAATTATTGGTGGCGCGACATTCCCGACTATTTCGATTCCCCCTCGAGCAGCCTATTGCACTGCCTACTCACCATCAAGAGCTTGCCGATCGAGCAACGCCGCCGCTGGCGCGCCTTGTTCGACTATTTGATTTTCCAATCCGAGGAACCAGCGCTCGAACATCTACCCCTGGAAGTTCAGGGCCTTTTCCGGCAATTGACACCGGGGAAGGCGGAGCGCATTCGCGCGATGCTGCTGAAACAGCTCTCCCGCAAGACAAGCTAGCTCAAAGTCCAAGGCCGCCCGAAACCCGGGCGGCCTCGGGGAACGTCGCGCTTACAGCGAAACGCGGAAACCCAACTGATAGCGTGCGAACCCTTGAGATGCCGAATAGAACTGTTCGCTGTAGCGCCCGTGCTGGCTCTGCGAGGCGGAGGTCAAATTGATGGCATCGAAGAGCACGCCGAAGTTCCGATTGAAGTCGTAGCTCGCACTCATGTCGAGTTGCCCGTACGCCTTCGTATATGTCGGCTCATTCGCCTGCTGGGTTTGGGCCAAGCCGTCCAAGAACTCGCCCCGATGGCTGTACGCCACCCGGGTCTGGAAGCCCCACTTCTCGAAGAACCCCACCAAGTTGTAGGAACGGCTCAAGCCGGGCAGCGCGAACTGCGAACCAATGACCAGGGAATTATACTGTGCACCACCCGTCGGAATGGACCAGTTGGCTTGCACGCCAAAACCGCTGTCGCCGAACACTTGCTGTACCGAGAACTCGAAGCCATGGATCTGCGTTTTGTTGGCGTTCGACGGCGTGGTGACGTTCCATATGACCAGCGGGTCGCCGGGCTGCCCGGTGAATGAGAGCTGGCCGGGATTGTCCGCCTTCATCTGCGCGAAAATGTTCTGCGCGGTGGGTGCCTTGCCCGCCGCCTGTACTTCGGCAAGCGCTTTCTGTTCGGCCGCGCCCGCGTTCGGGTCGGTGATGCCGAACAGCGGCCCTTGAGTCGTGGTTTGCGTCAGGAAGTTAGTCACGTGCTTCGTGAACCAATTGACGGACAGGTAGCTGTCCTTGGCGTAGTACCACTCTGCGGCGAGGTCGAAGTTATTCGACTCGTAGGGCAGCAAACCGGGGTTGCCCGCATTGGCGGTGCGCGCACCGGGCTTCGGAGAATTGGTCACCGACGTGGTGCCGATCATCGACAGCAAGTCGGAGCGGCTGATGGTCTTGCTGTACGAAGCGCGCAGCAACACATCTGGCAGTACCTGCAGACTGGTGTCCAAGCTGGGCAGGAACTCGTCGTAGGCAGCACGCACACTGCTGTACGTGGCGTCGGCGGCATAGTTGGTTGAAAACTCGGTCGGGTTGTTCCACTGAATCGTGGTCGGGATTTTCTGCAAGCTTTGCGCGGTCACGGTGCTGCGCTCGTAGCGCAAACCCGCCAATGCCCTAAATCTCATGCCATCGAAATCCGTGTCAAAATCCATCTCCAGGTACGGCGCGGGCGTCTCTTCCTTGATGTGATCATCATTCGTCGGCGACTTTCCCTGCGCGAAAGTGTACGCGGGGAAGTACCCGACTCCGGGCGTGCCGCCGGGTTGCGTCGCCGCGATGGCGGCGCTTAAGGGGTAGCTATAAAAATACGGTATCAGATTGCCGCAGCCACCGCCGTAGAAGGATTTGAGAATGCTGCACGACGACACCTTGGTGAAGGCGCTGGCCGGAATCAAACCGTCGTAGGCGGAAGTGTAATACCCCCACGCGAAATTTCCGCTGTTGATATTTTGCGCCTGCGTGGTGCTGCGCTTAAGGTCGATACCGCCGGTGATCGCTTTAAGACCGCTGTCCGAGGTGTTCTTCCAGGTCGCATCGATTTTCACTTCATCGATCACGTTCCTGAAAGTCTTGTTGTTGGCTTGGCCGAACAGTGGATCGATTGTCGCGGTGCCGAGATTGTTGGTGCTGTACGGCGGCGCGTAGGTAAAGGCGGTGGTCGGGATCTGCGTGCCGCTCACCGTAAAGTACTTGTTGAGCGATAACTTAGGGTCCTGGCCGACAATGCCGAAATCATTGGTTCCCGATATACCGCCACCCGAATTTGCGACTGAATGGTGGCCGTCGAATGCCACGGTGACGTTGTCGGACGCCTGCCATTTGAGATTCAGTCCCGCCGATCCATTCTGATTTTCAAACTCATCTGCCGCGGAGAAGTACGAAAGATCGCTGCCGTTATCGATGAGGTTCGTGACGGTGCCGTGCGAGTTGATCGTTGCGCTGGTAGGATTGCCGCCGTAGTCGAACCAGGCACCGAAGGTGTGCTTGTTCACCAGGTCTTTGTAAAACGTGTAGGTGTATAGGTGTAATCGGCGGTCGCAACCAGCGACTCGACGGGTTTGAATTGCAGCACTGCCTGACCATTGACCCGTGTGCGTTCATGATCGGTGACGCCCCAGCCCTCGTTGCGCGGCGCCCAATTGTGCCCGCCCGGATTCGTATTGCTGCTGGTGACGCGCGGGTCGCCCGCCGCAAACTGATCTTGGAGCCAGCCGTCGATATTGGCGGTTTGCTCCTGGCTGTTGCGCTTCAAATAAGACCCGTTAAACAGGAAACCCACGCGACCATCGAAGAAGGTATCGCTGAACAGGCCGGAGACCTCCGGTGTAATCTTGCTACCGACCTTGCTCGACGTATCATCGGTCGCCTTGGCCTGAAACGTTGCGCGCATGTCGCCGTAATCGAATGGGCGCGCGGTTCTGATGTCGACCGTCGAACCGATGCCGCCGCTGGCAATATCGGCGCGGCCAGTCTTATAGACCGTAATGCCGACAATGCCGTCGGAGGAGATATTTTCGAAATCGTAGGCGCGCGTCGCATCTTTGCCGTTGCCCGGATTGACGTTGCTGGGCATCTGGCGGCCGTTCAGCGTCACCATATTGAATTCCGGTCCGAAGCCGCGCACGGTTATCCGCGAGCCCTCATTGTTCATGCGGTCGATGGTCACGCCCGGAATGCGTTGGATCGATTCAGCCAGGTTGGTATCCGGAAACTTGCCGATGTCCTCGGCGGTTATGGCATCGACGACGCCCGCCGTGTTGCGCTTAATCGTTTCGGAGGTCACCAAGTACTGCCGCAGTCCCGTGACCACGACTTCCTGAAGTTGATCCGAGGCAGCATCGGTCGCGGCCGCGGCGGCGCCTGAACAATACATCGCGATCAGCACGGCGAGCGGCTTCATCGGAAATTGCGAAATGGCTTGGTGCGCCTTTGTGCGGGCGTGCGCGCGGCTCGACTTCTTCAAATTACTCTCCCCTTCCCGTGTCCCGGGAAAACACCGTTTTCTTTCTTGCCGACGTCGTGCGTCGATTCTTTTGCGACCGGTTTCTGAAACCGGTTGCAGGATCATACTGCCCACGACTTTTGCAAAATGCAAGGAGTCTTACCCCATATTTCGTAATGTTTGGGCGTAGTGCGACAATCTGACCTTGACAGTAGCTGCCCTGTGCAAGCAGCATTCGTGAAACCGGTTGCAAGACAGCGGGCTACAGACTCGCGGGGACACGGACTAAATATATGAGCGGGGGAGTAGAGAGTGTGGGAAGCAAGGCCGGGCCTGGAGCGGGTAGCGCCGCCTCCGTGGATCCTGGGGATACGCTGCAAAACCCGCTTTACGGGGCTGACGCTGAGCCGATGACGGGCTCTTCATTCAAAGTGCTGGGTATCGCACTCACCGTGGCGATGGGCGGCTTCTTGGTTGGGTTCGATGCCACAGTCATCTCGGGCGCGGTGCCCTTCATTCGCGAGTACTTTAGCTTAGGGTCAGCGGTGGGTAGTCTCAAATTAGGGTGGGCCGTGAGCAGTCTTGGCTGGGGTGCCATGGCGGGCAATCTCGCTGCCGGCCTGTTGAGCAACCGCTTTGGGCGCAGAGCGGTATTACTGATGACGGCGATATTGTTTCTGGCCTCATCGCTCGCTGCTGCACTTACCACGAGCTTCACCTTATTCATCGTCGCGCGCATTCTGGGCGGCCTCGGCGTCGGTGCGGCGATTCTCACCGCCCCCATATACATCGCGGAGATCGCGCCGGCACGCAGCCGCGGGGGTTTGGTCTCCCTCAGTCAGTTGATGATCGTCATCGGCATCTCGGTTTCATTCTTCTCCAACTATTTTCTTCTGTCCTTTGGCGCCGACAGCTGGCGCTGGATGCTGGGCGTGCAATGCGTTCCAGCCGCACTTTACTTTCTCTTGCTATACCTCGTCCCCGAGAGTCCGCGATGGCTCATGAACAAAGGGCGCAGCGCCGACGCGCGTACCGTCCTCGACGCGGTTCACGGCCGTAGTACCGCCCAGTTTGAATTCGACCGGATCCAGGCAAGCCTCGCTGCGCAATCGCGGCATATCGGCCTGCGCGATTTACTGTCGGGCCGCTTGAGGCGAGTGATGATGTTCGGGTTCGGTATTGCATTTTTCCAGCAGGCCACCGGCATCAACGCCATTTTCTACTATTTGCCGACGATTTTCGCTCAGGCGGGAGGCGGCCTCTCTACTTCGTTCGCTCAGTCGGTCCTGGTGGGGCTGGTCAACGTCGGCATGACATTCGTGGCGATCTGGCTGATCGATCGTCTGGGACGCCGGCCGCTTCTGTGCTTCGGCGTCGCCGGCATGGCGCTGTCGCTGCTGGCCATCAGCTGGGCCTTCCACGCCGCAAAGGGCTTACCCGGTGGCGGCGGCGCCATCGGCTACGAGCGCATCGTGCTGGTCGCCATCATCATGTATGTAGCCTCCTTTGCGATTTCACTTGGTCCGGTTATGTGGGTGTTGCTATCCGAAATCTTTCCCAATGAAGAGCGCGCCGCCGCTATCTCGGTGGTGGGATTTTGGAACTCGCTGGTGAGCGCCAGCGTCACCCTGTTGTTTCCCGCGGCGGTCGCTGCGTGGGGACCAGACGGTACGTTTCTCGCCTATGGATTGCTGGCGGCGGCGGGGTTGGTGTTTCTCACCGCACTCGCGCCCGAGACTCGAGGTAAGACGCTCGAAGAGTTGGAGCGCACTTTGACACCGCCTTTGCAAGGAGGTGCGCAGTGAAATCGAAATTCCCCGCGCCGACGCCCGGCAGAAGCGGCCCGCGGCCGGGACAGTCCGCGACTTTGCGCATGGTGGCGCGCGAGGCGGGCGTATCAGCCAGCACGGTGTCGCGCATCATCAACGGCACGGTCAAAGTGAGCGACGGGCTGAAGCGTTCGGTCGAAGCGGCGATTGCCAAGTTCGGCTTTCGACCGAACGCCGCTGCTCGAGGTTTGGCGCTCGGCAAAACTTCGACCATCGGCGTCGTCGCGCAGGCGATCGACAGCCCTTTTTACGGCGAAGGTCTGCGCGGCATCGAGACTGGTTTGCGACAACGCGGCTATGCACCGCTCATTATGAGCGGCAACTGGCGCATCGAGGATGAGGAGCGCTGTGTGCAGGAGCTCATCGCCCGCGGCGTCGACGGGATCATCGTTTTTGCGGGCCGTTTGAGCGACGCCAAGTTGAAGGGCTACGCTAAGAGTGTGCCGATCGTGGTCACCGGGCGCCGCCTGCGCGCGCCGCGTTTGTTGAGCATGCAGATCGAAGATGCGAAGGGTTCGATGCTGGCGGTGCGGCACCTGCTCGATCTCGGGCACCGCCAGATCGCCTTCATTACCGGCTCCGAAAATCATCCGGACGCAATCGAGCGCCTGCGTGGCTACACCCAGGCGCTGGTCGAGGGCGGGATCGACTTCAATCCCAATCTCGTCGCCGTCGGCGATTGGCACGAAGAAGGCGGCGTACGGGCGACCCTGGAACTGCTCGATTCGAAATCAAGATTCACAGCGCTGTTTTGCGTGAATGACCAAACAGCCTACGGCGCATGCCTGGCGTTGTACCGCAAGGGACTGTCGGTGCCGCACGATGTGTCGGTGATTGGCTTCGACGATCTGCCGTCTTCGACCTACCGGCTCCCGCCGCTGACCAGCGTGCGGCAATCCATCGGCGAACTCGGCGAACGGTCGGCGCAAGGCATTCTTGAGCTTATCGCCGGGCGCCGGCCGCGGATCGCCGCACCCGATGTCGAACTGATGGTCCGGGAGTCGACGGGCCGCTGCCCGGGCAGCTGATAAATCGCCACGCCAGACCGCCGAATTTCATAATTCCAAGGAAAAATACCACTACCCATGAATGACTTGCAATCTCTCGCCGCGCTATCCGATCGTTTCCCGAGGAACTTCCGCTGGGGCGTTGCCAGCAGCGCTTTTCAAATCGAAGGCGCTGCCGCCGCTGACGGCAAAGGTGCGTCTATCTGGGACGAGTTCTGCCGCATCCCGGGTGTCATCGCCGACGGATCGGATGGGCAAATCGCCTGCGATCACTACCATCGCCTCGATGCGGACCTCGATTTGATTGCAGGGCTTGGCGTCAAGGCTTATCGCTTCTCGATTTCCTGGCCGCGAATTCAACCGACAGGGTCTGGGCCGGCGCTGCAGTCCGGTATCGACTTCTACAATCGTCTCGTTGACGGCCTGCTGACGCGTGGCATCGAGCCCTACGCAACCCTCTACCACTGGGACTTACCGGCGGAACTGCAGCGCAAGCACCAGGGCTGGGCCGACCGCAGCACGGCCTATCGTTTCGCGGAGTACGCGGCGCTCCTCGCCCAGGCACTGGGAGATCGCGTACGCTCGTTCGCAACCCACAACGAACCTTGGGTCACCGCCACTCTCGGCCACGAACTAGGTCATTTCGCGCCGGGCGTGAAGAATCGGGCCGTGGCGATGCAAGTATCGCATCACTGTCTTCTGAGCCACGGCCTGGCCGTGCAGGCCATGCGCAGCGTACGTCAGAATCTAAATATCGGTATCGTTTTGAATCTCTCGCCGGTTTATGCGGCCAGCGCTTCGCCGGCGGATGAGTTGCTTGCCGCGCGCGAGGACGGCTTGCTGGTGCGCTGGTACCTGGATGCACTCTTGCGCGGTACTTATCCCAGCGACATCTTGCAGTATCTCGGCCCGGATGCGCCGCAGGTGCAAGCCGCTGACGAACGATTAATCTGCCAGCCGCTGGATTTTCTCGGCGTCAACTATTACAGCCCCATCAGGTCCATCGCAACACGGCCATTCTCTCCGTCCCGCGAAGGTGTACCGGTAACCGACATGGGCTGGGAGGTGGCGTCGGCGAGCTTTACGGATCTCCTCCTACGCCTCGATCGCGACTACGATTTGCCGCCGCTATACATCACGGAAAACGGCGCAGCCTATCGGGATACCATCATCGAAGGCGTAGTCAAGGACGAAGAACGGCGCGCATACATCGAATCGCATGTGAGCGCCGTCGCGGACGCCATTGATCAAGGCGTCGATGTGCGTGGATACTTCCTCTGGTCGCTGCTCGATAACTTCGAATGGGCATCGGGCTACACCAAGCGCTTCGGCATCTACTACGTCGACTACGCGACCCAGGCGCGGATCCTCAAACACAGCGGCTTCTGGTTCAAGAATTTGGCGGCCGCATTCCATCGTGAGCGCATCAGCGCCTGAAGTGAAAACCAACATGAAATTGCACTTGATCATTGGGGTTGCCGTATTCCTCTTGGCGCAGGCGGTTGGCGTCCCCGCGCCGGCGGCCGAACAGCCGCAGCCGTGGATGAACGCATCGCTCACCCCGGACCAACGTGCCGATCTCGTTATCGCGCAACTGGCCTTGGACGAGAAGATTCAGCTGGTGCATGGCATCGGCTGGGGGCCGTTGCGTCCGGGCGAACCGGTGCCGCCCGACAACAATGGCGGCGCCGGGCAGATCCTGGGCATTGCACGGCTCGGCATTCCCTCGGTGCAGCAAGCGGATTCGGCCGTCGGCGTGCGTTCTGGGGCAGAGCAAAGTCGCTATGCGACGCTGCTGCCGTCGGTGTTGGGGGCTGCCTCGTCCTGGGATTTAGCAGCGGCACATTTGTATGGCGATGTCCTCGGGCGGGAGCTACGTGCGCAAGGTTACAACCAATCGATCGGCGGCGGCGTCAATCTCGCGCGCGATCCGCGCAATGGCCGTCTATTTGAGTATGCCGGGGAAGACCCATTGCTGGCCGGCACCATGGTGGGCCACGTGATTCGTGGCGTGCAAGACAACCACATCATGAGCGATATCAAACATTACGCTTTGAACGACCAAGAAACCGGCCGTGCCGTCGTCGACGTCCAAATTTCGCACAAGGGCGCCCGCGAGAGCGATCTGTTGGCATTCGAACTCGGAATTCGCATTGGCCAACCTGCGTCCGTGATGTGCAGCTATAACAAGGTGCTGGGGAGCTGGGCCTGCGAGAATGAGTGGCTGCTGAACCATGTGCTGAAAGACGCCTGGAAATTTCCCGGTTTCGTCGTATCGGATTGGGACGGCACGCATTCCACGGACAAAGCAGTGATGGCGGGGCTGGATGTACAAATGCCGGGCGAAGAGTTCCTGGGCGAGCCGCTCAAGCAAGCGGTAAGCGCCGGGCGGATTCCGATGCGGCGTTTGGATGACATGGTGCACCGGGTTCTACGCTCCATGTTCAGCGCTGGTGTCGTGGATCACCCGCCGACGCCGCGCCGTGTCGTCGATCCCTTCAAGGGCTTGGAGGACGCGCAGCACATCGCGGAGGAGAGCATTGTCCTTTTGAAAAATGACGGGATCTTGCCGCTCAATGTCGCCGCTGTGCGCGTCATCGCGGTGATCGGCGCGCACGCCGATGTGGGGATCCTTTCCGGTGGAGGTTCGGCGCAGGTCGATGCACCGGGCGGCAATGCCATCGATCTTACCCGCCCGACTCAGTGGGGCAAGCCCGTCTACTTCCCTTCGGCGCCGCTTCGCTATATTCGGGAACACGCACGCGGCGCACAGGTGCATTTTGATTCGGGCTCGGATCCCGCAGCGGCCGCCTCGCTCGCGAAAGCCGCGGACATCGCCATTGTGTTTGCCGATCAATATATGAGCGAGGCAGGCGACGCGCCTACGCTGTCGCTGCCGGGCAGACAAAATGAGCTCATTGCGGCGGTCGCAGCCGCCAATTCGCGGACTGTCGTCGTCCTCATCACCGGCAATCCGGTGACCATGCCCTGGATCGATCAGGTCGCAGGCGTCATGGAGGCATGGTATCCCGGCGTCGGGGGCGGCCAGGCCATTGCCAATCTCCTATTCGGCACGATAGTGCCTTCGGGAAAGCTGCCGATTACGTTTGCGAAGAGCGAAGCCGATCTGCCGCACCGACAAATATTCGGTGCTGCCCCGCGCGCCGCCAAGGACGACTCCGGTGGGAATTGGCTCGAGGACAATCAAAAACGGCAGCGTTTTCCCGCAGATTACAACGAAGGCGCGCGCTTCGGTTACAAATGGTTCGACTCGGAAGAGAAGCAGCCGCTGTTCCCATTTGGATACGGGCTGTCGTATACAACTTTCACCTACAGCGACATGCACGTCGACCCAAAAGCTAGAACCGCGACGTTCACGATAGCGAACTCAGGGCCGCGCAGCGCAACGGAGATTGCACAACTATACGTTGCATTGCCTTCGAGGAGCGGTGAGCGCTTCCGCCGTCTAGCGGGCTGGCAACGGGTTGTTTTGGACGCCGGTGAGCATAAGACCGTTGCGGTTACGATGGAGCCATTGGCGCTCGCGGTCTTCGATGAAAAGAAAGACGCGTGGGAGTGGCTGCACGGTCGTTATAAGGTCTTCGTCGGAGGGTCGTCGCGTAGCCTGCCGCTGCAAGCTGAAGTAACGCTGTATTAGGGGCCAGGAGGCGGCGCCCGGCGCGTTGTGGGGGCGATCTCCGTCGATATTCTCCAAAATAAGTTAAGTCCCTCTTCTCCGCCGAGCCGTTTCGATTTAACCTAACCCTCACTCAATCCGTCGGGCGCCGTGGCGCATTCCACGTGCGGCCTATGGGTTGCAACACAAACGTCAAAAATATCGGCTTGCTTTGGTGCCAGCGTGGATCGCAACGGCATTCTCCGCTGCAACGAGGAAAGCGTAGGGGAAACAATCATGAAGGCAGCTCCGATGATCTCGATGTGCGCGTTAACGGCGTGCACTCTGCTTGCAGCTAATTCATTCGCCGACGGTATGAGGAACGGCCCGAAAATGAGGTCCGCTGCTCCTCTTGCCCGTCCGGCGCTGCATCCGAACGCCCTGCTCCAGAAAGGCGGCGATCCCGGCGATGACGATACGGCGATATCACTGGCACCGAACCTGTCCGCGCTATGCCAGTCCTATATCGGTCAGTTAAATAACTACGAGAATCCTCGCCCCGATGTCGATCAGATCAGGGGAGATAAATTCGTACTGGCTGGAAGCCAGTTGGGCTGCGACACCGCGCAGAATGAAACGACAATCGCTGTCAACCCATCCAATCCCCGAAATCTAGTGGCCGGAGCGAATGACTATCGAGTGTTCAATACGCGCGAAGGGCGCAATGACGGTGCCGGCTATGCGTACACGTCGTTCAACGGCGGGCGCAGCTGGCTGAATGTGCAACTGCCGCACCTGACTTACCAAACCGGTGCCAAAGGACTGCTTTCCGATATGGATTCGGCCGGCGATCCCGCCGTGGCATTCGGTCGGCACAACACGGTTTATTACGCGAATCTAGTCTTCAGCCGGCTCAACAATGCCAGCGGCATCGTGGTGAGCAAGTCGACCGACGGCGGCCGGACTTGGGGCGAGCCCTCGATCGTGCACACGGATGGAGTCGATGCCAGCGGCAATCCGCTTCCAACCGGCATCTTCAACGACAAGGAGTGGATCACGGTCGATCAGCACTCGGGGAAGGTCTATGTGACCTGGACTGCGTTCGGCCCGAGCGACTCGCCCATTCAGGTGTCGAGTTCCACCGATAGCGGAGCGACCTGGTCGGCTCCTGTGGCCGTCAATCCGTCGTCGGCGTTCACGCCGGGCGGTATCACCGCCTTCGGCAGCGGCTCCAATCCACGCGTCAATCGTCACGGCGATTTGTTCATCGCCTATGAGGCTGCCGTATGCCAGTCGCTGCTGTGCAATCAACGTACCGATCACGATGCTGTGGTTATCGCGACTTCACATGACGGCGGGAAAACTTTCAGCAATCAGGAAGTGGCGGCGGATTTCGATTTCCCCTTGAATGCGGATACCGGCCGAGACACGCTGACTGGCGAGAATTTCCGGATCAATAGCTTTCCGCAGTTGGCCATTGACCCTGTGACCGACGCCCTCTATGCAACGTGGTCCGACGATCGCAACGGCCAGTATGACCCTTCCGGCAATTCGATCAAAACCAATGGCGATGTATTCATAGTCAAGTCCCGGGACGGCACGCATTGGTCCCGCACGGTAGGTGTCGGCACGGGCGCGGATGAGGTGTTTCCAGCCATTGCGGCATATGACGGGAAAGTGGCCGTGAGTTTCTACACTCGGGTATACGACCCGAATGGGATTGGGCTGGATATGGCCTATGTGGCCGCGGACGCCGAGGACTTCGGCGAAATGGGCGAGCACCGGGTGCATCGCATCACCTCGCAAACCTCCAATCCGCAGATTCAGTTCGTCGCTCGTGGGGCGGTAACGGGCCATGTTCTGCAAGGGGTCTTTATCGGCGACTATACGGCAGTTGCGCTGGGATCCGACGGCGTACTGCATCCGTGCTGGACGGATTTTCGCGGCAATCCGGGCGTCACCCCACCGAATCAGGATGCCTACACTCAATCGGTCGAACTCGACGATTGAATTCCTGCTGAGTACGAGGGCGGCGGCGAATCGCGCCGCCGCCCTCGATGTCAGTCGCTCGATGCACTGTATTTCAGATGATGACTAAGATGATGACTATTGCGGCTCTCGTCCGTCGGTAACCGCGTTGCCAGCTTCGCGCCACGCCTTCATGCCGCCATCCAGCGCCACCGCGCGTTGAAATCCCATCGCGCGAAGCGTCGCGGTCGCCAGAGTAGAGATGCGCCCGAACTCGCAGCAAACCAGAATCCGCCGGGTCGGGTCCTTAAGGTCCTCATTGACTCGCAGCTCCAGCTGCCCGCGCGGTAGGTGCATTGCCCCAGAAATATGCCCGGCTTCGTAAGCGTCGCGCTCGCGCACGTCCAGGACGATCAGCTCTGTCCGGTGGTTCTCAATACTCGTTTTCAGCTCCGCCAGCTCCTGGCCGATGGTGGAGTGGGAACGTCCCTTGTATTCGTGCGCAGGAAATACCTTCAGCGCCGGATCGAGCTTGAGTACGCCATGGAACAGGGTCTCATAGAGAGCCTCCGCGTCGCCACCGGGCAGGTCGGTGCGGCCGGTGGCTCCGATCAGAAGCGTATCTCCGGTGAACAAACGGTCTTCGACCCACAGGCACATGGAATCAGGGGTGTGGCCGGGCGTATGTAGCGATTGCAGGCGCAGGCGCCCGACCACAAGCAGTTCGCCGCCCTCCAGGCGCAGGTCGACAAAGGGCGCGGGGCTCGAGCGGTGCATGACCACCGGCACCTCAAGTCGGTGCGCCAGCTCTCGCGTCGCCGAGAAATGATCGGCATGCGTGTGTGTGTCGATGAGATAGTGGAAACGCAAGCCATGCCGTGCGGACAGTGCAATGTAGCGGTCAATTTGGCTGAGTTCCGGGTCGACTAAGACGGCGGCGCAACTCTCCTCGCAGCCTACCAGATAGGATCGACAGCCGCCGGTGGACACGGACTCGAATATCATGGCCGCTCCTTCACAAGATCGATTGCAAATACTAGCATTCGCCGTCGCCCGGAGGGTTACCGCCCGAGAAGCGCCTTTAACTGAGTTCGCGACTCACGGGTGACCTGTTTGAGCGTTACGCCCAAGGGTCATGAGCGCAAATTCTTCGAAGAGCAGCTGCGCCGCCAATTGCACCGTGTTCGTGGTGGGATCGTACTGCGGCGCGACCTCGACGACGTCGGCGCCGACGATATTGAGGCCGCCGAGTGTACGCAGCAGCGCAAGTCCTTCGCGCGGCGTCAGGCCACCGACTTCCGGCGTACCCGTTCCCGGGGCATAAGCGGGGTCGAAGCCGTCGACGTCCACCGACACATACACCGGCCCCGCGCCAACCACCTCGCGCGCCCGCTCGGCGATGGCCGCGACCCCGGCCTGCATGAACTCTTCCATGTACACCACCGTCATCCCCGACACGTGTGAGAACTCCCAGAACATGTTCGAAGAACCGCGGATGCCGATCTGGATCGTACGTTCCGGGTCGAGCACTCCATCGAGGACGGCGAGCCGGAACGGGCCGCCGTGATGGAACTTCGACCCGTCAAACGCGCCCATGGTGTCGCAGTGCGCATCGATATGCACGAGGCCGACAGGAGTGTTCCGCCCAAGCGCCTTTAGGATGGGATAGGTAATCGAGTGGTCGCCACCCACCGACAAGGGCCGCACACCCTGAGCGTGCAGCGCTGCGTAAAAGCGTTCGATATCTTCCAGCGATTGGTCGAGGCTGAAACGGCTGCGAAACGGTACATCACCAATGTCGGCGCAGCGCGCCGACGCCATTGGCACGGTTTTGAAGGTCGGATGGTAAGGCCCGATGCGCTCGATGCCGCGCACCGCGCGGGGCCCGAAGCGAGCGCCCGGGCGGTTTGACACACCCAAGTCCATGGGCACGCCGATCACGGCTACGTCAAGGTCGGTGGCATCCTCGGCGCAGGGCAGATCAAGGAATGTTGGCAAGCCCGCATAGGGCGCTCGTCGTTGCCCGCTAGGCGTCTTGACCTGCGCGGCAGCGCGGCGCAGGCCCTGGTCTGTGGCGTCCAAGGCGCCGGCGTCTGCGTAGCGTGCTCGCAGCGCCTCAAGTTGGGCTTTATCCATGGCGATGTAAACCTTGTTGTTGGGTGGCAGTGTCAGAGGGTGTGTCGCGATTACCTATGGCGCAAAAAAACGTATTACTAGGTTAATTAGATTAACTTAGCGCATTCCGTGCTGCAAGCGTCTGCGGGGGCTTGTCAGGCCGCGTTCGGCCTGCGAAAGTGAGTTCTATGGGCAGAACAGCGCGTGTCACGGCGGTTGCGCCGCGTAAATCGATTTCGACCCGAGAGCGCATCTTGGATGCGGCCGAGCATCTCATCGCTCAGAACGGCGTCTACGGCTTCACGCTCAAGGATATAGCCGATCCGCTTGGAGTGCAGGTACCCGCCATTTACAAGCACTACGAGAGCCGAGACGACGTCTTGATCGAGGTATCCAAACGATTCGTCGCGCTGCTTTCACAACAGTTTCAATACCCACCCGAAGGCATCTCGCAACCCACGACGACTCTGCGCGAGGTGCTCGATCGGTTTGTCGAGTTTCACTTTCGGCATCCTGCCTATGTGAGGCTGTCGCTCACTGATTTGGCGACGCCGCAGGGCGGTATGGAATACGTTCGCCTGGCCGCCGGCGGCCCTTTTCGCGAAAATCTGCGCGAAGGACTGCTCGCGGCGATGCATCGCCGTTTGAAGGAATTGATCGAGGCCGGACAGAAGGCGGGTGAATTTCGTCCTGTGCTGGCGCTCAACTTTTATCGCGTAGTCAAATCAACACTCTTGATCCAACTGGTGTTTCCGGATGATTTGCTGGTAGCCGATGCTCAGGGGAGCGGCGCGACGCGGCCGATCAAGGCATTTCTCTGGGACGTCGCGTATCACTACGTCACAGCAACCCGGTCTCCCGCGAAGACGGGAAAAGCCGCGGCCATTCGTTAGGCCCGGCCCGCTCGCGGCTGGTCCAGTTTTGCGATCGTGCCCTGAGAGATTGCGCATTTGCATTGAGGGCCGACAGCGACTTCGCTTTTGCGGCGGTTGCCGCAGGCATCGCTGCGTAAATCAAGAGCGATGGTCGTATAATTCGGAGCATAGAATGAAAATCGCCGCCCTCTCCGACATACACGGCAATCTTTTCGCGCTCGACGCAGTGCTTGCCGATATCGATCGCCGCGGCGTCGATCTCACCGTCAATCTCGGCGACATTCTTTCCGGTCCTCTACTGCCGCCCGAGACTGCGGACCGGCTGATGGCGCTCAATTTGCCGACCATCCGCGGCAACCACGAACGACAAGTGTTGACGATGAATCCTGACGACATGGGAGCTTCCGATCGTCATGCCAACGAAACTATCACGGATGCACACCGCGATTGGCTTGCTGCACTGCCGCCGGTGTTGCGCATGGAGGATGAAGTGTTCCTGTGTCATGCCACGCCCTATAACGACGTCGATTGCTACCTCGAAGACCTCGTCGACGGCGAGCTTCGTCCGGCACCCCTGCAGCGCATTGCAGAACGAACGGGAACCTGCGATGCATCGCTGATTTTTTGCGGCCATTCGCATATCCCTAAGCTGTCGCGCCTTGCCGGCGGCCAGGTCATCGTGAATCCCGGCAGCGTGGGTATACAGGCGTATGAGGGGCACCACCCGGGCCCGCACACAGTGGAGGTTGGATCGCCACATGGACGATATGCCATCGCCGAGCGATTGCCGGGAGGGTGGACGGTCGAATTCGTGGCGGTGCCCTATGACTGGGATAGTGCGGCGCGACTGGCGCAGCAACGGGGAAGGCAGGATTGGGTGCAGGCACTGCGCACCGGCTTCGTGCGTACCCTGTAGGATGCGCGAAACGGTTGAACCCCTCGCACTGTGCCGGCGGTACCGTACGCGTCCGGATCTAATACTGCCCGCCGGACGATGGGCCAGCCGCGAGCGACGCTCGGACAGGACAGCGCTGAGGCTGCGGTGATTCACTACAGACAAAGGGGTTAACATGAAACCACACATACTGTCGATGGCTCGCTTGTTGATGCTTACGACCCTGGCACCCTCCTCGGCGCTTTTGGCCGCAGAGGTGTCGGGGCCGCTGCAGCCCGAGGAAATCAAATGGGGTGCAGCCCCGCCTGTACTTCCCGCTGGCGTCAAAATGGCGGTTCTCGCCGGCGATCCTGCCGGAACGGGAATGGTCACGATCCGCCTGAAGATGCCGGCCGGCTGTCAGATACCGGCGCATTGGCACCCGACGGATGAGCGCGTCACGGTGATCTCAGGCGCCGTTGCCTTCGGCATGGGCGATAAGCTCGACAAGAAGCAGTCGAAGACGCTCAAACCCGGCGGCTATGCGGTTGCGCCCGCGAACATGCACCACTTCGCCTGGACCAGGACGGGTGGCGTGGTTGAGGTGAATCTCATGGGGCCGTTCCAAATTACCTACGTCAATCCCGCGGACGACCCTACTCACAAGAAGTAGCCGTTACCTCGGCCGCTACCATTGCTGCTTCTTCGGCAAAGCGTCGCTGATGGTGTAGTAGTCCGCCTTGTCAGCGACAAATATGTGCTCATCCATCGCGAGCTGGGTTGGTGCGTCGAGAGTTCCGGCGGTTATGCTGATCGCATCGCGCCCAACCTGCCTCCAAAAAAGATTGCTGCCGCAGACGCTGCAGAAGCCCCGTTCCGCGGTGTCCGAGGACTTGTACCAGCGCAGTGAGTGTGAGGCCGTCAGTTCAATGTCTGCCGACGGTGCGCTGGTCATGGCCGCGTAGTGTCCGCTGGTGCGGCGGCACTGCGAGCAATGACAGGCTATGACGCCGCGAAGGGCGCCGCGTATCCGATAGCGGACACCTTCGCATAGGCATCCGCCGGTATAGATCGCCTTGGTTTTCACCACTTCGTTCGTCCCTCCAGGCTCAGTCGACTCAGCCCAAATCAGAATCGCCGCGACACATACAGGAGGCCAGTGTCGATTTTATAAAAGGTTTCCGCTCGGCCGCTGTGCGGATCGCTTGCCAACATATGATCACGCGCCACATTTTGGGCATGGCGGAAGTCAATGCCCACATCCCACTTGGGAAGTACATTACGCCACAGAGCGCCCGCTCCAAAATATAGCGAATATGCGGGGGTAGCCTGGCCGTAACGGGCGGCGCCCAGGAATACACCGGCAGCGAAGGAGTCGGAAAATCGATACCGATAATCGACCGCGCGCATACCGAGCAGCGAACGACCTTGGACTTGGTCTAACTCCAGCCGTACGCCCAAATCATTTTTTTCGGAAACCGCGCGGCGCGCGCCTAGCCCTAAATGCGGAGCGAAGGCCCATTTGCTCGTGGTAATTGGTATTTCTTTATTCAGATCCGTGCGTACTCTGTTGACGTTCATGCCGGCATCGACAAATAGCTCAGTGCCGTGTTCTTCGGCGCCGCCACTGTAGGACTCTTCGTCGAGGGAGTCGTCATCACGGGTATGCTCATCTCCGCCGTAGCGCACGAAGGCGGACAGGCGCGAAAATGATTTGCCGTAAATGTCGCGTCCGCCCAAGACCTCGCCACCCACGGTAAGGTCTTTCCACGGGCGGGAGTAGCGTACCGTGAGATCGTAGTAATGATGGTACGGGAAGGGCAGGGGAGTCGCGGTATACACTCGCTGGCCGCCGCCGTAGTAAGTTTGGTTCGCTACCGTGCGCAAGCGCTCTTCTAGGTAGCCCCCGAACGGCGGTTCCCAGCCAATTCGCAGCATTTGGCTGCGTGCGCCGACGCCATCGCCAAAATTTCTCTGGTCCGCGCCCCAGTTGCCGAGCACAAGGCCATCATTAGTCATTCCCTGGCTAAAGATGTATTGCTTGGCGTACCAGAGGTTCTGCCATTCCGAGACCTCGTAGGTGAGATCGAAGTGGTGCCAGAGCCGCGGAAAGTCGATGCCTCCGGAAAGTGCTACATTTCCCAGCAGGTAGCTGCCGCCGTTGGAATTGTCTTGACCGCCGTATTGGAAGTAAACCGCGAACGGGGTCTTGCCGGGAATGAGGAAACGGCTGACGTACGACGCTTCCTGGTTGCCCTGCGTCTGCGATAATCCGCTTGGCTTAAAGAAATCTCGCAACAGAAATCGTGCGGAGCCGGGCAACGGGCCGCCACCGTATTGCAGCAGACGATTGACTCCAAGAGACCAGCCGGGGAAGGGTTCGATGGATATCTGGACTCCGAAAAGACGCGGATTACCTACACCTTCTTGACCGTTATAGTGGATCTTGGTCCGCGACACACGTGTCAGAAAAAACTCGTACTGAAGGCCGAGCCGGGTGAGCGGTTCGTAATTCGACAGCGTCACGGACGGTGTTGTTGGCGCCTCCGTGCTGATCAACATATCGCTGCCGGTCATGGGGGAGAACCAATGATCGCGGTAGCCGATGTCGAGTTGCGCCCAATTGAAACCCGCACTCAGCATAGTGCCGGTCGGTACGGTGCGGCCGGCATAGCTGACCGCGCCTGCACTGGCCAGAAAGTAATCATTCGGTTGAACAAATGCCGCCAGGGACAATTCCCTGTCGCTGCGTACGGGCATGCCATATGAATTCGGCACCACACCGCGGTCCGTGTCGCGCGTGATCGCACCGGCCGCACTGGCATGGGTCACCGCATAATCGCGAGAGTAGCGTTGCAGGTAGTGCTTTACCTTGGTGCAAAGCGGCTTGTCCACCATGCAGGCCTGCGGTAGTGCATCCTCCACCAACGCAACCGCGAACGGACGCTTGAGGATGGGCTCGTCCGCCAGGATGAGCACTCTCTCGATTTGCCGTTCCATTTCCGGTTCGAGGTTGATCGGCAGGTAGCCGCTGACCCCGCCAGCCAGGGCGGCTTGGGTCGATGAGGCCAGTACGCAGGTGAACGCGATTGCCGGCCTCGATGCCTTGATCCATGACAGCAGGATATTCAATTGACCCCGGCGACGGTTGTATGACCGCGGCAGTACACGATAGGACATGCAAGACCGTCAAGGCATTTATGTTTGCTGTAGCCGGGCTCGGACGGAACTATTACGCTGGAGCCCTGCATGAACGTCATTCACACCGAGCGCTTGGTGCTGCGCCAACTCGAATTGGACGACGCCGAATTCATTCTGGAGCTGCTGAACGAGGCGGCCTTCCTGCGATTCATCGGCGACAAAGGGGTAAGAACCGCGGCGGACGCCCGCGCATACTTGCGCAACGGCCCGATGGACAGCTATAGGCTGAACGGCTTCGGCTTGTATGCGGCCTGTCTGCTCGACGGCCGACCCGTCGGCATTTGCGGGTTGGTCAAGCGTGACGGTCTCGACGACGTGGACGTGGGATTCGCGTTTCTGTCGCGGCACTGTTCGAAGGGATATGCGGTCGAATCCGCCTCGGCCGTTTTAACCCACGCACGCCAGGTGCTGCGATTGCGGCGCATCGTCGCCATCACATCGCCCGACAATAGGGGTTCGATCGCCGTACTTGAGAAAATCGGGCTTAAATTCGCACGAACGATAAAGCTCACAGAGGACGGCTCCGAGCTTAAACTGTTCGGACCGGCTTAAACCAAGGAATCGACCATGCACCCCTTCCCGCATCACTATGTCGTCAACGCAGCAGTGCGCCCCGTCGGAGACGTGCCGCTGTCCGCGGACGGTGTCCGGATCATCGAATCCGCACCGCCCAAGGAGTTCGACGGTCCCGGCAATCAATGGTCCCCCGAGGGGCTTCTAACCGCCGCCGTGGCGGATTGCTTCATCTTAAGTTTTCGAGCGATTGCCGCGGCGTCGAAATACGCCTGGGTCAGCCTCGAGTCGCGCACCGAAGGCACTCTAGACCGTATCGACGGCAAGATGCGCTTCACCCGTTTCGACACTCACGCCAAGCTACTATTGCCCGAGGGCGCCGACATCGAGCGCGCAAAAAAACTGCTGGAAAAAGCCGAACAGACCTGCCTGGTCGCCAACTCCCTGAGCAGCGAACGCCATCTCACTATCGACGTAGTTTCGGGCTAGAGAAATATTCCGGCGCACCTACCCCTTTTTCTTGGTACTTAAAGCGCCGAACAACCTAGCGTCACAGTCGGATCAGTCGTCCATCAAGAAGCTGCGCAGCTGCTCGCTGCGGCTGGGATGGCGCAGCTTGCGCAAGGCCTTGGCCTCTATCTGCCGGATCCGCTCGCGCGTCACATCGAACTGCTTGCCCACTTCCTCGAGAGTATGGTCGGTATTCATGTCGATGCCAAAGCGCATGCGCAGAACCTTGGCTTCCCGCGGCGTCAGCTGCGCCAGCACCGAGTGCGTGGTTTCACGCAGGGACTCGGTGGTGGCGGAGTCGATGGGCGATGACACCGAGGTATCCTCGATGAAGTCACCCAAGTGCGAGTCCTCGTCATCCCCGATGGGCGTCTCCATGGAGATCGGCTCCTTGGCGATTTTGAGGACCTTGCGGACCTTGTCCTCCGGCATTTCCATGCGCACCGCCAGCTCCTCCGGCGTCGGTTCGCGTCCCATCTCCTGGAGCATCTGCCGGGAGATGCGATTCAGTTTGTTGATAGTTTCGATCATGTGCACCGGAATACGAATGGTGCGCGCCTGGTCGGCGATGGAGCGCGTGATTGCCTGGCGAATCCACCATGTCGCATACGTCGAGAATTTATAACCGCGGCGATATTCGAACTTGTCGACGGCCTTCATCAAGCCGATGTTGCCTTCCTGGATCAGGTCCAGGAACTGCAGCCCGCGATTGGTGTATTTCTTGGCGATCGAAATCACCAGGCGCAGGTTGGCCTCGACCATTTCCTTCTTCGCGCGGCGCGCCTTGGCCTCGCCGATCGATACCTCGCGGTTGATTTCCTTGATCTCGCTGATCAGCACATGGAACAGACCTTCCAGGTCCTTCAGCTTGTTCTGGCGGCGCTCCACTTCATCCTTGAACTTGGCGAGAGGCGCCGAATAGCGCTTCTTGGCCTTGATGTGCTTGTCGAGCCAGCGCGTGCTGGTCTCGTTTTTCGGAAACGTCGAAATAAAGTCCTTGCGCGGCATTCCGGCCTGCTTTATGCAAAGGAACATGATTTCCTTTTCGAGCAGGCGTACGTCGGTCACATGCTGGCGCAAATTGTCGATCAATTGATCGAACATCTTTGGGCTAAGCTTCAGCTCCATCAGCTCGGCGCAGATCTTCTTGCGGATCTTCAATGTCTTGGGATCTTTCGAGCCCAGCTTGTCAAGCGCGTTCAAGAACTGGTGATGGACCTTGGCGATGGAGCTGAAGCGCTTCGCGGCTTCTTCGGGATCGGGGCCCGTGTCGATGGCTTCCTCGTCCTCGTCGCCCTCGGTCTCGTCCTCGTCGTTGGCGGCCTCTTCGCGTTCCAGCGCCATCAATTTCGGGTTCTGCGGCTGCGCGATTTCATCCGGCGCATTCGGGTCAACGAAGCCGACGATGACGTCGACCAGGCGCATTTGGCCGGCCTTGACGGTTTCGTAATGCCGCAGCAGCAAATCATAGGTGCCCGGGTAGCTGCCGAGCGCGATTTTGACGGCCTCCAAACCTTCTTCGATGCGCTTCGCGATGCGAATCTCGCCTTCGCGGGTCAACAATTCCACCGTACCCATTTCGCGCATATACATGCGCACCGGATCGGTGGTGCGGCCGAATTCAGCGTCGAGATTGGCGAGCGCCGCGGTGGCTTCTTCCACAGCTTCCTCATCAGGAGCCGCGGTGGCGTCGGTCAGCAACAAGGACTCGGCGTCCGGCGCCTTTTCGTACACCGGAATACCCATGTCGTTGATCATGTTGACGATGTCTTCGATCTGTTCCGGATCGACGATTTCGCTCGGTAAGTGATCGTTGACTTCAGCGTAAGTGAGGTAGCCCTGCTCCTTGCCGCGCGCAATCAACAATTTAAGTTGCGACTGACGCTCGTCCGCGATTTGAGTCGCTGTGCCTGCCGGCGCTTTTTTGATCAAGGTGGACGCCTCGTTAGAGATCTGGACATGTAAATGCAAGCCGACAAGTATACGATTCTGGGCATTCCGTAGCCACTCGAGCTTGGGCTTATTGAAGCGCGCTCAGGAGCGCCCCTTGGATTTGAGAAGTAGGCTTAATTCGGCCTTTTCGTCGTAATTCAAGCCCAATTCCTCAGCTTTTCGCAATAATTCGTCCCTACGGCGGCCCGGGCCGTATTCATCCAGCAACTTTTCGACCGCCATTTGCAGCTCCTTAGCGGCCCCTTCGGGCTCCGCCACAAGGGGTTCGGCCATCGCGAGCTCGGCCAGGCGCTCATATTCGGGGAGGTCCCGCCAGCGTTCGAGCAGCATCGCGGTGCTCGGATTGGATGCCGCCGCCGCCTGGGAAATCAGCTCTCTGAGTACGACAACGCCTGGTCTGTCGACATTTTCAAGCGCTTCGGGGTCCCTAACGGCGGCCGCCGCCGTAGGGTGCTGAAGCACCAGGGTGATGGCCTGGGTCAGTAAATTGCCGCGCCCGACACTGATCCGACCGCGACGCTGCCCGGGGAGTTCCGGCCGGCCGGGGGGTGGACGCTGCGGGTCGCCGGCCGCGAACGACTTCTTGAGCGTCGCCGCGGGCATGCCGACTCGTGCGGCGAGACGGTCGGCCAGCATTTCCCGGTAAATGCCCTCGGGCATGCGGGCGAACAGGGGCGCTGCCAGGGCCTTGAGCTTGGCCCGGCCGTCGACATGGTTAAGGTCCACATCGACCATCAATTGTTGGATCAGGTATTCGGATAGCGGCAGGGCGGTGCCCAGCCGATTCTCGAACGCCTCGGGCCCTTCTTGCGCCACCAGGGTATCCGGGTCGTGGCCCTCAGGCAGAAACATGAACTTGAGCTCGCGGCCATCCCGCGCCAGGGGCAGGGAATTCTCCATAGCCCGCCAGGCCGCCTGACGGCCGGCGCGATCGCCGTCGAAGCAAAACACCACTTCGCTGGTCAGCCTGAAAATTTTGTTCAGATGCTCCTGAGTGGTCGCTGTGCCCAAGGTGGCCACGGCATAGGTGATTCCGGCTTGGTGCAATCGCACCACATCCATATAGCCCTCGACGATCATCAATCGCTTGAAATCCGCGCGCGCCTGGCGCGCTTCGTAAAGACCGTAGAGCTCGCGACCCTTGTGAAACAGGGGTGTTTCCGGGGAATTGAGGTATTTGGGCTCGCCTTGATCGATGACTCTTCCGCCGAAGCCGATGACGCGGCCGCGCGAATCGCGTATCGGAAACATGAGCCGATCGCGGAAGCGATCGTAAAAGCCTGCCGCGCGTTCGCCGCCGCGCGTGTCGCGTTCGATAATCATGCCAAGCTGCAGGATCTGGGGCCTTTCCTCCGGCTGCGATCCAAATCGATTGAGCAGGGCATCCCAGGAATCAGGTGCGTAACCCAGCGCAAAACGCGCGCTGGTTTTTGCATCGATCCCGCGAGCGCTCACGTATTTCTGCGCACGGGGCTGGTCCGCCAGATTTTGCTCGAAAAAGCGCGCCATGCGCGCCATGACCTCGTGCAGGTCGGCGCCGCTGGGTTCACTCCCCTTAAGCGCCTCGCGCGGCATTTCCAGACCCGCGCGCTGCGCAAGGTCGGCCACTGAGTCGACGAACTCCATCTTCTCGTACTGCATGAGAAAGCCGATCACGGTGCCATGCACTCCGCAGCCGAAGCAATGGTAAAACTGCTTGTCGGGACTGACCCAAAAGGACGGCGATTTCTCGTTATGGAAGGGGCAGCAGGCCTTGAATTCGCGTCCCGCCTTTTTCAGCGGAACCCGTGCGCCGATAATCTCGACGATATCGGAACGGCCGACGACTTCGTCGATAAACGCTTGTGGAATGCGGCCGGTCATGGACCGCCTGCGATCAACCGCCGAGCTTGGCTTTAACTTTCGCCCCGACTGCGCCTAAATCGGCGCGGCCCTGCGCTTTGCCCTTAATGATGGCCATGACTTTGCCGATATCCTTGACGCTGGCCGCGCCGGTGGCGGCGACGGCATCGCTAATCAAGGCGTCGATTTCCGTATCGCTCAACTGGGTGGGCAGGTAGCCCTGCAGCAGGGTGATTTCTGCGGCTTCTTTATCGACCAAGTCCTGGCGATTGCCCGCCTGGAATTGCACCAGCGCCTCTTTGCGCTGCTTGATCATTTTCTCGAGAACGCTCAACACCTGAGTGTCGTCGAGAGCGATTCGCTCGTCGACTTCGCGCTGCTTGATGGCGGACGTAATCATGCGAATGACGCCAAGCCGCTCCTTTTCGCCGGAGCGCATTGCCGCCTTCATATCATCCGTAATTCGCTCTTTAAGAGACATCCTTACGCGGACAGCGCCTAGTAGGAGGGTCGAGCCGGAGCCGCCGATGGGGCGTTCTGCGGCGCGCCGCCCGTACCGCGCATATTCTCTCGCGACAGGCGCTTCAAGTGCCGTTTTACCGCAGCGGCCTTTTTTCGCTTACGTTCTTGGGTGGGCTTCTCGTAGAATTCACGCCGCCGCAGCTCGGTGAGGACGCCCGCCTTCTCGCAGGCACGCTTGAAACGACGCAGGGCGGCGTCAAAATATTCATTCTCGCGAACACGAACGCTGGGCATTCAAACCTCAAAATGTAGGGCACCGACGCCGGCATTCGGCGGCAGGGGGGCGCATTCTAGAGTGCGCCCCCATAAAAGGCAAAGGCTGCGTACGGGCGTGGATTCTCTGAAGGAGCCGTAAATGCGATTTAGTAGGGTTTATGCGTGTAATCGGGATTGAGAGCTCCTGTGACGAGACGGCGGTCGCGGTTTACGACGCCGATCAGGGGCTGCTGTCGCACCGCCTGCATAGCCAGATTGCGATGCACCAAGCCTATGGCGGCGTAGTGCCTGAATTGGCCTCCCGGGACCATGTTCGTCGACTTTTGCCCCTGGTTCGGGAGGCGCTGGCCGAGGCGCGGTCCGATCGCGAGTCCATTGACGGAGTGGCCTATACAGCGGGCCCCGGCCTTATCGGCGCCTTGCTCGTAGGAGCGGGCTTCGCCGCCAGCTTGGGCTTCGCCTGGGGCAAGCCCGTGGTGGGGATACATCACCTGGAGGGACATCTACTGGCGCCCCTGCTGGAGCCCAATCCGCCCAGCTTCCCATTTCTTGCCCTGCTCGTGTCCGGCGGCCATACCCAACTCGTGGACGTGGCTGGACTCGGTGAGTACCGGATTTTGGGCGAAACCCTGGACGATGCCGCGGGCGAGGCCTTCGACAAGACTGCGAAGCTGCTGGGGCTGCCCTATCCGGGGGGCGCGGCATTGGCGCGATTAGCCGAGACCGGGCGCGAGCATAGCTTCGTGTTTCCGCGGCCCATGCTCGACCGCCCCGGCCTCGATTTCAGTTTCAGTGGCTTGAAGACCGCGGCCCTAGTAGCCTTGCGGGGCCGCGTGTTGGACGACGCGATGCGAGCGGACGTAGCGCGAGGTTTCCAGGAAGCAGTGGTCGAGACCCTCGCCGAGAAATGCCGGCGTGCGCTCGACGTTACCGGGCATCGATGCCTGGTCATCGCGGGAGGCGTCGGCGCCAATCGCTGCTTGCGCGAACGGCTGGCCGAGGTGGTGCGTGGCTTCGGAGCGGAATTGCGTTTTCCACGCACCGAGTTCTGCACCGACAATGGGGCAATGATCGCGCTGGCCGGATGCATGCGATTGGCGGCCGGTATGCACGATGGTGGGATCATCAATGCCCGGGCGAATTGGCAGCTTGGGCACAGCGGAACAATGGGGGTGTAGACGGCGATGGACAAGATTTTCGTGCATGCGCTCAAGACCGAGGCAATCATCGGTATTTTCGATTGGGAACGACAGGTCAAGCAAACCGTCATCATCGATATCGAGATCAGCGCCGATGTCCGCAAGGCCGCCATATCCGATTCCATCGACGACACGCTCAATTACAAGCGCGTCGCGAAGCGCGTACTGGCGTTCGTCGAAGCGTCCAAGTTTCATTTGGTCGAAACTCTGGCCGAGCATATCGCCATGCTCATGCTGGAAGACTTCGGCATCGCCTGGGTGCGCATAGCATTGAGTAAACCAGGCGCCATCCGCAGTTCGCGCGACGTGGGTGTGATCCTGGAGCGCGATCGCGAGGATCTGGAGAAATGGCGCGCACTGACGGCGGCCCAGTCCTAAGCGCCCCCGATCGCTGCGACCATGGCGCAACGCATTGTTCTCCATCGATCCCTTTCGTGGCGCCAAGTGGCGGAAGTGGCCGCAGGCGCGCCTCTTACGCTGTCGCAGGAAGCGCAGGCTCGGATCTGCGCGGCGCGTACTCTGGTTGAATCCATCGTTCGCAAAGGGGTACGCGCTTACGGCGTGAATACCGGCGTGGGCGCGCTCTGCGAGGTAGTGATACCTGAATCCAAGCAGGAGCGGCTGTCGCGAAATATTCTGATGAGCCATGCGGTCGGTCTGGGCACTCCGCTCGCATCGGCCGAGGTGCGCGCCATCATCGCCGCCGCCATCAATAACTTTGCGCACGGTTTCTCCGGCATTCGGCCGGCGGTGGTGGACGGGCTGCTCGCGCTGCTCGAGCACGATTGTGTGCCGCAGGTGCCCGCCGCCGGATCGGTGGGGTATCTCACGCACATGGCGCACATTGCTCTTGTGCTGATCGGTGAGGGGATGGCGCGGTTAAACGGCAAGTCGATCAGCGGCGCCGCGGCGCTGCAGTCCATGAACATTACACCCCTGGTTCTGAGGGCCAAGGAGGGTTTGAGCCTGGTCAATGGAACGCCTTGCGCCACGGGTCTGTCGGCAATCGCCTTGAGCAGGATAGAGCGCTTGCTCGACTGGGCGGATGCGGTGGCCGCAATGTCATTCGAGAATCTGCACGGTCAGGTCGCGGCATTCGACGCCGACGCCTTAGGGCTGCGAGTGTCGGCGGGAGTTGCCCTAGTCGGTGAGCGCCTGCGTGCGGCCCTGCAGGGCAGTGCCATCCTTAAGGGCAGCGCCGGACGGCGGACGCAAGATCCCTTGAGCCTGCGCGCTGTCCCTCAGGTGCATGGGGCCGCTCGCGATCTGTTCGCGCATGCCGCTCGCGTGGTGGACGATGAATTGGCATCGGTAACGGACAATCCCGTCGTCGTCGGCACGGCCGAGCAGCCGCGCGCGCTGGCGGGCGCAAACGCCGTCGGTGCGGCGCTCGGCCTCAATGCAGATTCGCTCGGCATCGCCGTCGCCGAATTAGCCGCCATGTCGGAGCGGCGCGTGGATCGCTTGGTCAACCCGCTGGTGAGCAATTTGCCTGCCTTTCTGGCCGTAGACGAGGGCGCGGGTTCGGGGTTAATGATTGCCCAGTACACCGCGGTTTCATTGGCCGCGGACAATCGCCGTCTGGCCGCGCCGGCCAGCCTGGACGGTGGCATCACCTCGGGGTTGCAGGAGGATCATCTCAGCCATGCAACGCCGGCCGCACTCAAGCTGCTCAAGATCATCGACAATGCCGAGGGAATCCTGGCCATCGAGTTGCTTGCCGCGGCGCAGGCCTACGAATTGCAGCGAGTGTCACTCGACCGAGCGGTGCAAACCGACGCCCTGTACCGGCGGGTACGCGCCCACATTCCTCAATACAAGGACGATCGCCCCTTGGGTGCGGATATTCAAAGGGCCCGCGAGTTGCTGCAGGGGCCGCTCGCGGATTCGGCCTAGATGCTGCGGCCGCCGTCGACGGCGATGATCTGACCGGTGATGTACGGCGCGTCTTTCGCCAAAAACAGGGCGGTGCGCGCTATGTCCTGCGGAGTGCCGTGGCGCTTGAGGGCGGTCTTGTCGATTATTTCGCGTTTCAACTCTTCGTCCATGTCGCCTTCCGGCCACAGCACCGGCCCCGGCGCGATGCCGTTGACGCGGATGTCAGGCCCCAGTTCGCGCGCCAAGGCACGCGTCAACATGGCGAGTCCCGCCTTGGCCGCGCTGTACACCGGGTGCGCCTTGAGCGGGCGCAATGCGTGGATGTCGATCATATTAATGATGAGTCCACGTTGCTTCGCCAAGCTGGGCGCGGCGGCTTGCGAAAGAAACAACGGGGCCTTCAAGTTGCTGCCCATGAGGTCGTCCCACTGCGGGAGCGTGATCTGTCCGACCGGCGTCGGGTAAAAACTGGACGCATTGTTGATTAGAATGTCCAGGCGCCCATATTCCAGCAGAGTGGCGGCCACCAGTTTTTCTGGGGCCTCCGCGGTCGACAAGTGCGCCGCGTGGATGGCGGCGGAATGCGGGCGTGCCTGATTGAACTGGTCCGCCAAGGTGATTGCGGCTGCGGCGGAGGAACGATAGTGAATGAGTATATTGGCTCCGGCCGCGTGCAGAGTGCGCGCGATCTCGGCGCCGACGCGGCGCGCACCGCCGGTGATCAGCACGACCTGGTCGCGCAACGCAGAATTGTCGATACTGGGTTTCATGACACTCCACGATACCGCAATGCCTTCGCAGCGTGAACCGATGTTGACCGATACGCAGGCACTGCACTGTGCGCGCATGTGCGAGCACCTGACGGCGCTGATCGCGGCGGACGGCTGGCTGAGCTTCGAGCGATTCATGGATACGGCGCTGTATGCACCGGGCTTAGGCTATTACAGCGCGGGAGCGCATAAACTAGGCGTCGGCGGCGATTTCACGACAGCGCCGGAAGTTTCGCCCCTGTTCGGGGCCTGCATTGCACGACAATGTGCCGAAATACTGCGCGCGCTCGATGGCGGATGCGTGCTGGAAATAGGCGCAGGCAGCGGAAGCCTGGCGGCGGATGTACTGTCGCGCCTCGAAACTCTCGGGGCCTTGCCCCACCATTACTGGATTCTTGAAATCAGCGCGGACCTGCGCGAGCGTCAGCGCCGCCACTTGGAGCGGCGCTTGCCGCACTTGCTGGAGCATGTGCGCTGGCTCGATCAGCCCCCCGCGGAATCATTCGACGGGATCATCCTCGCCAATGAGGTGCTGGATGCCTTGCCGGTCACGCGCTTTAGGTGGCATCGAGAGGGTGTGGAAGAGCTAGGGGTTGTGACCGACAAGGGCCGCCTCGCGTGGGAAACGCGGCCGGCGGGACCGGCAGTGGTCGAAGCCTGTCGGCGGCTAGCGAAAGCCGGCGTTGCGTGGGACGACGGTTATGTGTCGGAGTATTGCCCGCGCCTCATGGCGTGGACGCGCGGCGTCACTCAATCCTTGCGCACCGGCGCGGCACTGTGGTTGGACTACGGTTTGCCGCGCTCGCAATACTATTTGCCCGAACGGCACGAAGGTACCCTGCTGTGTCATTTTCGTCATCGCGCCAATGACAATCCCTTGCTGTATCCGGGGCTTCAAGACATCACAGCGTGGGTCGACTATACCCTGCTCGCGGAGGCGTCCCGGGCGGCCGGCTTCACGCTATCAGGCTTCACGACGCAGAGCTTTTTCTTGGCCGGCTTGAAGGTAGACCTCGAAATGAAGGCCATCGCCGGCGGTGACGTCAATCAATTTGCGCGCTTAGCCAATCAGGCGCGACAGCTCATGTTACCGGGCGAAATGGGCGAGCGCTTCAAAGCCATGGCTTGGCTGCGTGGTATGGACCTGCCGTTGTCCGGATTTGCATTGCAGGACCTGCGCCACACTTTGTGATGGGCATTGGCGTTACTCTCGAGGATTGATTTGCCCCCGGGATGTTTATCGCGCGGCCGTTGGCACGCTTTGACCAATCCGCGGTTAAATGGCCGTTCAATTTACATAACTCGTGCTGAATATTTTAACTAGTTGAAATGTATAAATTATTTGCGTTTGTCGTAATCTTGATTTCGGTGAAATCTTGAGACAATATACAACGCCAGAGGGATGTAAGAAAAGTTGACCGGGCGTTCAATTGCTTTCGTGACCTATTGATTGCACCGATTCAGTTTCCAACGCGATTCTAAAGATCACGGTTCCCGCCCAGCGCCGTACGGAAAATATGAGGGATAGAGCATGAATTCAAATACGAAGTTATCCTGCGCGATCGCCGCGATCTTGAGCGGGTCCGCGCCCGGATTCGTTTACGCCGCGTCAACCTCCGATGCCGAATCCAATTCGGGCATCACCGAAATCGTTGTGACCGCGCAACGCCGCAACGAGAGCATACAGAACGTGCCGATCTCGATGCAGGCACTGACCGCACAAACGCTGCAGCAACTCAACATCTCCACGCTAGATGACTACATCAAGTATCTGCCGAACGTCACGACGGCGAGCAACGGGCCGGGCCAGAACGAGGTTTACATGCGCGGCCTCAGCGCCGGTTCGCAGCCCAGTCAGGGCAGCGCTTCGACCGGCTTGTGGCCGAACGTCGCAATTTACCTGGACAATCAATCCGCCCAACTTCCGAATCGTAACCTCGACATCTACGCCGCCGATCTAAATCGTATTGAGGTCCTGGAGGGGCCGCAGGGCACGCTGTACGGTGCTGGGGCCCAGGCCGGGGTGATTCGCTACATCACCAACGAACCGAAGCTTGATACGTTCGAGGCCAATGTTAAGGCCGGCTATGGAGTGACCGCTCACGGCGATCCGAATACCGACCTGACGGCTGTGTTGAATCTTCCGCTGATTGCCGACTCCATGGCCGTACGCGGGGTGATCTACAGCGACAAGCGCGGTGGCTACATCGACAATGTGCCCGCAACGTTCACGCGCAAGAACACCGACATCGGCATCCACTATGCCGGCTACGCGGCCGTCGGCGGACAATGCCCGGACGGGCAGCCGAACGCGGGTTTTTGCGTTCCGCCTGGCAGCCCCAGCATCAACAACAATAACCTCGCGGGACGCGCCATCAACCCCGTTACCTATCAGGGACTACGCGTCGAGGCACTGTACAAGTTCAATGAGGATTGGAACGCGCTGATCACCCAGTCGTACCAGGACATGGACTCGCGCGGGGTGTTCTACCAGCAGCCCAATGCCTCGGACGGCGCGCCGCTGCGGCCGCTCGAAGTCACGCTGTTCAACAACTCCTTCGACAAGGACAAGTTCGAGAGCACTGCTTGGACGGTGAATGGCAAGTTCGGCGATTTGAAGGCCGTCTATACAGGCGGCTACCTCGTCCGCAATGTCGATCAGGTGGGCGACTACACCAATTACGCGCGTGGCCTATATGCCGACTATTATCAGTGCTACGGTCCGGCCTCCGCCGCAAACGCCCTCAACTCAACCTGCTTCTCGCCGAGTGCCACCTGGCACTCGGTCGAGCACAACACGCACCAGCAACACGAATTTCGCCTCAGCACGCCGGACGACTGGCGTTTGCGCGCAATCGCCGGAGCGTTCTGGGAGGACAATAAGCTGTTCGATCAGACCGGCTGGGGTTACAAGACCGTTCCGTCGTGTACTTCAAACGGCGCGGCAGGTACGCCGGGCAACACCGGCTGCTTCGCCGATGTAGGCACGTTCCCGGGGTCGACCGTGGTGAACCCAGGCATTCAATCCGCCCCCACCTCCTTCTATCAGGACACGGTGCGCGACACCAAGCAGACGGCTTTCTTCGCGTCGGTAGACTTCGACCTGATTCCCAAGGTTTTGACGATCACGGCGGGCACGCGCCATTTTAGCTTCGACAACTATTCGAAGGGCAGCGTCATTGCCAGTTTCGGCTGCTTACAGGGCGGCGTGCCACCCGCTGGGTGCCACGCAACAGCCTTACCGCTGCCCTATAGTTTCAACCTTGACACGGCGAATCTCAAAGACACCGAGTCCGGTTTCAAGAGCCGTGCGAACATCACCTGGCACATCACACCGGACATCATGGTGTACTACACGTTCTCGCAGGGATTTCGCCCGGGCGGTTTCAACCAGAACGGCGGTGCGCCTCACGCCTTCACTGCAGGCGTGGTACCGCAGTACTACATACCTAAGTCGTACTCATCGGACCAGTTGACGAACAACGAATTCGGCTGGAAGACGGAATTCTTCGACCATCGCCTGCAGTGGAACGGGGCCGTCTACCGGGAGAAGTGGAACAACGTCCAGGTCGCCTTCTTCGATCCCGGTGTGGTCGGCAACATTTTCTACAACGCCAACGGCCAGAACTTCCTTATCAAGGGAGTGGAGACGTCGCTGGTGGCCCGGGTCGTGACAGGGTTGACTCTGCAGGGAGCGGCATCCTGGAACCAGAGCCGGCAGACCAATTCGCCCATACTGTTCAACAACAATCCCGCAAGCCCGGATTTCGGCAAGCAGATCACGTTTGCCTGCAACCAATTCGGCGGCAACTGCGGAGCGGTTGTCAACCCATTCGGCCCGATCGGCTCCCCGAGCGCCGATGCACCGCCGCTTCAGTTCAGCCTGCGCGCCCGCTACGATTGGACCATGGAGGGCGGATACTCTCCCTTCGTTCAAGTCGGTGCCTCCCACAGCGGGCATTCCTTCACGCAGGCGGGTTCCAATCCTACGTTTGCGCAAGCCGGAGCGGTTTCTACCGGCAGGCTGCGGTTCGAGAATCCCGCTTACACGACCTACGACGCGTCAATCGGCGTCGAGAAGGATGCCTGGTACGTGAACCTGTACGCTGAAAACCTCGCCAATTCGAACGCCAGTGTCTTCGTAAGCACCGATCAATTCATCGTCGCGCAAACGCCACTTCGGCCGCGGGTCCTCGGTGTAGCCTTTGGCTATAAATTTTAGTATCTCAGTCTTTGCCGGCGGCCGACTGCCAAGTCGGCCGCTACCGACGATGGCTTAAGACGCCGAGCGATTTGTGATGCCAGGCGCATGCCGGCTCGTCAGCGGCCGGCCTCCGATCGTTCGCGCAGTTCGGCGATGACCTGCGTGCGCCGCTGATGCAGGAGCTCCGCGATCTTCGGTCCGCTGCTGGCCGCAATGTCTTGTGCCGAGGGTTTGATCGCCGCGGCCGCGTCGCGCGCCGCTTGCAAGTACTGCCGCTGCGGGTAGGGGATGGCCTCCAGCCCGGTGCGGCCACGCGAGTCCGCCTCGCAGGCTAGCAGCGCCTGGGCGAAACGCTCCGGGCGGCGGAAGGCATCGGCGCGCTCCATGAATTCTAGGATGGTCTTGGGCCGCAGGTCGAAGGCCCGATGCACAATGCCGTGATAGCGGGCCACGATAATGCTCAGGTCGCGAAAGTCGCTCGGCAGGCGCAGGCGCTCGGCCAGAGCCTCGATGAGTGAAACGCTGCGTTCCTCGTGTCCTCGATGGCTGGGCCACTCCTCGGGAGGTGTCGTAGCCTTGCCAAGATCGTGGACCAGCGCGGCGAACCGGATCTGGGACAAGGGACTCAGCAAGGCCGCTTGATCGAGCACCATCAAGGTGTGCAGTCCGGTGTCGATCTCCGGATGCCATTGCGCCGGCTGCGGAACGCCGAATAGTGCGTCGATCTCCGGATAGATGGGCTGCAGGGCGCCGCACTCGCGCAGTACCCTGAAGAACTCAGATGCCTTGGGCTCCCGCAATGCCTTCTCGGTTTCCTGCCATACCCGCTCGGGTACCAAGGCGTCGACCTCGCGCCGCTGCACCATGGCGCGCATCAGACCCTGCGTTTCGGGGGCAACCCGAAAACCCAGCGGCGCGAAGCGCGCGGCGAAGCGGGCCACGCGCAGCACCCGTACCGGATCCTCGACAAAGGCGGGAGAAACGTGACGCAGCAGTCGCGCGTCGAGATCGCGCTTGCCGCCATGGGGGTCCACCACCACCCCGTCGGCCGACTGCGCCATCGCGTTGATGGTCAGATCGCGACGTGCGAGATCCTCTTCGAGCGTCACCTCGGGCCCGAATTCGACGGCGAATCCGCGGTAGCCGGGCGCCACCTTGCGCTCGAGCCGCGCCAGCGCGTACTCCTCGTGAGTGTCGGGATGCAGAAACACCGGGAAGTCGCGGCCGACCTCGCGATATTTCAGGCGCAACAATTCCTCGCGGGTGCCGCCGACGACGACCCAGTCGCGTTCCTTGACGGCCAAGCCGAGCAAGGCGTCCCGAACGGCTCCGCCAACCAGATACACTTGCATAAGTGAATAGTAGCAGCATAGGGGCGACGATCCGCGCGGCGTTAATCGTCGTGTCCATCGCAGTCTTGAGCGGCGGCTGCTACTTATTGCAAAGCGCACAAGGCCAGTTGTCGCTGATGTCCAAGCGCGAACCGATCGCCCATGTGATCGCTAACAAATCGACGCCGCCGGCGCTGCGCGTCCAGCTCGAGGCTGTCGCCGCCATCCGCGACTTCGCCAGCCGCGAGCTGGGATTGCCGAACAACGGCAGCTATCGCAGCTACGCGGACCTGGGCCGCCGCTATGTGGTGTGGAATGTGGTCGCCGCGCCTGAGTTCTCGGTGGATGCCAAGGAATGGTGCTACCCCATAGTCGGCTGCGTCGCCTATCGGGGGTACTTTGTCGAAGGCCGGGCGCGCCGTTATGCCGCCCGATTGCGCGGCCAGGGTCTCGATGTCACTGTGGGCGGCGTTGCGGCTTACTCCACACTGGGTCATTTCGACGATCCCGTGCTCAGCACCATGATGGGCTGGAACGATGTCGAGTTTGCCGCCATCATCTTTCACGAGCTTACCCACCAGCTTTTGTATGTGCCGAACGATTCATCCTTCAATGAAGCGCTGGCGACGACGGTGGAAGAGGAGGGCGTACGGCGTTGGCTGCGCGCGCAGGGTCGCGAGGCGGATTTGGCCAAGCATCGCGTGCAGCAGGAGCACTATGCCAAGGTGATCAACCTACTGGCCGCGACGCAGGTCGAGCTGCGGGCGGTTTATGCCTCAGGACTCGCGCCCGAGCCGATGCGCGCAAGGAAGCGCGCCGCATTCGCGTCCATGCGTGCCTCCTTCGCGCTTCTCAAGGCGGGTTGGGGCGGGCCCGCACCGTTCGAGTCGTGGTTTGACGAGGACCTCAACAATGCCCACCTCGCCTCGATCGCCACGTATTACAGTTGTGTGCCGGGCTTCGAGCGCGAACTCAAAGCGGTGGGCGGCGACCTCGGTGCCTTTTACATCCGCGTCCGCGAGCTAGCAAAACTCGATTCGGAGAAACGAGACGCCCTGGTCTGCGGCAATCCATAGATCTCAACAGCGTCGATTCGAGGCCGCAGGCCGGGAAGCCGCAATTTGCGCGGCGAGGTCGCGATAGAGCCCACCATTGTCGCCGAAAGGAATTGGTTGTGATCCGGTCGCGAGCGCCGCCCATGCGGCTCTGAGGGCGTCCGCGGCGCGGCCGGTCCTCGTAGCTTCGGGTGGCGCATCGGCGGCGATTTCTGACGATGGTGTATCAAAGGACATAAATTCCACCCCCTTCATATAAAAGAGTTAGTTGAAACAGTAGCCCGATGGCGGACACTATGGTGACTGCGAGCAGCCCTTGTGCGAACCTTGCAGCGAAGTCGATAGGGTTCATGATGTACTCCGAAGCGTTAGCCGATTCCGACAATGAATACATTGCCCCCGGCGCCGATCCGCAACAAATGCAATGTCTGATAGTCGGTTAAGGAAGACTTAAGGTGCCGACAGCCTACGATCGATTGCCATTGGGAGCCCTGCGGGTGTTTGAGGCAGTGGCCACGCACTTGAGCTTTTCGGCGGCCGCCGATGCCCTGAGTGTCACTCCCGCCGCCGTCAGCCAACAAATCAAGGTTCTGGAGGGATATATCCAAGTGCCTCTATTCCGGCGCAGCGGTAGACGGGTGGAGATCACTGAGGAGGGCCTCGAATTGCTGCCCGCCGTACGAGCGGGGCTGGAAAAGCTCGAATCCGCCTTGCAGCAAATGAAGCATCACCGGCGTGCCGGGCCGCTGCAAGTCAGCACGCTGTCGTCATTTCTGCAGATTTGGCTGGTGCCGCGCATCCGCTCCTTTCGGCGCAAATGCCCCAACATCGACCTGCGCTTTCACACTTCGCGTGAACTGGTAGATTTCTCACGCACCACCAACCATGTCGCCATCCGCTTCGGCCGCGGCAACTATCAAAATGTGCACAGCGAAAAGATCCTCGACGAGTGGCTGGTGCCGGTGGCGAGCCCCGATCTCATCAAGCAGCACGGCATGCTCGAACGCGGCACCGATCTCGGTAAAATCCCGCTGCTCGAAAGCGGCGATGAGCCGTGGAGCGTGTGGAGCCAATCCGAGGCGGAGGCCGAGTGGCTGTCCCGAGCGCCGAGCATCGATGACTCGGCCGGAGTTCTGGCGGCGGCGGAAGAAGGCTTGGGTTACGCGCTTGCGCGTTGGACACTGGCCAGTCGCGCGCTGCACAGAGGCACGCTGCGGCTCGCCGGAACGGGCGCCCTGTCCTACGGCTCGGCTTATTACTTCGTATGCCCGAAAAACTTTCTAGCGCTGCCCAAGGTGGCGCAATTTCGCGAATGGCTCATCGGCACCGCGCGCGAATTCCCGAAACCCGACGCTGCGCATGCCCGCTAGGCTGCGGTGATGCTCACGGCAGATTCTAAGCTCGACCCCGAATCACGCATCGATGCGCTCATGCGCCCGTACCAAGGCGCCGTACCCGGCGCCGGTGTGGCCGTGCTTCGCTATGGGACGCCCATCTTCCGCCGCGCCTATGGAGTGGCGGACCTAGAGAACCGAGTGGCCGCGACGACCTCGACCAACTACCGGCTGGCGTCGATGACCAAGCAATTCACCGCGGCCGCCATTCTGCTCCTGACGCAAGACGGTCGGCTGTCCGTAGATGACCCGGTGCGCCGGTGGTTGCCGACTCTGCCGGATGCCGCCGATGAAATCACCATTCGCCACCTTCTCATCCATACCTCTGGACTCATCGACTACGAGGATGTCATTCCAAAAGAAACCACCGCGCAATTGGCTGATGCCGATGTGCTGAGGCTGCTCGAAGCGGAAAATTGCGGCTATTTTCCGCCAGGAACGCGTTACCGCTACAGCAACAGCGGGTACTCGCTGCTGGCGCTCATCGTGGGGAAAGCGTCGGGAAAGGATTTCGCGTCGTTTCTGCGCGAGCGCATTTTTCGTCCCCTCGGCATGCAGAATACGCTGGCTTTCGAAGCCGGGATTTCCATCGTCGCGGAGCGTGCCTTCGGCTATAGCGCCGTGACCAATTCGTGGACGCGCAACGATCAAAGTTTGACCAGCGCAACCCTCGGCGACGGCGGCATCTACTCCTCCATCGACGATCTTGCGAAATGGGATGCAGCGCTGGGTGACGATCGGCTGCTGCGGCCGGCATCGCTGCGCCTCGCGTTGCAGCCCGCGACGCCGACCGACGACCCGCTGATTCAATACGGCTTCGGTTGGCGCATCAGCGGCGAGACTCGGTGGCATTCGGGTGAGACCACGGGATTTCGCAGCATCATCGTGCGCTATCTCGAGCAGGGCTTTACGGTCATCGTCTTGACGAATCGCGATCGCCCGGATCTCTACTCAACGGCGCTGGCCATCGCCAATGTGTTCCTGCCGGCCGCCGAGGCGGTGGCTGCCGCGTTCAGTGCCGCCGGGCCGGATTCGGCGGCTCGGCCGCTACCGCGCTAACGCGCCGTCGCGAGCAGCGCGGTCGCCAGCACATCGACTCCGTTGCGCACCGGATCGCACACCGGCATTCCCAGCTTGTCCGTCACGCGTCGAAAATACTCGGCATATTCGGCGTGGGAGAGGCTGGAGGAATTGATGCTCAAGCCCACGCAGCGTATGGCGGGATTGGTCAGCCTGCCGGCACGCAGATAGTCATCGATCGCGACCTGCAAATCGGGAATCGGAAAATTCGGATACTCATCGATGGTACGGCGCGACGGATCGTGGCATAAGATGATGGCGTCGGGCTGCGACCCATGCAATAGGCCGAGAGTTACACCGGCGTAGGCCGGGTGGAACAGCGATCCCTGTCCTTCGATGACGTCCCAGTGATCGGCGGCATTGTCGGGAGATAGCTGTTCCGCGGCGCCCGCGATGAAGTCGGCAATCACCGCGTCGATGGCGATTCCTTCTCCGGAGATCATGATGCCGGTCTGACCGGTCGCTCTGAAGGATGCGGCGACACCGCGGCTGTTGAGGTTCTTAGCCAGGGCCAAGGCCGTGTATTTCTTGCCGAGGGCGCAGTCCGTGCCAACCGTCAGGACTCGCTTGCCGCCGCGCTTGCGGCCGCTGGCGGCGCCATAAGTCCTTTCACCGTGGCGCACGTCGATCAGGCGGACATTGCGCCGAGATGCGGCTTGAACCAACTCGGGGAAGGAAGTCAGGCGAGTATGAAGGCCGCTCACGACGTCCAGACCTGCCTCGGCCGCCGCCGTCAACTCGGCTATCCAATGAGGCGGAAGTGCGCCGCCGGTGGGCGCGATCCCGACTATGATGGAACCGGCGCCGCGCGCGGCGGCCTCCTGCGGCGACATGCGCGCTACTCCAAGGCTCACTCCGCAACCGGGCAAGCTCCATTCACCTACGACGTCGTTCGGGCACCAATCCTTCAGACCGAAGGCAGTCTTCGCCGTCAACTTATCCTGCACATCGCCAAGAAAAAGTAGATAGGGCTTGCGCAATCGATGCATAGTTACGTCCTTTCCATTGTCAGAGAATTTACAAAATGTATCGCTCGAGCGCACTCGCCCTATTTTTATCGCTGGCGTCGATCACTACGTGGGCAGGAGTCCCCGCCGCACCCGCTCGACTGGGCAAGGCCGCTCATGAGTATTCTACAACGGCAATCGACCGCTATCTTCAAACCGAGATGCGCCGGCAAAACATACCGGGTATATCGCTCGCCGTCTTAAAAAACGGCAAGCCCCTCTATGTCAAGAGCTATGGAGTCGCCACTCTCGAGCATGCGGTGAGCGCCGAACCGCAAACCGTGTTTCAGATCGGCTCCATAGGCAAGCAATTCACCGCGGTCGCCGTGATGCTGCTGGCCAACGAACATAAGCTCGATCTCGATGATCCGCTATCGAAGTTCCTGCCCGAAGTTCCGGCGAGCTGGAACAAAGTCACGCTGCGCCTCATGCTGAATCACCAATCAGGGATACCGCAGTTCACGACGCCCGACCGGCAGCTGTTGGACTTGGTCCACGACTACACCGATTTGGAATTGATTCAACTTGCTTCCAAGCAGCGGTTGGAATTCGAACCCGGCACGAACGTCTCCTACAGCGACACGGGCTACGTGCTTCTTGGGTTCGTCATCAACCGCGTTACGGGGATGTTCTACGGGGATTTTTTGCGGCTAAGGGTGTTCGTGCCGCTGGGCATGACTCAAACGCGCGTCATTTCCGACAAGGAGATCGTGCCGAATCGCGCCAGCGGCTATGAGAAGGCGGAGAACGGGCTTGTGTTGAACCAAACCTACGTGTCTCCGGCACTGAATAGGACCGCGGACGGGAGTTTGTACTCCACGGTGCTGGACCTCGCCAAGTGGGATGCTGCGCTGTATGGCGACGCCGTGCTGCCGCAGGCACAGCTCGAGCGTATGTGGCGCGTCGATGCGCATCGCAATGGTCAGCGGCCTCTGTATACATTCGGCTATGGCTGGGAAAACAACCGGCTGCGTGATCAACGGCTCGTGGAGTACGACGGAAACTGGCAGGGATTCCAGGCGGTCATGGCGCGCTACGTCGACAAGAGAGTCACCATTATTTTATTGACCAATCTGGCCCTGTGCCGCACCGAGCGCCTCGGCCACACCGTGGCCGGTTTCATCGACCCGGAGTTGAAGCACTATCCCGAGTCAATGCCCGACTCCGATCCCGGAAAGACTGTGCAATTCAAGGAGTTTCTCGACAAGGTCGTGACGGACGGAGCATATGCTGACGGGCTCAGCCCCGCCGGCCGTGCGCGGCTGGTTCCGTCCGCCATGAACACCTTGCGGCGCGATTTGCAGGAGCGGGGGCCGATATTGAAGCTGACCGTGGTGGAGCAGCCCGACGCCGCCGGCGCACGGCGGGTCTATCGAGTCGAGGCGAAGGACATGGTTGAGTTCTATACCGTGAGCTATGCGCCGGACTCGACGATCGACGATATCATCTTATTCAGCGAGTACTGACCGGAACCTTTGGCTCAACCGCCAAGCGCAATGGCTGGATCGACTTGTTGCGGCCGGCGCTGGCGCGGTTATGGCTGAGGCGGGCATTGTCCTCGAGAGCGCCTAAGTATAGGCGGGCGGATGCCAGCATGGACTGCGGCTTCAATCCGAGCTTGGCCAAGCCGTCCTCAGTGCAGACGCTGTCGATGGTCAAGGAGCGATAATTGTCGCTGGAGAACGGGCGCCCTGGCACGAAGTCCATGACCAGTGCCTGCATCCGCGCCAAGACGTCCGGCAAACCGATAATCCATCGGCGCCTGCCGGTGAGTTTGGCTGCCAAGCCAACGATTTCGCGCAGAGAGTAGATCTGAGGACCGCCGAGTTGGTAAGTCTGACGGCTACAGAAGCCGCCGTGCAGACAGCGCCGCATGGCGTCGACCACATCGTCCACCAGCACCGGCTGAAAGCGCGCATTCGGCTTGGCTAGAGGAAAGATCAGGGGTATTGCGCCCAACAGCCCCGCGAAGCGGTTCAGGAAGGAATCGCCGGGACCGAACATCACGGAGGGTTGAAATAGGGTCCAATCCAGCGCCGAGCTTGTTTCGCGGATCAATTGTTCCGCCTCACCCTTGGAGCGAAGGTAGTAGCTCGGTGCATCAACAGCGGCCTTCAGGGCGGATACCTGCAGCAGCCGGGTGACGCCCGCTGAGCGGGCCGCCTGCAACACGCCTCGAGTCAATTCGGTGTGCGCGCGCCGGAAACCTGAGCCACCAAAGCCGCGTTCATTGAGTATGCCGACTAGATTGATGACCACGTCGTTGCCGCGGAAGCGTTCGCTCAATTGCGCTTCCTGGTACACATCGCAGTTTTCCAATGTCAGTCCGGGCAGCACCAGCAGGTGCTTGTGTTGCTCTCTGTCCCTCGACAACACGGTGACCCGATGCCCATCCTTGATCAAGCGGGCGACCAGCCGGGTTCCCAGAAATCCGGTGCCGCCTAGAACGGCTATGGATTGCGGGCGCATGACATCAGCGAATTTGAATCAGCTGCGCGATGGAACCGCGCCGTACATTGAGGACCAGGACTTTGGCATTCTTCGCCGCTTCCTTGAAAGCCTTGGTGTTCGCGACCGTCGTGCGGCCCACGCCCACGATCAAATCGTTGGGGCGCATGCCATTTTGAGCCGCGGGGCTGCCGTCTTGGACCGTTTTCACCAGAACGCCGCCGCCGTCGGGCGCATCGCCGAAGGCCGCGCCTTCGAGGCCCTTGTTGATATCCACGGCGTTGGCCGTGTCAAGATCGCCGCGCTCGGAGATGAGGGCCGTCACTTTGCGCGGTTTGCCGTCGTGCAGTAGGCCGATCTCGACCTTGTCCCCGATGCGCAGCATGCCGATGGTGTTGCGCAGCTCGCTGGCGTCCTTCATGGCGGCGCCGTTGATCGAAGTGATGATGTCGCCGGTCTTGACCCCGGCATGCTCGGCCGCCGAACCCGGCGCCACCCCGGCGACCAGGGCGCCGCTCGATTCTGTGAGACCGAATTCCTTGGCGATGTCCGGGGTGACATTGTAGATATTGACGCCGAGTACGCCGCGCTTGACCTGGCCGTACTTGATCAACTGGTCCATGACACCCTTGACCATGTTGACCGGGATAGCGAAGCCGATACCGATATTGCCCCCGCTGCGCGATAGGATGGCGGAGTTGATGCCGACCAGTTCGCCGCGCAAATTCACCAAGGCACCGCCGGAGTTGCCGGGGTTGATGGAGGCGTCGGTCTGGACGAAATCTTCGTAGCCGTCCGGATTGATGCCGGTGCGGCCGAGTGCGCTGACGATGCCGGCGGTCACGGTGTGCTGCAGACCGAAGGGGTTGCCGATGGCGACGACATAGTCTCCGACCTCGAGCCGGGTCGAATCCCCCAGTGCCATGGGAATCAGGTTCGGCTGCTTGGCCTGCAGGACCGCGATATCCGCGCCTTCGTCGCTGCCGATCACCTTGGCGGTGAAGCTGCGATTGTCCAGCAAGGTAATCGTGATTTCACTGGCGTTCTCTACCACGTGGTGATTAGTGATGATGTAGCCGTTCTTGGCGTCGACGATGACGCCGGAGCCCGCGCTTTGGAACTGGCGCTCGCGCGGCTTCGAATCCGGCGGCGTGTCGAAGAATCGGCGGAAAAACGGGTCGTCGAGCAGAGGATTGCGCTGGCCGGGTTCCTCTTTAATGGTGCCGCGAGTAGCGATGTTGACCACGGCGGGCGAAACGCGCTTGACCATGGGAGCCAGCGACGGCATCGGCGCGGCCTCGGCCGCCGGCGCGGGCCCCGCAGCGTAGGCCGGTACCGCAAAAATGAGCGCCGGGCCGGCGATAACGGCCGCGGCGAGCGTGGCCGCTGCAAATTTAATACGCAGATTCATGCGCGATCCTTCCGTTTGATTGGTTCTCGGCGAGCGAAACGAGGGCGGACGTTACCGTCCGGCCTTCAGGCCGCCAACATCTTCTAGGATATTACACGGAAGATTGCGCTTGGCGGACTCTCTTAGGCGCCTTCCACCGTGATCCGGTGAGGAGGTATTTCAACGGCGGCGGCGAGTAGCGCGAGGTCGGCGAAAGTGAGACCTGGTTCAAAGTCAATGGGACATAATGTGGATAAGTTGTGTAAACACAAGATGTTGCGGTTGGTGCTTTTTCCCCTTGACCTGGCCTTCGCGAAGTGCAATGAGCTAATTTCTCGGGACATACTTATATGCTATTGATATATATATGTTTTTTATATGGAAAAAACAATGAAATATATCTTGACGATGATTGCCGTCGCGCCGTAATCTCATCGTCCGCACACAATATGTTGTGGTCGGCGTGTAGCGTCAGTCCTCCATCGGCCTTTGATCCAAGTCTCAATCGCATCCGCGGGACCGCCGCAATTTTTGTTCGGTTTTAGTACGAGAATTATAAGGGAGCGGTTTTAATACCCATGAATACGGTGGTCAAAATTCAGTCCAAAGACGTTGGCGAGATTTCTTTCCAACAAGCGTCCTTTGACATCTGGGACAAGAAGTACCGTCTGACGGCGAAAGATGGTTCGCCCATCGACCATACGATGGACGATACCTATAAGCGCGTCGCTCGCGCGCTGGCCGATGTCGAGACCGAGGAATGCCGTGAGCAGTGTCACGAGTCCTTCCTTTGGGCGCTGCGCCATGGCGCGATTCCGGCGGGCCGCGTCACATCGAATGCCGGTGCGTTAGAACATAAGCCCGCCACATCGACCATCAACTGCACGGTGTCCGGCACCATCCGCGATTCCATGGACGATATCTTGAACAAGGTGCATGAGGCGGGCCTCACCCTCAAGGCTGGATGCGGCATCGGTTATGAATTCTCCACTCTAAGGCCGCGCGGAGCCTACGTGTCGGGTGCCGGCGCCTACACCTCCGGGCCATTGTCGTTCATGGATATCTACGACAAGATGTGCTTTACCGTGTCGTCGGCCGGCGGCCGGCGCGGCGCTCAGATGGGTACTTTCGATATTGGCCATCCCGATGTCTTGGAGTTCATTCGCGCCAAGCGCGAGAACGGACGGCTGCGGCAATTCAACCTGTCCTTGCTCGTCACCGACGACTTCATGAAGGCCGTGAAGAGCGACGGCGATTGGCAATTGGCGTTTCCGCTGGGACTGCAGGAATTCGAGACCGAGCGGCCTGATTTGGACGACGCCGCGAAGTATGTCTGGCGCGAATGGCCGCACACGGAAGGCTATGTCGCGAACGAGGAAGGCTTGGTTGCCTGCAAGATCTACAAGACCCTGCCGGCGCGCCGTGTATGGGATGTCATCATGTCCTCGACATATGATTTCGCTGAGCCCGGCTTCATTCTCATCGACAAAGTCAACGCGATGAACAACAACTGGTGGACCGAGAACATTCGTGCCACTAATCCCTGCGGTGAGCAGCCGCTGCCGGCCTATGGTTCGTGCCTTCTGGGATCGGTAAATCTGACCAAATTCGTCATCGATCCGTTCACGGACAATGCGCGTTTCGACTGGGAGACCTATCGCAAGGTCGTGAAGGTGTTCACCCGCATGCTCGACAATGTGGTCGAGATCAATGGCTTGCCGTTGGCGCAACAGCGCGACGAAATCATCCGCAAACGCCGCCACGGCATGGGCTTCTTAGGGCTGGGATCGAGCATCACCATGCTGTGCATGAAGTACGGCTCGAAGAAATCGGTGGCGTTTACACAGAACGTATCGCGGGAAATGGCCGTGGCCGGCTGGGAAGCCGCGCTCGATCTGGCGCGGGAGAAGGGCCCGGCGCCCATCATGAATGAAGAGTTCACTGTCACGCGCGCCATGCTGCGCAAACGGCCCGAGATGGTCAAGGACGGCTGGCGCGTCGGCGCGCGTGTTCCCGGCCGGGTGCTGCACGCACGTTACAGCCGCTATATGCAGCGAATCGCCGAGGCTTCCCCCGAATTGGTGGACGAACTCGCCGAAGTCGGTGCGCGCTTCACGCATCACACCTCGATCGCACCGACGGGTACCATCTCGCTGTCGCTCGCCAATAATGCCTCGAACGGCATCGAACCCTCGTTCGCGCATCACTATTTCCGCAATGTGATCCGAGAAGGCAAGAAGTCCAAGGAGAAGATCGATGTGTTCTCCTTCGAGTTGCTGGCATACCGCGAACTGGTGAATTCCCGCGCCATGCCGGATTCACAGATTCCGGCGGAGAAATTGCCCGATTATTTCATTTCCGCCGACGGCATCGGCCCCAAGGAACACGTCGATATTCAGGCAGCGGCGCAGTTGTGGGTGGATTCGTCGATTTCCAAAACTGCGAATGTGCCGACCGACTATAAGTACGAAGACTTCAAAGACATCTACATGTATGCCTTCGAGCAGGGGCTCAAGGGCTGCACGACATTTCGTTTCAATCCGGAGGCTTTCCAGGGAGTGTTGGTCAAGGAAGAGGACCTCAAGAACACCACCTACGTGTTCACTCTGGAGGACGGCACGGAAGTCGAAGCAAGGGGCGATCAGGAGATTGAATACGACGGGGAAATGCACACCGCCGCCAATCTCTTCGATGCGCTGAAAGAAGGCTATTACGGGAAATTTTGATCATGGCTCACATCAAAATCGACAAGAAGATCGCCAAGTATCGCGTGCAGAAGCCGGAGGCGAAGGACGCGGCTGCGGCCCCGAAGGACGCGCTGAAGACTCAAGACAATGTGATTTGGATGCACGAGAAGCTCGAGCGGCCCGAGGTCCTTATCGGCTCGACCTACAAGATCAAGACCCCGGTCTCCGATCACGCCATGTACGTCACCATCAACGACATCCTGCTCAACGAGGGCACGCCGCATGAACAGCGCCGGCCGTTCGAGGTGTTCATCAACTCGAAGAATCTCGACCACTTCCAGTGGATAGTCGCGCTGACTCGGGTTATTTCCGCAGTTTTTCGCAAGGGCGGCGACACCACGTTCCTGGTCGACGAATTAAAGGCGGTGTTCGATCCCAAGGGCGGCTACTGGCAACCGGGCGGCAAATTCATGCCCTCGACCATCGCCGAGCTGGGATACGTGATCGAGCGCCACCTGCAATCGATAGGCATGCTCAAGAAGCCCGAGCTCGACGTGCACCAACGCAAGCTGGTGCAGGAAAAGCGCGCGGAGTTCGAGGCACGGACCAAGCAAACCGACGCCTTTTCAAAGTCGCACTTCCCGGAAGGGGCGCAGCTCTGCGCGAAGTGCAGCACCGCCGCCGTCGTCATGATGGACGGCTGCAATACTTGCTTGAATTGCGGCGATTCGAAGTGCGGGTAGCTCGGCGATAATTAAGCTAATCAAGATTGCGGTGTTTGGGCTGTTGCTCGCGCCGCTTCTCCATAAGGTTGCGGCGGCCGCTGAATCGCCTGATCCATTCGTGCGTCCTGCGGAGCTCGAGCAGGACGTACGCTTTTGGATTCGGGTATATACCGAAGTCACCACCGACCAAGGCTTACTGCACGACGATTGGAACCTGGGGCTGGTTTACGAGGTGCTGCGCTTCGATCCGGCCGCCTCGCCTGCGCAGCGGGAGCGGCGCGTCGCGGAGGCGAAGTCTCGCTACGCGGGCTTGCTGAGGCGGTTTGCGGCGGGCGACACCGGCGATCTAACGGCGCATGAGCAGCGCATTCTGCACGCCTTCGGCGATGAGGCGACGCCCACAGACTTTCGCGGCGCCATCGAGCGAGTACGCTTCCAATTGGGGCAGGCAGATCGATTTCACGCAGGGTTGATTCGCGCCGCGGTATGGGAGAAGCAGATCGCGCGCACCTTGGCGCAGCACGGCGTGCCGGCCCAGATTGCCGCGCTCCCGCACGTCGAATCTTCGTTCAATCTGGCGGCCTACTCGAAAGTCGGCGCCGCCGGGCTGTGGCAGTTCATGCCCTCGACGGCCAAACGTTTCATGCGGGTGGACAGTGTGGTCGACGAGCGACTGGACCCTTACAGTGCCACCGAGGCTGCCGCGAATTTGATGTTGTACAACTACCGGCTACTTGGCACCTGGCCGCTCGCGGTCACCGCGTACAACCATGGGCCGGGCGGCCTGCGGCGGGCTCAAGACGAATTGGGCAGCAGCGACATAGCCGTCATCGTCAAGCGCTACCAGGGTAAGACCTTCGGCTTTGCATCGCGCAATTTTTACGTCGCGTTCTTGGCGGCGCTCGAGGTGGATCGCAACGCCGAGAAGTATTTCGGGCCGATCACGCCTCTCCCCGACACCGACAGCACGCCGGTGGAATTGCCGGACTATGTCCCGGTGGATGCGCTGGCCAAGGCGTTCAAGGCCGACCTGGGGGCGCTGCGTGTGCTGAATCCGGCGCTGCGGCCGCCGATCTGGAACGGCAGCCGCTTCGTGCCGCGTGGCTACACGCTACGCCTGCCCGGCACGCCGCCGCAAGCCGAAATCGCCGCCGCGTGGGGGCGCTTGCCGCCGGCGCAGCGCTATGTGGCGCAACGCAACGACGGCAGACACAAGATTCGCCGCGGCGAGACCTTGGCAGGCATTGCCGCGGCCAGCGGCGTGAGCTTGAGCCGATTGCTGGCCGATAATGGCTGGAGCGCCAATCAAGCCGTAGCTAGGGGCGAAGTGGTGCATATTCCGCTGCCCGCGTCGCGGGCGGAGAGCGCCGGCGGCACGCCACCGATCGTTGCGGCAGCTAAGCCGGCAGCCGCAGCGGAAGCCCAGTTATCCGCCGCAGCGAGGCCGTCCGCGCCAGGACCGCTGCCGGTAGCTGCGCCCGAAGTGCCGCGGGCACCCGCGGCGGAAGTGCTGCCGCCCGCAGCGCCAACGCCCGTGGTGCACGCCGAGCCCTCGCAAGCGGCGCCAGTGCTCGCGCGCGGCAAGATCGTGCGGCAGCCCAAAGAGCCGGTCTCCGAACGGCAAACCGATAGCAACGCGCTGTTGCCGGTCGCCGCCCCGACGGGGAACGCCGACACCACGGACTACAGCGTCGGCGCCAATAACACGGTGACCGTGCAGGCGGCAGAGACCCTGGGACATTACGCGGATTGGTCGGGAGCGAGTTCGCAGACGCTGCGCGCATTAAATAAATTACATAAGAATGCGCTGGTGACGCTCGGCCACAAGGTCAAATTAGATCTGTCCAAAGTGAGCCCCGAACAATTCGCCGCGGCCCGCCGCGAGTATCACCAACACCTGCAAGAGGAGTTTTTTGGCGCCCACCGCATCGCCGGTACTGAGAACTATTCGGTGAAGCGCGGTGAGTCGCTGTGGGTGATCGCGCAACAACACGCCGATTTACCGGTGTGGTTGGTCGCCCAATACAACCCCGATGTCGATTTCAATGATGTACGGCCGGGGACCGTGATCAGCTTGCCGCGGGTGGTGCCGGTCAATCGCCAGTAATGCCGCGTTCCTGGACGTACCGCGCTAGAGTGGAATGGGCATCCCGAGTGGGAGAAAAGCCGATCATGGTGCCGTCCGCCGCGCGAACGTCGAGCTCGAGCTTGCGGCTCGCGGCCAAGCGGCCGAGAGCCGCCGCGTCCAGGTCGAAGTACGCGGTTTGGCCCCAGGAAACGGCTTCACGATAGGGGTCGCGCCCGAGTTTCGGCGCCACGCGGAGCGGCAGGGCCAGCGGCCCGTCGTCGAGGATTAGGGTTAGAGCAGCCGAAGCGTGGATATCGCCGGCCTGGCGGTCATTTCCGGGAGCAATGTGTATCCACAAACTGTAGCTGATGACTCCGCTTCGATTCCATTCCACCGGGCCCAGGTAGGCGAAGCTGGTGCGCTTGGGTGAGTTGAGCGCTGGGTTTGGAGGCTCCGCGGTATTTTGCGGGCCCGGCACGAGTTCGATCGCCTCTTTGAGCGCGGCCACGGTCACCCCGCTGCGCTCGTCCAGGACTTCCAAGGGCTGGGTGGATTGGCTGGCACAGGCGGCCAGCGATCCAATGAACCAAAGAACCGGAATCAGTGGAATGCGCATTTGTCTCAAATTATACCGGGACGTGAGCTAGAGCCGATTATGTCATACCGACTACACGCTATAATTTTACCAATGAAGCATCGAAAAGGTCGCCATCTGGCGAAATCCTTGTGGGCGGCACTGGCGTTGGCGAGTTTCTTGGCGGCTCCTATCCGTAGTGTCTTGGCCGAAGATCTCGCGGCCGCTGACCGGGTCGTCGTCCATAAGGCGGAACACAAGCTGTACCTGTACAGCGGCAGCCGACTGCTGGGTGAGTACAAAGTCCAATTGGGTTTGAGTCCGTCGGGGCAAAAAGAGCGCGAACACGATTTTCGCACCCCAGAGGGCCGCTACCACCTAGCTCGGAGAAATACCCGCAGCGACTACTTTCTGGCCATTCAAGTGTCCTACCCTAACAAAGAAGACGAACTGCGCGCGCGCAAGAATCGATGGGCGCCCGGCGGTTCGATCATGATTCATGGCTTTCCCAACACTCCGAAGCATCCGGCGGCATATTACGAGTCCAGCGACTGGACGGATGGCTGCATCGCCCTGTCCAACTCCGACATGGTCGAAGTGTGGATGCGTACCCAAGACAATATTCCCATCGATATCTATCCATAAGAGCGCCCGTGGAAACCACAATTCTATCGTCTGACATGGTGGATGCCCGGGTCGCGCCCAAGGGCAGCCTGGAGCATCTCTCGCAGGAGGAGATAGCGAAACTGCTCGATTCGGGGCAGGGCGGCCTGTATCCCTTGTTTCGCAAGTGCGCGCTCGCCGTGCTCAATTCCGGCAGCAATATCGACGATGCACGAGTGATCTTCGAGAAGTACAAGGACTTCGACCTGCGCATCGTGCGACAGGCCTGGGGCATCAAACTCGAAATCAAGAATGCGCCGGCGGCGGCTTTCGTCGACGGCGTGATGATTCGGGGCTTGAAAGAGCATCTGTTCGCAGTGCTGCGCGATGTGGTGTTCATTTCGAATGAGATCGTCGAAAGCAGCCGATTTGACCTCACTTCTTCATCCAGCATCACCAACGCGGTATTCCATATCTTGCGCAATGCGCGCGTTCTGGAATTGCAGATGCGGCCGAATCTGGTGGTGTGCTGGGGGGGGCATTCCATCCGGCGCATCGAATACGACTACACCAAAAAAGTCGGCTATGAGTTGGGCCTGCGCAGCTTGGACGTATGCACGGGCTGCGGTCCGGGCGCGATGAAGGGTCCCATGAAGGGCGCGACTATCGGCCACTCGAAGCAGCGTATCGTCGACGGACGCTACCTGGGCGTCACCGAGCCCGGCATCATTGCGGCCGAGCCGCCCAATCCCATCGTCAGTCAATTGGTGATCATGCCGGACATTGAAAAGCGCCTGGAGGCCTTCGTCCGCCTGGGTCACGGCATCGTTGTTTTCCCGGGTGGCGCGGGCACGGCCGAGGAAATCCTGTACCTGCTCGGTATTTTGCTCGATCCAGCCAATCGCGATTTACCGTTTCCCCTGGTTTTCACCGGTCCGGCCGACAGCGCCGAGTACTTCGAGCAAATCCACCGCTTCATCGGTTCGACGTTGGGATCGGCGGCGCAGTCCCGCTATCAAATGATAATCGACGACCCCGCTGCCGTTGCGCGCGCCATGGTGCAGGGCTTGGCGCAGGTCCGAGACTTCCGGCGGCAGGCGAGCGACTCTTACGGCTTCAACTGGCTGCTGAAAATCCCGCTGGATTTCCAGCTGCCGTTCGAGGTCACGCATGCCTCGATGCGGGCTTTGCGCCTGTCGCGCGATCAGCCGGTGCATGAACGGGCCGCGAATTTACGGCGCGCATTTTCCGGAATCGTGGCGGGAAACATCAAGGAGTACGGCATCAATGCGATCGAACGCCATGGCCCCTACGAACTCGCCGGCGAGCCGTCGATCATGGAGCCTCTCGATCGATTGCTGCGTTCATTCGTTGCGCAGGGCCGCATGAAATTCACGGGCGCCGAATACACCCCCTGCTACCGACTTGTGGCATGAACGATCCGCAGCGCATCCGCTATCGCTTCGATTTGCCCAACGGGTCGCAAAAGGCTCTGGATTTCACCTTTGACGCCACGGATTTTCGTCTCGTCAATACGCCGCCGGCCGTGCCGCCGTTCTGGACGGACTTGAAGTTCAACCAATGCGCCAATTGTCCGCTCAATGCCGCTGAGCATCCTCAGTGTCCGGCTGCTTTGCAAATGGCTTCGGCCATTGAGCCGCTGAAGGCCCTGGTTTCGTTCGACAAGGTGGGCGTGACGGTCACGCAGGCGGAACGCACCATATATGCTGAAACCACGGCGCAGCAGGCGATGAGCTCCGTGCTGGGATTGATCATGGCCACCGCGGGTTGTCCTTGGACCGACCGTTTTCGCCCAATGGCTCGCTTCCATTTGCCGTTCGCGAGCGAGGTCGAGACGGTCTATCGCAGCGTCAGTATGTTCCTCCTGGCCCGGGAGCTGGTGGGCGGAAGCCAGACTCAGGGTTTTGCGGCGCTCGAAGAGTTGTATGTAAATCTGCACTTGGTGAACCGCGATATGTCGCGCCGCTTGGGCGCGGCGACGCGAACCGATCCCGCGCAGAATGCGATGGCTCTGCTCGATGCCTACACAACATTATTGCCCGCGGCACTGGAGTCTTCGCTCGAGGAACTGAAGCCTCTTTTCGACGCCTGGTGAATGCCGGGAATCGACGCCATTTAACTTACCGCGACAGTCTCTGAGATGCGTATCGCAATGCTCGTCGCTAGCCTGCGACAGCCCTAAGTCCCCTGTGACACAGTTCCTGCCCTAGAGGAAGCGCGACACTTACTGTCATGCCCATGGACAGAGGCACTTAATCGATGAGCGAAGTCAAGAATCCAACTCGATACAACGGAGTGGACCGTCGGGCGCCGCGCGCAGAGCCTAGCATCCTCAAACCTGGCGCCACTGCGCGGGATCTGTACAAGCCCGGCGGCCGCCACTCGGCGATAACCAACAACCTTTACAACTGGCACAGCTACAAGAACTGGGCGGAGAAAATTCGCGGTTCCTGGGAAGAGAAAAAGTAAAGCTCCTTAGCTAAACCTCCTTAGCGTACCGCTCAGGCCGTTTCCGGAAGCGGATTGATGCCTTCGCTCGGACGCACCGTCCCCTCCTTAGCCTTCAACCAAGCCAGCATGGGCTGCCAGTCGGCAAGATCCGGCGCCACCACGGAATGCTTCATTTCGTGCAATCCAAAGCCCGCTTCGGCGGCGCGAACGTAGTTTTGCGAGTCACGCAGGGTTGCGACGACGGGAATGCGCAAAGTCTCTAGAAATCGCATCAACGACTGATAAATTACTGTGTTGCGTCTGACCCGATTGGCGACCACGCCGATGCGATTTTCGTCGCGCCGCACCTTAGCGATCAGCAGCAAATCGGCAATGCATTTCGAGCAGGCATGAATATCGATGTCGGAAGGCAGGACCGGCACGATGATGGCGTCAGCGCTCTTGGTCATTTCCGGCATATCGTGCGCCGATACGGCGGCCGGGGTATCGACCACGACGTGCATCGCGTCGGCGGGGATGCGCATCTGCCAAGCTCGAGTCATACGGGAGTTGTGTTCGAAAGCAGCGACCCCGTGGATGAATGGCTGCTCGGGCTTGCGCTTCTTCAGCCAGCGGGTGCTTGATCCCTGAGGATCATTATCCGACAGCAGCGGACGATCCCCCTGGCTCGCAAAATAACTGGCGAGATTCGTGGCTATCGTCGTTTTACCCGAACCACCCTTCGGGTTCAGGACGAGAATTCGCTGCATGTGGGCTTTAGCCTACGCAGCCCCAGGCACCATAGCAAGGGTGTGATCCGACGCACGGTCGGAGCTCGGCCGCTTGCCTAGACTCAAGGGCAATGGAATGGATGTTACAAGTGGTCGACGAACTCGATGACGCCGTCAGCGCCTTACGGATGTGCTCCTTGGGTCTTTCCGCGGAAATCGGTCTGGTGGTGACTGGCAGCCTCGGAATCGGCGCCATTGCTGTTGCCATCGCGACAGGCGCCGAGATTGCGTTAATTTGTTCCGTGGCCCTGCTGCTCAGCCTGGCGGCCTCCCTGAAAATTCAGAGATCGCGACTGCCGATCGCTCGGTAAATCCAACGTCACTGCGAACCCCCCGCCTGGTTGAAATCCTTTAACATGGCGGCCATGACATGCACAAGACCGCTGCGCAAAATTGGCGTCATTGTCCTCTGCGGTTTCTTCACGGCCTGTAGCGGCAAGCCTGCCGCGGCACCCCCGAGCGGTGTGAGTTCCATGCAATCCGTGGAACTCAAAGCCGGCGCGGGTGAGGTCATAACCGCCGGGAAAATTGCCGTCGTGCAGTACACAGGCTGGTTGTATGAGGCCTCCGCACCCGACCACAAAGGCAAGCAGTTCGACAGCTCGCGCACCGGCGGGCAGCCCTTCCGCTTCCCGGTGGGCACGGGTCAAGTCATCAAGGGTTGGGATCAGGGCGTGGCCGGCATGAAGGTCGGGGAGAGTCGCCGACTCATCATTCCCTCGGACCTTGCCTACGGCGACAGCGGCGCCGGCGATGTCATACCGCCGGGCGTGACCTTGGTGTTCGATATCGATCTCGTCGGCATTGAATGACCCTCCCGATTGAACGCCTCCCCATAGCGGGGCCGGCAGGCACGCTGGAGGCCATCCTCGGGGACACCGAGGTCGCGCGGGGATCCAGCTATGCGGTGGTCTGCCATCCACACCCGCTGTTCGGGGGCACCATGGACAACAAAGTGGTGACCACAGTGGCGCGCGCTCTGAACGACAACGGCATACCAACGCTGCGCTTTAATTTTCGCGGCGTCGGGGCGAGCGCCGGTATTTTCGATCATGGGGTCGGCGAAACCGCCGATGCGGACGCGGTCGCCTCGTGGGGCGCCCAGCGCTGGCCCGGCAGGACCTTGGTGATCGCGGGATTTTCTTTCGGCGCCTCCGTTGCATTGCGCTTGGCGCAGCAGCGAGTGCCGCGCCACTTGATCACCATCGCACCCGCCATTCAGCTGTTCGAGGCGTCGTCAACGGCCGTTCCGCCCTGCCCGTGGCTGGTCGTGCAGGGTGATGCGGACGATGTGGTAGACCCCAAAGCGGTCATCGAATGGGTGAATGCCCTCAACCCAAAGCCGCGGCTAGTCGTAATGCCCGGGGCGGGGCATTTCTTCCACGGCCGTCTGCAACAACTGCGGGACGCCGTCAGCGATGCGATTCGGGGCGGCTGACGTTCACAGCCGCCCCGAACCCAGGACCAAATCAGTTCACGAATTCCTTCAGCGTCTTGAGTGCGGCAATACGCACTTTCTTGCTGGCTGGTTTCGCTTTGAACATCATCTTTTCGCCGTTGAAAGGATTGACACCCTCACGCGCCTTCGTGGCTGGTTTCTTCACGACTTTCATCTTCAGAAGTCCAGGCAACGTAAACAAGCCGTGACTGCGAAGACTCTTCTTGATCGAGGCGGAAAGCGAGTCAAACACGGCTCCGACCTGCTTCTTAGAGAGCTCTGTTTCCTTCGAAATGCTAGCGAGAATTTCAGACTTGGTCGGTGCTGCATTCTTTTTCGCCATATTAAATCTCCTGCTGGTTTTTGCGAGCGCGGGCATCATTTGCCCGCAAATTCAACTCGGCGCCGAAAATAACATAGAAAAAAGCCGATGTTTAGCGCAAATGCAAAAAAATATTTGCACTTGGTGCGCGCGAGGTGCTGGTTTTTCAGGCTTCCGCGTATCTTCGAGCCCGTTGTGACGTACTGCGAAGCGCTGTGTTCGCTGTGATTTCAGGCATGTAGGAGGCGATGTTCAACGAAGCAGCACCAGCAAGGCGCCGATCACGATGGACACCCAGAGCACTGAAAAATCTATTTGGCCGATCGGCGGAATGATCCGGCGCACGGGTTTTAAGATCGGTTCGCAGAGTTGCGCGAGCAAGCGGATGCCGGGTGCATATCCGCCCGGCGACACGAAACTCGTCAGCCAGTACAGGAGCAGGGCGAACAAATAGATGCGCAAGATCAGGCCCGCCAGGTCGATGGCCGTAGTGCGCAGGAACAAACCCACGTCGCCGACACCTGCGCCGGCCAGAGCAAGGGTCGCAACGGTGCGCACCGATGCGACGGCGACGACCGCCACGACGGTGGCGGTATCGATCTTGCCGATGGGGGGCAGCAAGCGGCGCAGGGGCATTATCAGCCAATTGGTCACGCGCACTATGGCATCGGCCATGGGATCTCGAAAATCGGCCCGCACCCATTGGAACATCAGGCGCAAAACAAAGGCCAGCGTCAGCAGCCAAAGCAATGTATCGACGATGTATCTAATCGCTTCCATAGCGGATGTTTCTAGGCGCTTCTCGCCACCTCTCACCGGGGTCGAGGCGACCCCGACCGAATTAATGTTTATATCTAGGAATTACCGTACTCGGCGGCGAGTTCGGCTGAGCGCCGGTCGGCCGCCGCCACTGCATGAGCGACGATAGCACGGAGGCCGGCGGCGTCGAGAACGGCGAGCGCCGCAGCGGTGGTACCCCCCTTGGAAGTCACCTGCTCGCGCAGCGTGGCCAGCGTGTCCGTCGACTGGCGTGCCATTTGCGCGGCGCCGAACGCCGTTTCCAAGGTCAATTGATGGGCGACATCATTGGGCAACCCGCGCTCGTGGGCGGCCGCCTCGAGGGCTTCCATGAACAAGAAAAAATAGGCCGGGCCGCTACCGGACAGTGCGGTGACGGTATCCATCTGTGATTCGTGTTCCACCCAGACGGTGGCGCTGACGGCGGCCATGATCATTTCCGCCAATGCCCGGTTGGCGGCGCCAACGCTGGCTGGCGCAAACAGACCGGTGGCGCCGAAACCATTGAGGGCGGGCCGATTCGGCATGGTTCGTATCACCGGGACACGTGGCCCGAACCAGCGCGCGAGCGCGGCGTGAGGGATGCCCGCCGCGACCGAAATCAGCAGGGGAGGCGTGTCCGCCAGATGCGGCGCGAGGCTGAGGGCCACGGCGCGCATTTGCTGGGGTTTGACGGCGAGCACCACGACTTCGGCGCCTTTGGCTGCGCTGGCGTTGTCGGCGGCGGCTTGGACGCCGAAGTCCCGGACCAGCTTTTGCAGTTGCTCCCGGCTTGGATCGGCAACCACCACCCGGTCACTCGGCAGGCCACGTTTAATCAGTCCGCCGATCAGCGCCGCGGCCATGTTGCCGCCGCCGATGAACGCCAGCCTACGTATATTGTTCATTTCAGCCCCTCTTTGTATGTCGCCGGCGCGTTACCGATGCCCGAACAACGCCGTCCCTATTCGCACCACCGTGGCCCCCTCGGCGATGGCGGACTCGAAATCCGCGCTCATCCCCATCGACAGTGTATCGAGCTTGTGGCCGCGCGCGTTCAGCTCTTCGAGCAGGATGCGGAGGCGGGCAAATACCGCCCGTTCGGCGGCCGCGTTCGCTTGCGGGGGCGGTACGCACATTAACCCGCGCAGGCAAACCCTAGGCAGCGGCGCCACGGCGGCGGCGAGCTGCTCGACCTCGCTTGGGCTCACGCCGCCCTTGTTCGGTTCCGGTACCAATTCCACTTGAATGCACACGTTGAGCGGCGGCGCGTGGAAGGGTCGCTGCTCCGACAGGCGCCGCGCTACGCTCAAACGATCAATGCTATGCACCCAATCGAAGCGTTCGGCGATGATGCGGGTCTTATTCGATTGAATACCGCCGATAAAATGCCAGCGCAGCGGCAGTTCGGCGAGCCGCTCCATCTTGGCCAGCGCCTCCTGAAGATAGTTTTCCCCGAAATCCGTGACGCCGGCGGTGGCGGCCGCCCGTATGGTTTCGGCAGTCTGCGCCTTGGTGACGGCGACCAGAGTGACCGTGGCCGGGTCTCGTCCCGCGGCCGTGGCCGCCTGACTTATCCGAGACCGGACGTGGTTCACAACAAGCGTCGAATTCTGCGGACCAATTAACATATTGGGTGATGACACCCTCTTATATACTGCTAGTGGCTTAAACCAGCCGAATTAGGAGCCGTAAATGGCGGTTGATATCGCGCAGCTTCTCGCCTTTGCGGTCAAGAACAACGCGTCGGACCTGCACCTGTCGGCGGGAGTGCCGCCGATGATTCGCGTGGACGGCGACATGAAGCGCGTCAATATGCCGGCGCTGGTGCACAAAGAAGTGCACAGCATGGTGTACGACATCATGAACGACAAACAGCGCAAGGCCTTCGAAGAGTTCTTCGAAACGGATTTTTCGTTTGAAATCCCGAAGCTTGCGCGCTTTCGGGTCAATGCCTTCAACCAAAACCGCGGCGCCGGAGCGGTGTTTCGCAATATTCCGTCCACCATCCTGTCGCTCGACGAATTGAACGCGCCCAAGACTTTCAAAGATTTATGCATGCTTCCCCGCGGTCTCGTGTTGGTCACCGGGCCCACCGGCTCAGGCAAATCGACAACGCTTGCCGGCATGGTTAATCATTGCAATGACAACCGTCCCGACCACATTATCACGATCGAGGACCCCATAGAGTTCGTGCACGAAAGCAAGCGCTGCTTGGTCAACCAGCGCGAAGTGCATCGCGATACCTTGGGGTTCACCGAGGCGCTGCGCTCGGCGCTGCGCGAAGACCCCGATGTCATTCTGGTGGGCGAAATGCGCGATTTGGAGACCATTCGCTTAGCCCTGACGGCGGCGGAAACCGGGCACCTGGTGTTCGGCACCTTGCACACCAGCTCGGCGGCGAAGACCATCGATCGCATCGTGGATGTGTTCCCAGCCGCGGAAAAGGATATGGTCCGCGCCATGATGTCCGAGAGCCTGCGGGCCGTGATTTCGCAAACCTTGATGAAGCGGGTGGGCGGAGGCCGTATTGCGGCGCACGAAATCATGATCGGCACGCCTGCCATTCGGAATTTGATCCGCGAGGGCAAAATCGCGCAGATGTATTCGGCGATTCAAACCGGCCAGGGTCAGGGCATGCAGACCCTGGATCAATGCCTCCAGGAATTGGTGCAAAAGGGCGTCGTCAGCAGAGAAGAGGCCAAGTACAAGGCGCAGAACAAGGATTCAATCTAGTGCGCTGGGCGCACACGTTCAACGGGGTTCGCGGAGCGCGAACCCCGACCTTTAGGCGGCGCGCCGGGCGCGCCGGAAGACAGGAATAACTATGGAACGCGATCAAGCAATACGCCTGATGCAGGACCTGCTGCGGCGCATGGTCGAAAAGAAGGGCTCGGACTTGTTCATTACCGCCGGCTTTCCGCCGGCGATCAAGGTGGATGGTGAAATTAGGCCTCAATCCGACCGTTCCTTGAGTCCGGAGCAGAGCGCAGGCTTGGTCCGCGCCATCATGAACGACCGGCAAACCAAGGAATTTGATGCCACCAAGGAATGCAATTTCGCGATCGCGCCGCCCGGAATCGGCCGTTTTCGCGTCAGCGCCTTCGTGCAGCAGGGCCATACAGGTGCGGTGCTGCGTACCATCAACGCCAAGATTCCTACTTTCGAAGAACTCGAATTACCAGCCATATTGAAAGAGGTCGTGCTCTCCAAGCGCGGCTTCGTGATTTTGGTGGGCGGCACGGGGTCGGGTAAATCCACCTCGTTGGCGGCCATGGTCGGCTACCGGAATGAGAAGACCCGCGGCCACATAGTCACCATCGAAGACCCTGTGGAATACGTGCATGCCCATAGGGGCTGCGTGGTTACGCACCGCGAAGTCGGCGTGGATTGCGAGAGTTGGCATCTGGCGCTGAAGAACACCCTGCGCCAGGCGCCCGATGTGATTCTCATCGGGGAAATTCGCGATCGCGAGACCATGGAATACGGCATTCAATTCGCCGAGACTGGGCATTTGGTGCTGGCCACCCTGCATGCCAATAGCTCCAACCAGGCGATCGACCGCATCATCAACTTCTTTCCCGAGGAACGGCGCGAGCAGCTACTCATGGATTTGTCGCTGAACGTACGTGCGCTCATCTCGCAGCGCCTGATACCGCGGGAAGCAGGCTCCGGCCGCATCGCGGCCATGGAAATCATGCTGAACTCCCCGCTGATCGCGGATTTGATCTTTAAGGGCGATGTAACCAAGATCAAGGATGTGATGTCGCGCTCCAACCGCTTGGGGATGAAAACCTTCGACCAAGCTTTGTTCGAGTTGTACGAAGCGGGATTGATCTCTTATGAAGATGCGCTGCGCAATGCGGATTCGAAGAACGAACTGCGCTTGCGGGTAAAGCTCGAGAGCAAGCGTGAGATGAAAAACCCGGAGGAGGGTGGCCAATCGCTGCAGATCCTCGAGGAAGAAGAAGGACAGGTGTTCTAATACATGTCAGCCTCGCCCGATGTTCCGGCTCAGGTGATGAACACCAAGCCTTTGTTCAAACTTATGGTCGAGCGCAAGGCATCGGACCTGTTTTTCACCTGCAATGCGCCCGTCAAGATCAAAATCGAGGGCAAGATATTTCCCGTGAACAAGCAGGTCCTGAGCCCGGAAACCGTGCGCCAAGCGGCGCTGGGGCTCATGACCCAGGACCAAATCGAGCATTTCAACGAGGAGTTGGAAATCGACTTCGCGATTTCGGAGTCCGGACTCGGACGCTTCCGCGTCAACGTTTTTTATCAGCGGGGATATCCCGCCATGGTGCTGCGCTACATCACCGCGGAAATGCCCAGGCTGGAAGACCTCGGCATGCCCGATGTCTTCAAAGAACTGGTCATGTTGAAACGTGGGATGATTCTCATGGTGGGCGCGTCGGGTGCCGGCAAGTCCACCACTCTCGCTGCGATGATCAATTTCCGCAATGAGACCTCATCGGATCACATCCTGACCATCGAGGATCCGATCGAGTTCTTGCACACCAACAAGAAGTCCATCGTGAACCAGCGAGAAGTGGGCCTGGACACGAAGTCCTTTGCGCGCGCCCTGCGCAGCGCCGTGCGCTCGGCTCCGGACGTGATCTTGGTGGGCGAAATTCGCGATCGAGAAACCATGGAGGCGGCGATAGCGCTCGCCGGCACCGGGCATTTGTGCATCGCCACCCTGCACGCCAACAACTGCGCCGAGACCCTGGATCGCATCATCAATATGTTTCCGCGCGATCAGCACAACCAGATTTTCCTCGACCTCTCGCAATACCTGCGGGCCATTCTCTCGCAGCGCCTGGTCGCGACGAAGTCCGGCACGCGGGTAGCGGCGTCCGAAGTGATGGTCAATACTCCGTATATGTCGGAACTCATCAAGAAGGGCGACGTGATTGGGGTGAAAGAGGCCATCCGCACCGGTACGGAACGCGGCATGCTGAGTTTCGACAGCTCGCTCTACAATCTCGTGCGCGAGGGCCGTATCGAGCTCGAGGAAGCGCTGTCGAGCGCGGATTCGCGCACTAACCTGGAAGCCAAGATCAACTTCGGTTGAACCGGGAATTCACAACGCTCCAGGTTGCCCTCGAATTCGCGGCTGCAGACATCCCATCCCGATTTCAAAGCGCGCTCCCGGCAGGCATTGGGATTGATGTCGAGCGCACGCCTCGCGGCAGTCGCCAGATCAGGGTCGAGGGCGCCGGTGATTCCGTCCTCGATCACATCGATGGGACCGGTCACCGGGTAGGCGGCCACGGGCACGCCGCAGGCCATGGCCTCGAGATTGACCAGGCCGAATGTATCGGTGCGGCTCGGAAACACCATGATATCGGCCGCAGCCAAATGCATAGCGAGATCCGGGCCGAATCGATAGCCGATAAACCTGGCCATGGGATACTGCTTCTCGAGCTTTGCTCGCTCCGGACCGTCGCCGATGATGATTTTGCTGCCGCCCCAAGCCATCTTCAGGAAGGCGTCAATGTTCTTCTCCACCGCCACTCGCCCGACATATGCGGCGATGGGGCGCGGCAGATCGAGAAAACCCTTCGGATGGGGCTTGAACATCTCGGTGTCCACGCCGCGGCGCCAGGTCGCCAGGTTCTTGAAGCCCTGTGCCGCCAGATCGCGGCGCACAGAGGCGGTGCTCACCATGCAACGCACAGCCGCGCCGTGGAACCAGCGCAGTGCCATGTAGGACAGCTTGAGCGGGATGGGAAAGCGCGCCCGCAAATATTGCGGAAACTGCGTGTGATACGAGGTGGTAAAGCGCACGCCGGCCCTCACGCAGAAGCGCCTGGCACTTAAGCCCAGCGGTCCTTCGGTGGCGATATGCAGCGCTTGCGGCGAGAAGTCGCTGATACCGCGCTTCACCTTCTTGTAGGGCAGCATGGATAAGCGAATTTCCGGGTAGGTCGGGCAGGCCACGCTGCGAAAATCGCGGGGGGTGACCATCCTGACTTCGTGGCCGAAACGGCCCAGCCACGCCGCGGTTTGCGCCAGGGTGCTGACCACGCCGTTGGTCTGAGGAAACCACGCGTCGGTTACGATCATGATTCTCATGCCGGCCGAGAATCGCATGATGGGATGACGAAACGATGAATGGGGACTATCAGTTTTCTGGCCCTGCGACGTAGGGCCAGGATTGGACGGCCGGCAAGCCCCTTGTAATAGGCGTGTAACGAAAATCCTATATTTGCTTCATGGCGGCCTCATGCCGTATCTCTCAAGGAAACACTATGCGAAGCTTTTGGGCGGAACTACAGACGCAGCGATGGGATGATCATCGTTACTATCATCACAGCCGTATCAATCAGTCTCTGCACTTTTTGAGCGCTATCAGCTTCATCGTCGCCTACGCGATGATGTTCAAAGACCCAGTGATCGCCGCCTTGATCGGTTGGTTGGTGGCCATGGTCAGCCGGCAGTCCGGGCATTTCTTCTTCGAGCCCAAGGGCTACGACGAAGTCAACCACGCGACCCACCAGCATAAGGAAGCTATCAAGGTGGGATATAACCTGCGCCGCAAGGTGATGCTGCACCTGGTTTGGGCTCTCGCGCCGGGGCTGCTGTGGCTGGACCCGACTTTCTTCGGGATGTTTCAGCCGCATACCAGCGGCGAGGAATTCGTCCGCCACGTGGGAGAAATCTGGCTCATCGTCGGCATCGGCGCGCTGGTATTCCGCACTGTGCAATTGTTCTTCTTGAAAGACGTGCAAACCGGACTGGTGTGGCTGACCAAGATCATCACCGACCCGTTCAACGACGCCAAGATCTATTGCAAAGCCCCGCTTTACTTGATGCGAGGGGAGCTGATCGATCCCATGGGCGAGGCGGCCGGCCGCCCCGTCGAAGCCCATCGGGCCTGAAGCATTTCCCTGAAGACTCGGCGCCTGATGGACTTATTGGTGAGTTGCGCATCGCTCCACCACCAGCCGTCACGCAGCATTTCCCCTGCCGCCGACAGAATTCTATCGGCGACCTCGGCGAAATCTGCGGCCGTGTAATTCAGGCTGAAGATGAGGCGACCTGTACCCACCCAGCTCAAGGAAAGCCCGGCGGCGCGCAAATAATATTGAAACATCCAGTTATAGCGCGACGGCACCGCGTAGTAGATGGTCCAGATCGAGGACAGGTTGGCGATGCGCACCGGCAACTGCGCCGCGGCCAATCGATCGTTCAGTTCCCGCGCGCGGGCATTCCACGTATTGTCGAGATCGCGATACAGCCCGCGCACGGCCTCGGTGTCGAGCCGATGCAGGAATTCGTGCATGGCGCCCATGACGTAGGGATGGGAATTAAAGGTGCCGCGCGCGAAACAAATGTCGGCCGGCCTGTTCTCGCGAAAGCGGCGCATGAATTCACGGCGGCCGCACAGCACCCCGATGGGGAGCCCGCCGGCCACGGTCTTGCCGTATATGACCATGTCGGCCCGCACGCCAAAGTATTCCTGCGCGCCGCCGATGGCAAGCCGGAAGCCGACGAAGACCTCGTCGAAGATCAATACTATGCCGCGTACACTGCAGACTCCGCGCAATTGCCGCAGCCAAGCGGCATAGGCGTTGCGATCGAAGTGGGCCTTGCGTCCGCTGTCGACGAGAGTCGAGTCGCCCGGCGCACCGACGTTGGGGTGCAATGCCTGCAGGGGATTGACCAGTACACAGGCAATGTCCCGACGATTGCGCAGCACTCGCAGGCTTGCCTCGTCCATGTCCTTCAGGGTGTAGGTGTCGCGGGCGGTTTGTGGATTGCCGACGCCGGGCTGCACATCGCCCCACCAACCATGGTAGGCACCGCAGAAGCGCACCAAGTGAGTGCGGCCGGTGTGGTAGAGCGTCAACCGCACCGCCTGCATGACGGCCTCGGTGCCCGACATGTGAAAGGAAATCTCGTCCAGCCCGGAGATTTGCAGCAGGCGCCGGACATTGTAAGCAGTCACCGGATGGTAGGCGCCCAGCACCGGCCCCAGGTCGCGGACCCGCTCGGCTCCCCTCTCGATGCACTCCTTGTAGAAGTCGTAGCCGAACACATTGACTCCGTAGGAGCCCGTCAAATCGTACAGCTTGTTGCCGTCGAGATCGGTGACCGTCACGCCGGACGACGATTCGACGAAGGCGCTCCCCTTGAAATGCTGCCGCACGAAGCCGCTGAATTGAAAGGGCACGCGATAACGCGAAGTGAACTGCAGGTCGGACACGGCGCCTGCGATGTCGCCGGTGAACTGCGCCGTCTTTGCAAAGCGTTCGGCGAACACGCCCGCCAGCCGCAGGAACCCGGCCCGCCGTGTCGCGGCGATCTCCTCGGGCGCCGCGTCGGCGCGGAAGAACTGCGATTCGTCGTATTCGTAACTCGGCACCAGCGATGCAAAGCGGCGGGCCATCCGCGAATGGCCCGTCAAGGAGCGATGCTTAGCGCGCGAGAGTTGCAAGCGAATGTGCAATTTGCGCAAGAAAAAAATCAGCGCCAAGCCAGTCAATGCGTGCAGAATTATTTTGGTAATCGCCGTTTCCTTAAATTGCTTCTAGGCGGCGAACTCTATTGCAGGCGAATGACACTGAGATGACCGTAAATTCCTTCATCGCGAGAGTGGTTCAGCAGGAGGACCTCAACTTTCTGCTCACCAACCGCATTCCACGCAGGCTGCTGACGCAATTCATGGGGTGGCTGAGCCGGATCGAGCAGCCTTTGGTTTGCCGCGGCTGTATCGCGCTATGGCGGCTGTTCACCGATCTTGATTTGAGCGAAGCCAAGAAGACACGCTTCAAGAGCCTGCACGACTGTTTTACCCGAGAGTTGAAGGAGGGCGCACGTCCCATCGACCCGGATCCGCGCGCGTTGGTTAGCCCCTGTGACGCGCTGGTTGGTGCCTGCGGAACGGTGACCGATGGGTCGGTGCTGCAGGCGAAGGGGTTTCTCTACCCGCTGCTGGATCTCTTGAGCGACGCCGCGCTGGTGCGCTACTACCAGGGTGGCCAGTACGCGACACTGCGCCTGACCTCCAGCATGTACCACCGCTTCCATGCGCCCGCCGCTTGCCGCGTGGAGCAAGTCAACTACATTTCCGGCGACACCTGGAACGTGAACCCGATAGCGCTGAAGCGCGTCGAGAGATTGTTCTGCAAAAACGAACGGGCGGTCATTCGTTGCCGCCTCCCGTGCGGCGCGTTGATCACCCTCGTGCCCGTGGCGGCGATACTGGTCGCGAGCATGCGCCTGAAATTTCTCGATGTGCTGCTGCATCTGCGGTATCGCGGACCCAACGTGATTGCCTGTGACGTGGCCCTGCGCAGGGGCGAAGAGATGGGCTGGTTCGAGCACGGCTCGACTATCATCGTGTTCGCCCCGCGGGGCGTTTCCCTTGGCGAAGAAGTGCATGAGAGCGGCCATATTCGAATGGGACGGCCCTTGATGCGGATCGATCAAATCCCGGCGCACCTACCCCCTTTCATGGTCCGAAGCGCCGAGCAATCGAGGGTCGATTCCGCTTAAAGAGGTCTGCGATGCCTAGTGAGCGTGGCGGCAATGGACGCCAGCACCGCCATTCGGACGGCGACTCCGTTGTTCACCTGTTCACGAATCACTGAACGCGGGCCGTCCGCGACCTCGGATGCGATTTCGACGCCACGGTTCATCGGCCCCGGATGCATGACGAGCACGCTGGGGGCGGCTAATTTCAAGCGTTTGGAGTCCAGGCCAAAATCGCGGTAATAGGCGGCGTCATCGAGAGCAGCGCTTTGCACCATGCGTTCTTTTTGAATGCGCAGCATCATCACTACATCCGCGCCCGCGATGCCGTCCTCGATACGCGTGAAATGCTGCGCGCCGCGAAATTCGACTTCCGCCGGCAACAGCGCCTGTGGTGCTACCAGCCGTAGATCCGAAGTGCCCAGAGTCGTCAGCACTTGATGGGCGGACCTGGCCACGCGCGAGTGTTTGATATCGCCGACGATGGCCACTTTGAGCCCGGCGAAGCGGCGTTTGTGGGTGCGAATGGTCAGGGCGTCGAGCAAACCTTGAGTGGGATGGGACAAATGCGCCTCGCCCGCGCTGATCACCGAGACGTGAGGGGCGACGTGATCGATCAGAAATTCGGGCATGCCCACTTCCGAATCGCGGATCACGAACACGTCGGTGTTCATTGCTTCGAGAGTATAGATGGTGTCCAACATGCTCTCGCCCTTGGCGCGCGAACTCGAATGCAGGTCCAAGTTGAGCACGTGCGCGCCCAATCTTCGGCTGGCGAGATCGAACGAGGCGCGGGTGCGGGTGCTCGGTTCGAAGAAGAGATTGGCGAGGGTGACCCCCGCGAGTTCGCGGCCTTCATAGGCGGGCTGACCCGGCAGGCGGCGGTACGTCTCAGCCCTATCGAGAATGGCCGTCAGCGCGTCGCGGGCGAGCCCATCGAGAGTGATGAGGTGGCGCAGGCCCCCGGCGCTGTCTTGTTGTGATCGCATGTGCGCCTCAAGTTACTTCGTTGAACCATCGTTCCAAGATGACGCAGGCCGCCGCCGCGTCGACATCGGCTTTGAGCACGCGCCTGCGGCGCAGGCCGGACTCGCGGGCCGACTTGAGTTGCGCCTCGGCTTCGCGCGACGAATAGCGCTCGTCGACCAGCATCACTTGCAGACGGTAGCGGCGCTCGAGATCAGCGGCGAACTCGCGGGCGGCGACCGTCATTGCACTGTCCGAACCATCTACATTATACGGTAGGCCGACCACAACCAGAGCCGGTTGCCACTCGCGCGACAGCGCATCGATCACCTCCCAGCGCGGCCCGCCTTGTCCAGCCGGTACGGCATCGAGCGGCGCGGCCGTGCGACTCACGGTGTCGCCGCAAGCGACGCCGATGCGCCGAAGCCCAAAATCGAAGGCCAGGACAATTCGTGGCGTGCCGGTCGGGCCAGACGGGGCCGGGTCAGGCATTGCCGCTCATTGGGCTGATGCGGGATAATTCCACTCCCAGGAGACGCCCTGCGGCCTCCCAGCGGGATTCAAACGGCAGGTCGAAAATCAATCCGGGGTCCACCGGCGCGTTAAGCCATGCATTTGCCCGAATTTCGTCTTCCAGCTGTCCGCCGTCCCAGCCGGCATACCCTAAGGCGACAACGGCTTCTTCGGGGCCTTCACCGCGGGCCATCGCGGCCAATATATCCCGCGAGGTCGTGACATGGATGACGTCGGATACTTTGAGTGTGGAGTCCCAGTCACCGCCGGCTCGGTGCAGAACGAAACCGCGATCGGTCTGCATCGGGCCGCCGCGCAGCACCTGGCGTTCCCGCAAGGGCCCCGTGGCGAGTTCGATTTCCAACTGCTCGAAAATTTCGCCCATTGTCATGGGCAGGGGCTTGTTGAGGATCAACCCTAAGGCTCCGTGCGAATTGTGATCGCACACCAGAGCAACGCTCTGCGCAAAATTCGGGTCACCCATCGCCGGCATGGCGATCAGCAATTGGTTGGTCAGATAGCCCGAATCGCTAATGGTTCGGCTCCGAATAAAAGACGCTGGTGCCCTGCGATGCGCCGCCCAAGAACTGCCATTCGTAGGCGATGCGTATTTCGTCGTGCTTGGCTGTCAATTCGCCTGGAAACGGATCAAAAGGCGCGGCCAATTTTAGGATTCTGATGGCAGCTTCGTCGATTTCCGCATGCCCGCTGCTGCGGCGAACGACGGTTTGCAGAAGTTTGCCGTCGGCGCCGATGGTCACTTCGATCACCGGGGTGCCGGAGAGCTTCTTGCGGCGCGCGACGTCGGGGAAATTCATCGTGCCCACCCGTTCGATCTTGCGGCGCCAGCTGTCCAAGTAAACGGCGACATCCGATTGCCGCGTGTCCGCGGCGATCCAGAGCTGGCGCATGGCCTCGCCGCGCATGCGCAACTCGACTCCATCATCGTTGGGGGTCATCGCGATGTCAGGCCGCTTCTCGAGCAGCAGAGGCAGCTGCGATGGCACCAAAGCGGCCGCGGGCGAGGCGAAATACAGAATCTTTTGCGCCGCCGTATGAGTGGCGATGAGCTGCTGGTCCCCCTCGTCGGCGCCGGCCTGCAGTGGCCCCAACCCGTTGCCGTCTGGGCTGCCCGAACGCTCGATGGACATGAGGGATGATTTGGGGATCAAGGCGCGCTCGCGTTTCAGGGTATTGCCGGAACCGCGCTGGCTGCGCTCGGAGAGATACTGCGCATTGGGGTTGTCTGCGACGCTCGGCGCCTGATCGTTGACCAGGATGACTTCCAAGGCAGGCGCTCCGTCGCCGCCGGCCTTGCCGCCCGTCGAACTGAATGTGACGCCCAGGATCACGATCCCATGAAACAATGCCGCCAAAAAGCAGGTCGTGAGCATACGGTCGTTCGCGGGAGGTAGCCCGACGCCGAGCAATTCGCCGGGTTGGTAGGTATCGGAGGTCACGCAGCGCTCAATGTCCTGTGGATCGCGTCCACCAGCATCGTTCCAATGTCGACACCGTGCTTTTTGTTTAGTTCGCGGATACCGGTTGGACTGGTGACGTTGATCTCAGTAACGTAGTCGCCGATGACATCCAGTCCGACGAATATCATGCCGGCGGCCTTGAGTTTGGGTCCGATTTGCGCGCAAAGCCATCGGTCCCGCTCGTTGAGGGGGCGGCTCTCGGCGCGCGCACCGGCGGCGAGATTGCCGCGGTTGTCGTCGGGCGTGGGCACCCGCTTCAGGGCAAAGGGCACTGGCTCTCCGTCCACCAGAATGACGCGGCAATCGCCAGCGGTCACGATCTCCGGCAGGTATCGCTGCACGATGGCGTAGCGGGTGCCGTATTCGGTCAAGGATTCGAATACCACATTGCGGTTCTTGTCGCCCTGTTCCAGCACGAAGATGGACCTACCCCCCATGCCATGGAGGGGCTTGCAGACCGCTTTGCCATGTTCGCGCAGGAACTCGCTCATGTCGTGCATGTCGCGGGTGATCAGGGTGGGCGCGCAGCACTCCGGGAACCAGGCCGTGTACACCTTCTCATTCATGTCCCGCAGACCCTGAGGCCGGTTGCATACCAGCGCGCCTTGGCCCTCGGCGCGATCCAGAATGTAGGTGGTGTAGATATATTCAGTGTCGAAGGGCGGATCCTTGCGCATCAGAATGACGTCGAATTCACCCAGTTTGGCGTTCTGAGTCTCGCCGCGCGCAAACCACGTTTTAAGCTCGTCGAATACCTGCAGCGGAGCCAGCCGGCCCCAGGCGACGCCGTCGCGCAGCCAAAGGTCCTTCTGTTCGGCATAAAAAAGTTGCCAGCCGCGCGCCTGCGCGGCCAACAGCATCGCCAATGTACTGTCCTTGGCGGGCTTAATCGCCTCAATAGGGTCCATGACCACGACGAGTCGGACTCGGGAAGACATGCTCATTTCTTCAGGGGACCTCTAGAGATTCTCGCGGCTTCGCAGTTTAGCGCACGCGGACGCCGCTGACGCGGCAGGCGCCGCATCAGCTCACTTGAGAAAACTGTGAACCACGCCACCGTTGTTTACCCCAGCTTACCGCGAAATGTCGACCCCATACCGTGGCTTTGGGGGGCTGGATATGTTAAAAAGCCACAAGATTCCTGCACCTGCGCACGCGAGCCTATGTTCCCCTTAAGGGCAGATTCATGGAGAGCATGATCACCAACGGCAAACCGAAACTCACGGGACTCAAAGTTCTCGTGATCGACGACAGTAAGACCATCCGCCGGACCGCCGAAACCCTGCTGACCAAGGAGGGCTGCGAAGTGTTTACGGCTGTCGACGGATTCGACGCGCTCTCCAAGATCGCCGACCATCAGCCCGACATTGTGTTCGTGGATATCATGATGCCGCGCCTCGACGGCTATCAGACCTGCTCGTTGATCAAGCACAACAAGGTGTTCAGGCAAATTCCGGTCATCATGCTGTCGAGCAAGGACGGACTTTTCGATCGAGCCCGCGGCCGCATCGTCGGCTCGGAGCACTATTTGACGAAGCCATTCACCAAAGACGAATTGCTGGGCGCGATCGAAGCTCACGTCGGTAAATGACGGAGAAACCAGAATGGCATTGATTCTCATCGTTGACGACTCACCCACCGAGGTATTCGTCATGCAGAAGGCATTGGAGAAGCACGGTTTCAAGACCGCGGCGGCCGAGAACGGTGAAGAGGGGGTTCGCAAGGCGAAAGCCATGAAGCCGGATCTCATCTTCATGGACATCGTCATGCCCGGCGTGAACGGCTATCAAGCCACCCGAATGCTCATCAACGACCCGGAAACCAGCTTGATTCCCATCATCATGGTGACCACCAAGGGCCAAGAGACGGATCGGGTGTGGGGCCTGCGCCAAGGGGCGGTGGATTACCTGGTCAAACCCGTATCGGCGCAGGCCTTGGTCGAGAAGGCACAGGCCGCGCTGGCCGTATGACGAGTACGATGAGCTCACCTGAGTTGAGCTTGCGGAGCTTGCGCGACCGTCCGTTCGAATTGCTCAAGGAGCTCGAGAAGCGCAGTCGCGCAGTGGCGGCGGGCAATGTTCCGGAAACGAGCCCAGGCTTTGAGTGGGTGGGAGTGGCGTTTCGCATGGGCGGCGAGACCTTTCTGGTGGCGCGTGAGGAAACCCGCGAAGTGTTGGGCTATCCCGCGGTGGTCACGCGCATACCCGGCGCACGCAGCTGGGTGAAGGGGCTGGCCAACGTTCGCGGACAATTGCTACCCATGCTGGACTTACGGCAATTTTTGGGCAGCGGATCGACCACCGCCGGCCGAAATACCCGTATTGTCGTGGTCAATCACCGGGACATCCCCGCGGGGCTGATGGTGGACGAGGTGCTGGGTTTCAGGCGTTTTGCAGAATCGGAATTCAACGCCGAGGCGCCGCCGACGGTGATCCGTTGCGATAGTTACCTTGCCGGTGCCTTTCGCCGCGGCGGCGAGGTCTGGCCGGTTTTGAGTTTGAAGAGTTTGGTGGAAAGTCAGAGCTTTCTACAGGCCGCGAGTTGAAGTTCCAGTAGAACAAAGATGACCACGAAAAACGATACGGGTTCTGGGGTAAATTTCTTGCCGGTGCTGGCGGGGCTGATCGTGTTTTGCCTAGGGTGCGCCGCCGCATTGACCGTGATGACGCGCAGCGCCGCTTCAGTCGCGGCGCCCGCCGAGCTGTCTTTTGTGGTGCAACGCATGCCCTACGAGGCGCAAAATGCGCTGCGGGGGGAATCGAGCGCATTCGATGCGCTCGCCAAGAGCGCGGCTCGATTAAAGACGTTGCGCGGCGCTGTGCCGGAAAAGGGTGCTGGGGCCGACAACTGGAGTAAATTAACTGCAGGCGTGAGTACCGTCGGCGAAGCTCGATCCGCCGTGAACGCCATCCAGGTGTCGAACCAAGAGGCGCGGGAACTGGCGCCGAAGCTGCTGTCGGAGCTGGGCGACCTTGCCAGTGCCGTCGGTGTACAAAAGCTGGAGGGGATGAGCCGGTACCTGGAGCGCTTCGAGCTCATGGTTCAGCGTATTCAACAGGAACTGAACGGTCTTGCCTCGGGAGTGAGCGATGCGGCTCCGGCCGCGCAACGCCTCGCCGACAGTCTGGAGTTCCTCAACCAAGTCATGCGCGGCTTATCCGGGGAGGAATCCGGTCTCGCCCTGACACGCGTCAGCGGCGTGGATGCCGAACTGCGTCTGAAGAACGTGGTCGGCCGCAATCAGCAGTACGGCAACAGCGTGCGCAAGGCCATCGCCGCTGCCGAAGCGCTCTCCAAGGCACAGGCGGCGGCCCGTACACTGCCCTCGGTGGCCAGCGGACTCACCACGGTGTTGGGCGATGCGCCGGTGGCGGTGGTTGGTTCCGGCGCAGATTACAAGCCATGGATACTGTCCTTATTGGGGCTTGCCATGGCGTTGCTGGCGGCACTCGCTTGGACGTATTTGAAGTCGGCCGGTGTGCGGCGTAGCAGCGAACTCCGAGTGCGCGAGAACGAACGTAACCAAGAAGCCATCATGCGATTACTCGATGAGCTGTCCAGTCTTGCGGACGGCGATCTGACGGTGCAGGCCACCGTTACCGAGGACATCACCGGCGCGATCGCCGACTCGATCAACTATGCCATCGAGGCGCTGCGCGAACTCGTCACCACGATCAACGATAGCGCCATTCAACTGGATGGGGCCACCAAGCAAACTCAGGCCGCCGCCGCGCATATGGCGAAGGCGAGCGGGGCTCAGTCACGGCAAATCTCCTCGGCCAGTGAATCCATGGCCGACATGGCGGCCTCCATCGAAGAGGTTTCCGGAAATTCAGAGCGTTGCTCGGATGTCGCCAGGCATTCGGTGGACATTGCCCACAAGGGAGGCGACGCGGTTCGGCGCACCATCGACGGGATGAATGCCATTCGCGAGACCATCCAGGAAACCAGCAAGCGGATTAAGCGCCTGGGCGAGAGTTCCCAGGAAATCGGCAATACTGTGGAGCTGATTAACGATATTGCCGAGCAGACCAATATTCTCGCGCTCAACGCCTCCATTCAGGCTTCCATGGCCGGCGAGGCAGGCCGGGGATTCGCGGTGGTGGCGGACGAAGTGCAAAGACTGGCGGAACGCGCCGCGAACGCCACCAAGCAAATAGAGGTGCTGGTGCGCACCATTCAAACCGATACCAATGAGGCGGTTGTTTCCATGGAACGTAGCACCACCGACGTGGTGGGCGGCGCGCTGCTGGCCGAAAACGCCGGCGCGGCGCTCGAAGAGATCGAGCAGGTATCCAATCAGATCGCGAGTCTGGTGCAGAACATCTCGGCGAGCGCGCGCCAGCAAGCCATTGCGTCCGGGAGCATTTCCAAAAACATGCAAGTGGTGCGAGAAATATCGACGCAGACGGCCGAAGGCTCGACGGCTACGTCGACGTCGATTGCCAAATTGGCCGCCTTGTCGGCGCAGCTTCGCAAATCCGTGGCGGGATTCCGTCTTCCGGACTACGGCGGCGGTACCACCACGGTGGGAGCCAGCATGTCCAGCCGCCTGCCCTCCTTGCAAGAGCCCGCGAGCAGCAGCGCTAAAGACAGCGCCGGCAGCGTGAGCAATACCGGAAAAATGCGCAAGGCCAGCGGCTTCGGCGCCTGAGTCTCAACGACGATTCCGGCATGACCGACATCAGTTCCCAAACTCTGCACATCGTCGCCAAGGAGCTGGCTACGACGCTGAACGACGCGCGCGCATCGCTCGAGGCATACGCCGAGCGTTCAGACCAGCGTGCGCTTCTCGAGAAGTGCGCAGACCAATTGCATTCCGCCCATGGCGTGCTGCGCCTGGTCGAGGTTTACGGCGCTGCGTTGCTCGCCGAGGAAATGGAGCACGTTACTCGCTATTTGCTGAGTACGGAGAATGACCAGAAGCGCCACGTCGACGGTCTCGATGCACTGATGCGCGCGATGGTGCAGTTGCCGACCTATCTTGAACGGGTCTTGTCGGGCGGCCGTGATCTGGCCTTGGTGCTGCTGCCTCTGCTCAACGATTTGCGGTCCGTGCGCGGCAGCCCCTTGTTGTCCGAGGGCACGCTGCTATTGCTCAATCTGAAATCCGATCAGCCGGCACAGCCGCAATCGCAGCGCCAGGGCGAGCAAATCATTTCGGTCGCGCAATGGGCCAGACGCCTGCGGCCGCGGTTCCAAATCGGCTTGCTGGGATACATCCGGGGCGAGCGCCCCGTGCAGAATCTGGAAATTCTGGCGAAGGTGGCCGAAAAACTCGAACAGGTCGCCACAACCCAGCCGGTGTTTCAATTGTGGTGGGTCGTCGGCGCCATCTTGGAGGCGGTTCGCGCCAATGGCTTGGAAGGCAGTGCGACGCTGAAGCGCTTGCTGGGTCAGGCGGACCGGCAAATCAAAACGCTGTACGAACTCGGCGAAGGCCGCTACTGCGAGGACCCGCCGGTAGACTTGCTGAATAACCTGCTGTACTACGTCGCTCGGGCAACGACCATCGGCGGCCGCATAGCCGCGGTGCGAGCCTCTTTCAAGCTTTCGGAGCTGTTGCCCGTCGACGATTCCATCGAGCACGAGCGTGAAAGCCTGTCGGCGCCCAGCGTGAAGCTGATGCGTACGGTCGCCGCGGCCATCAAGGAGGACCTTTCCAAGGTCAAGGATGTACTCGATATATTCGTGCGCCGCGGCGGCGGCCGCAGCGACGAGCTCGTGCCTCAGCTGGAGTTGCTGAAGAAAATCAGCGACACACTAGGAGTGCTGGGACTTGGGGAGCTGCGGCAGCGGGTCCAGGATGAAATATCCGAGCTGTCCAACCTAGTGAGCGACGGCAAGGCGCCGGCCGAAGAATCATTGATCAAGGTTGCCGGTGTCTTGCTCTCAGTGGAAGACAGTCTCGACGATCAGCTGGTACGCCTGATTCTGCCCGCGGCTGCAAGCGCCGCGGCCGCGGATTTTCCGGCCGATCAAGATCTCGAATTCAGACAGGTCAGTGAGGCGGTGTTGCGCGAGTGCATCGTCAACTTGGCGCGCATCAAAGAGGCTGTTTCCATCGCCGTGCAGAAGCCCGGCGATTTTCCGCCGCAGGGCCTCGATAATGTACCGCAGTTGCTGCGAGGCATCACGGCCGGGCTATTGATGCTGGGTAAGGGCCGGGCGGTGGAATTGATGGACCAGATCGGCTCGCAGGTGCGCAAGCTGATCGAGCCCGGGGCGCCCGAGCCGGACGCCCTGCGCCTAGAAAGAGTGGCCGATGCCATCGTCAGCATCGAGTACTACATGGAAACGCTGCAGAGCGGGCGCAACGATCCATGGTACATGCTGGACAACGCCGAGATGTGCCTCAAGACTCTCGCCGAGGAAGCGCTGTCGCGGGTGCCGAATATCGGCATCTCGACCAGCGAAGCCGCCAAGACGATCAAGCTCGATCCGGTCGAGACCATCGCATTGGAGCGCACCAAACGCGCCCACGCGGCTACCAACCCTTTGATCGCGGTGCCAGAGCCGGAACCCGTCGATCCGCAATTCGTCGAGCTGTTCATCGAGGAAGCCAAGGAAGAGATTGCCTCGATTCAAAGCAGCTTCCCGCAGTGGGACCAAAATCCCATGGATTTGGAATCATTGGCGCTGATGCGGCGCAGCTTTCATACATTGAAGGGCAGCGGCCGCATGGTCGGCGCGCGCTCGATCGCGGAGTTTGGCTGGTCGGTCGAGAATTTGCTAAATCGAATCATCGACAAGACGCTGTCACGCACGCCCGGCATGATGGCTCTATTGCGCAGTTCGGTCGCCGCCCTACCGCAATTGGTGGAGCAACTGGAAACGGGGCGACCCAATCCGGTGCCCATCGACGCGCTGATGGCCCGAGCGTTCGCCTTAGCCGACGGCCGCGGAGCGGATCAGGGCACAGTTACCATCGTCCAGGAAGCTGCCGCGGCGCCGCCCGCAGCCGCGGTTGCGGTCGCCGTGGAACCCGCCACCGCGGCGCCGCCGATGGACCCCCTGCTGCATGACATTTACAGCAAGGAGACTTCGAGCCATCTGACCGAGATTCGCGAATACTTGCGCAAACGCTCGGGTCAGCCGGCGCCGCACGACTTGCCGGAGCCGGTTTATCGCGCCATCCATACCTTGAGCGGCAGCTCGAAGATGGCCGAAGCACGGCACGGTATCCGCATCACCGAACCGCTGAATCACATCATGCGCAAAGTCTTCGACAGCGGTCACGGATTGTCGGACCAAGGGCTGGCAACCCTGGGCGATGCCGTCAGCGCCATTGATAACGTGGTGTCGCACATCAACGAATCGACGGCGTTTTTCTCGGAACAGCCGTCGCTGCTGGCGCGGCTGCACAGCATCGAAATTGAACTCGACGCCGCGATCGCCCGCGAAGCAATCGACACCAGCGCGTCGGCCCTTGTTCCGGGACTCGCGCCGCCGCCTGAGCAAAGCGCCATACCGCCCGCCGAACTAGCAGATTCTGCAGCAAGCGCGGCGGCGGCTACCGCTGAAGAGTTCGATCACGAGATCGCGAACATCTACAGTGAAGAGGCCACCGAATTGCTTGAGGCGGCGGAAGTATCTTTGACCGCCTGGAACCGCGATCGCAAGGACAAGGAACGAGTCGCGGAACTGCAGCGGCAATTGCACACCCTCAAGGGGGGCGCCCGAATGGCGGGCATCAGCGCCATGGGTGATTTGAGTCACGAGCTCGAGACCTTGGTGATCGAGATCGACGGCGGTTTCGTGGCCGGCGACGATCACGCCCACGCCGTCATGCAGGCCAGCCTCGATGAACTCGCGGATATGCGCGACGTGGTGAGCAGCGGCAGGCTGCCGGCCGGCGCGACGGTGCTGATAGCGCGAATCCGGGATTTGGCGAACCCTGCGCGAACCGCGGCCGCTGTCGCGCCATCCGTTCCGGCGGCAGTAGCGGTAGTTGCGCCGCCCGAATTCGCAGCATCCATCGATGAACCGCCTTCCGTTGACCTGGTGCGGGCGGCGGCCCCGCAGGCATCGGCGCAGCAAGCGCCCGCCCCGATCGCCACGAGCGAGGATTCGACTCCGAGCCTAGAGTTGAGCAGCGTTGCGGTGTTGCCGGGACGCGAAAGCGCTCCGGCGGAACGGGTGGAGATGGCGCGCGTCGATGCCGATCTGCTCGACACCATGCTCAACAATGCCGGTGAGGTGAGCATCTTCCGCGCCCGCCTCGATCAGCAAGTCAACTCGATCGACTTCAATCTGGCGGAATTGGCGCGTACGGTAACGCGCCTCAAGGAACAATTGCGTGGCCTGGAAATCGAAACCGAAGCGCAGGTCCTCAATCGTCATCATGACGTGGAATCGAAGCGCAGCGATTTCGATCCACTCGAGCTGGATCGGTATTCTTCCCTGCAGCAGTACTCGCGCGCTCTCGCCGAGACCTCGGGTGACGTGGCGAGCATTCAGGGACTGCTCGAGACACTGACTCGGGAAGCGCAGAATCTGCTCACCCAACAGTCGCGGGTCATCACCGAACTGCAGAATAGCCTGATGCGCACCCGCATGGTGCCCTTCCAGCGTCATGTGCAGCGCCTGACGCGCCTGGTGCGTCAGGCGGCCAACGACACGGGCAAGCGCGCGGAACTCGTCGTTCAAGGCGCGGCCGCGGAACTCGACCGGCAAATGTTGGAACGCATGGTCCCACCACTCGAACACATGTTGCGCAATGCCGTCGTGCACGGCATCGAGACTTCGGAACGCCGTACGACGCTCGGAAAGCCCGATGTCGGCCGCATCTCGGTCAGCCTCGAGCGCGACGGAGCGGAGGTCGTGATCGTGGTCGCCGACGACGGCGCCGGCATCAGCGTCAGGCTGATTCGCGAAAAGGCGGTCGCACTCGGACTTACCGACAACCAGGCAAAATTGACCGACGAGGAAGCCGTACAGCTCATATTGGAGCCTGGTTTCAGCACCGCAGGCCATGTCACGCAAGCGGCGGGACGCGGAGTCGGTATGGACGTCGTCGCCACCGAAGTGAAGAAACTCGGCGGCGGGCTGTTCATCGATACGACCGCCGGCAAGGGATCGCGCTTTACGATTCGCTTGCCCTTCACATTGGCGATCAGCCAGGCATTGATAGTGCGCGTTGCCGAGGAAACTTATGCCTTGCCGCTGGCGACGGTGGAAGGTGTAGTGCGTTTGCCGAGAAACATCGTTGCCAGGCATCTGGGCAAGGACGCGCCTCTGTTCGAATACGGCGGGCAGAAGTATCGTTTCCAGCAGTTGGGATCGTTCGTGGGCCTGGGCGCTACACACCTTCCTGAATCGGACGTGTCCATATCGGTGGTGTTGATCCGCGCTGGCGAGCATTCCACCGCTCTGGTTACGGATGAATTGGTCGGCAGCCGGGAAATCGTCGTGAAATCTTTGGGGCCGCAGATTTCGGGGATCCGCGGCATCGCCGGCGCCACGATCTTGGGCGACGGCCGCATCGTCATCATTCTCGACATGGGTTCGCTGGTGCGGTCGGAATGGCGCGCCCGCCCCACCGAGACCATGGTTCTGGATCAGAGCGATAGACGCACTTTCGCGCTGGTGGTCGACGATTCCATTACGGTGCGCCGCGTGACGCAGCGTCTACTGGAGCGCAACGGCATGCGGGTGCTGACGGCCAAGGACGGCGTGGACGCCGTATCGCTGCTGCAAGAGCATCTGCCGGACATTATACTGCTCGACATAGAAATGCCGCGAATGGACGGCTATGAAGTGGCCGCCCACGTTCGCAACGATCCGCGTCTCAAGGACATTCCAATAGTGATGATCACCTCGAGAGTCAGTGAAAAACATCGGGCGCGAGCGATCGAACTCGGCGTCGACGACTATCTCGGCAAGCCCTATCAAGAAAGCCAGCTGCTCGATGCCATCGAGCCGCTCGTCAATCGCCGCGCCGCCGTCGCGAGATAGCCCATGTCTGATCTGCGCGATGAGCTGTACAGCTTACTGGTGCCGCTGGCGGGCGAAAGACTCATTGTGCCGCGCGCCTGCGTGGCCGAGGTCATCGGCTATCAAGCGCCGGCTGAAATGACCAATGCGCCGCCTTGGTACGCAGGCCTCGTGAGCTGGGGGGGACGCAGCATTCCGGTGGTATCTTTCGAAGGGGCCTTCGGACAGAACTTGCCGGCCGTATCCAGCCGCACCCGCATCGTCGTTTTTCACGCCTCCGGCGGCACGCTGCAATCCGGATACTTCGGGATGCTGACTCAAGGGTTTCCGCAACTCGTGCGCGTGAATGCCGACGTGCTGCGGCCGGATCCTTCACGCAGCTTTCCGGAACGCTCACCCATCATCTGTCAGGTACGCATGATCAACGAGACGCCGTTGATCCCGGATTTGGAAAGGCTGGAGAAAATGATCGCCGAGGAGACCTCGGTGATGCCTACCTGATCCGAGCACAGCGGGAATCGCGATCACCGCCTGCGGCAACATTGCCGAGGACGATCGCGAGGACATCGATAGCCGCGAGACGGCCCTGCGCAACCGCGCGTTTTCCTACCAGCAAACGGGAAACCTCGATCGTGCGATTGCCGACTATACGACGCTGTTGCGGCAATTTCCTGAGCGGCACACTGTCCAAGCGAAGACTTACCTGAATCGGGGCCTGGCGTACTTCCAAAAAGGTGATGAGGACGACGCCCTGGCCGACTATGGCAAGGCGGTGACTTTCGATCCGAAGCTGGCTTCCGTTTACATCAACCGCGCCACGATCTTCATGAAGCGTGGCGACAATGATCACGCCATCGCCGATCTGGACCGAGCATTGGCGCTCAACCCCAAAGATGCAGCGATCTTCCTCAGCCGCGGCTCGGTGTACGCCCGTCATGGCGACAACGAGCGCGCCGTCGCGGACTTCAGCAGGGCCATTGAATTCAGCCCGAATAGCGCGGCGGCGTGGCTTGGACGCGGCCTTGCCTATCGAGCGATGGGGGAACCAGGCCTTGGGTCTCGATCCTAAAATGGTCTCCGCCTACGTGAATCGCGGGGCAGCCCATGTCCATAAGTCCGAATGGGACCTTGCGATCGCCGATTTCACCAGCGCCATCGAACTGGACCCCAAACAGTACGGCGCTTACTTGAACCGCGGGCAAGCGCTGAAGGCCAAGCACGAGCGCGACCATGCCATCGCGGACTTCACTCAAGCGATACAGATTAATCCCACCGCCGTCGATGCCTACCGGCACCGCGCTTTCTTGCGCCAGGAAGCCAGCGACAGCCAAGGGGCCGTCGAAGACTACAGTCGAGCCATCCAAATCAATGCAAAAGATGCAGAGGCGTTGCGGGGTCGTGGCCTCGCGCACCTGCACCTGCATCAAACCGACCCGGCCATTGCCGATCTTAGCGCCGCCATTGCACTCAATCAAAGCGACGTCCGAGCCTTTCGCTATCCGGCACTGGCCTATGAGGAAAAAAAGGACGTCCGGCGCGCGGACTTTGATCTTGCTGCAGTACAACGGCTAGACCCAAAGGGCCGGTAACGCAAGTCTAAGCGGCGCGCGGCTACCTACATATCGCCGAACCGCGCCTGCAGCCAGACCACCGCGGCGATGGCGGCGGTTTCGGTGCGCAATATGCGGGGTCCCAACCCGACCTGCGAAAATCCCGCGACCCGAAATGCCTCGAGTTCGTCGGGCGCGAAGCCTCCTTCCGGTCCAATCGCGATTTCCGCATCGGCGATCGCGCCGCCGGCCGAGCCGCTGGGATCCCTCGCCGCGGCCTCCGGCTCGAACACCAGCCGAGGCCCCGCGCACGGCGCCGGTTCTCCGAGGTAGTTGAGCAATGGTTGCGCGGCCTCGATGATCGGTAGGCGATTGCGGCCGCTTTGCTCGCAGGCGCTCAGTGCTACGGCCCGCCAATGAATGGCCTTGGATTCAGCCTGGGTTTTGTCGAGCCGTACCACGCTGCGCTGGCTCAACACCGGCACGACGCGCGCGACGCCGAGTTCCGTCGCCTTTTGCACGATGAAATCCATGCGGTCGCCGCGCGCTACACACTGCACCAGCGTAACGGCCAACGGCGATTCCCTATTCACGTGTCGACTGTCGCCCACGGCCACGGACACCCGCGAGCCGCGCACGGCTTCGATGGCGCCATTGAATTCGCGCCCGTCGCCGCTGAACAAGATCAGCTCATCCCCGCCACGCGCCCGCAATACTTTCGCAAGGTGTGACGCGGTGTCGGGGGGCAGTTCCACCGTGCTACCCGAGGTCAGCGCCGCCTCGACAAAAACGCGAGTCAATCGCACGTGGCAAGCTCGATTCCGTCCGCCGCGACTTGCACCATCAAGTCCATTTCAGTCTCATCGACGATGTAGGGTGGCATGAAGTAGACCACATTGCCGATGGGGCGCAGCAGCACTCCATTTTGCAGCGAGTGCCGGTAGATGAGTTGCCCGCGTCGCTCGGTCCAGGGATAGGGCTCGCGGCTGCGCTTATCCTTGACGAATTCGACGGCTAGGATCATTCCGCATTGCCGGACCTCGCTCACATGCGGATGATCTTCGAGTTGGCGGGCGCGTTGTCCGAGATAGGCAGCCTTTATTCGATTGCTCTCGATCGGGCGTTCGGTCGCAAATATGTCGAGCGTCGCCAGCGCGGCCGTACATGCGAGCGGATTGCCGGTGTAACTGTGCGAGTGAAGGAAGGCAGTTAGGTTCGTATACTCGTCGTAGAAAGCGGCGTAGACGTCTTCGGTGGTCATCACCGCCGAGAGCGGCAGGTAGCCGCCGGTAAGGCCCTTCGACAGGCACAGAAAGTCCGGCGATATGGACGCCTGCTCGCAGGCGAACATGGTTCCAGTCCGCCCAAAGCCGACGGCAATTTCATCGGCGATCATATGCACGCCGTAGCGTGTACAGGCCTCGCGCAGGCGAGTCAGATACACCGGATGATACATACGCATGCCACCCGCGCATTGCACCAGGGGCTCCACGATGACCGCCGCCAGCTCCGCGGCGTGCTCGGCCAACAAGCGCTCCATGTGCGCGAACTGCCGCAGCGCATAGGCTTCGCAGGACTCGCCGGGCTCACGGTTGTAGGAGTCGGGCGACGGCGCCGTCAAAACGTCCATCAGAAGCGGCTTGTACAAAGTCTTGTAGAGTTCGACACTGCCGACCGCCAAGGCGCCGAGCGTCTCACCGTGGTAGCTGTTCTGCAGCGTCATGAAGCGGGTCTTTTGCGGCAGTCCGCGATTGCGCCAATAGTGGAAGCTCATCTTCAGGGCAACTTCCACGGCAGCGGAGCCGTTGTCCGCCAAAAAGCAGCGCGTCAAGCCCGGCGGGGTCAGCGCAACCAGCTGTTCGGCGAGGCGTACCGCTGGCTCATGGGTGAATCCGGCGAATATCACATGCTCGAGCTTGTCCAGCTGCGCGCTAAGCGCTGCGTTGATGCGCGGATTGGCGTGCCCGAACAGGTTGACCCACCAGGAACTCACGGCGTCGAGATAGCGCTTACCCTCAAAATCCTCGAGCCAAGCGCCAGAACCGCGTCGAATGGCGACCAAGGGCAGGGTTTCATGGTCCTTCATCTGCGTGCAGGGATGCCACAATACGCGCAGGTCGCGCGCCGCCAGCGACGCAGAATGGAGCTGATTTTCGGGAATTGCGTTCATAGTGGAGGAATTGTCGCATATGCTAACGCCTGTAACGGCACCCCGAGGATGCGGAATTGCAGGTCGACCCCGACAGCGGATTGATGCGCGGCGCTCGACAGATCGCTTCGCCCAACTATGACTCGCGGCCGGCGGGGGTCGAGCCGGATCTGATCGTCATCCACGGCATCAGTCTGCCGCCTGGAGAATTCGGCGGCCCGTGGATCGACCGGTTGTTCACCAATACCCTGCCCGCAGAAGTGCATCCTTACTTCGCCGAAGTGGGATCATTGCGCGTGTCGTCGCACTTAGTCGTGGATCGCAACGGCGCCGTAACGCAGTATGTCAGGGTCAACGAGCGCGCCTGGCATGCGGGCAAGTCCCTTTACCAAGGCCGGGAAGCCTGCAACGATTTCTCGGTGGGGGTTGAACTCGAAGGGACCGATACCCAGTCCTACGAGCCCGCGCAGTACGGCGCCCTAGCGGAGGTGGTGGCCGCGCTGTGCGCTGCCTATCCTCGCTTGTCCACGCACCGCTTGGTCGGTCATAGCGACATTGCACCCGGCCGCAAAACCGACCCCGGCCCGGCATTCGACTGGCCGCGCGCCCGCCGGCTGATTGCCGCCGCCGTGTCCGCGTACGGAAATCCCCTACAGCGGTAGTCCGCCGGACCCTCAAGGATAGGCAGACGTGAACTTCGTCACGCTCTGCACCGGTATATTTTCGGGCCAAAACCAGCAGATTTCCCAGTTGGGGCCGACACTTAACAGGACGCCGTAAAATCGTACCGGTGACCGGGAGGGCAATTGATTCGTTGGTTCGCGGACCTTCCCATCGAGCGCAAGCTGCGCGTGGTCATCATAGTGCCCGCCATCGCCGTGTTTGTCGTGGCGATGATCGCGCACATTGTGATGAATTTGATTCATTTGCGCGAGGATCTGCAGTGGAGCGCGGCGCGGGTTGCCCGGGTCACAGGCGCGAGCACGATCGACGCGCTGCGGCTTGGCGATGACAAGGAAGCGCTCAAGGCTATGAATGCGCTGCGCGATGAGTGGCTGGTGAATGGTGCCGAGGTCCTGGCGTTGAACGGCCAAACCCTCGCCAGCTTTCACCGCGGGCAGATCTCGGCGCACCTGGAATTGGCCGCCACGCAAAACGCGGTTGCAATTCCGCACTTGCCGCCGCCCGTCAATCCGCAGCATCCGCAACTGTATCTGCGCAAAGGCTTATTCCACATCATCGCACCCGTAATGCGTAACGACCAGACATTGGGATTCGTGCACATTCTCGTGCCATTCGAAGTGTTGTATCCGGATTGGCGCAGCTACATACTCATCACGCTGGCCGCCATCGCGGCGGCGGTGCTGACGGCCTACTGGCTGGCCGCGCGTCTACAGCAACAAATCTCGGGCCCCATCGTCAATCTGGCGCACACCATGCAACGGGTGTCCGCCGAAGAAGATTACAGCTTGCGCGTGGAGCGTCATTCTCAAGACGAGGTTGGCTCGCTCATCGACGGCTTCAATCAAATGCTCGGGCAGATTCGCCATCGCGACTCGCGGTTGGAAAAGTATCGTCACTTTCTCGAACAGCAAGTCGAAGAACGCACGATCAATCTCGGGAACGCCAACCTGGAGCTGAAGCTCGCCATCGAGGAGGCAACCCGCGCCAAAGAGGCTGCGGAGCGGGCCAGCAGCGCCAAGAGCGAGTTTCTCGCGCGTATGAGCCACGAAATCCGCACGCCGATGAATGGCGTCATGGGCATGTCGGAACTCCTGCAGGCGACCGAACTCACTCCGCGCCAGCGGCACCTCTCGGAGACGATTTCCCATTCCGCCGAGGCGTTGCTGCAGATCATCAACGATATCTTGGATTTCTCGAAAGTCGAGGCGGGCAAGCTCGAGCTCGAACGCGTCGATTTCGCTTTGCGCGAGGCGGTGGAAGAAACCCTCGAAATCTTCGCCGGGCGCGCCCACGCGAAAAGCCTGGAGCTGGGCTGCTCCATCGAAGCAGAGGTGCCGAGTATGGTTTGCGCGGACCCGTTGCGCCTGCGGCAAATCCTGATCAACTTTGTTGGCAACGCCATCAAGTTCACGGATTCGGGAGAGGTCATCGTACGAGTCAGGGCCGCCGGCAAGGATGGGCTGCTGCGTTTTGAGGTCATCGATACCGGCATCGGCATATCCGAGGAGGCGCAGGCCCATATATTCAATGCCTTCAGTCAGGCCGATTCATTCACGACGCGCAAGTACGGCGGCACCGGCCTGGGGCTCGCCATATGTCGGGAGTTGGCCGCCCTGATGGGCGGCCAGATCGGCGTCCATAGCGAGCTAAATCGCGGTTCGACATTTTGGCTCGAAGTGGGGCTCGAGCCCGTCCCCGACGCGGCACCCACCCTGACGCGTCTGCCGCGACTAAATCTCTTGGGCCTGCGTGTACTCATCGTTGACGATAACGCCAGCAATCGCGAAATACTCCAGCAACATCTGCAGTCTTGGGGCGTGGAGGCGACAGCTACGGACACCGGCGCCGCGGCATTGGCCGCGTTGAATGTCGACGGCGCGCGGTTCGATTTGGGCTTGGTGGACGATCATATGCCCGGCATGGACGGCATTCAGCTGGCGAGACTCATACGTCAAGACCCGCGCTGGTCGGGCTTGAGGCTCATTCTGCTCAGCTCCCGCGACGATAGCGACAGTGCCTCCGAAGAGCCGCAATTGTTCACCGCCATGCTCACCAAGCCGCTGCGCCGCGCACAGCTGTTCGGCTGCGTCAGTCAAGCGATGACGATGCAAGCCGGAGTCCCCATGGAGGTGCCATCGCCGGGGTCGGTCAGCGCCATAGCCGCAGACGGTGAGCGGGCGGCCGGACCCAAAATTCTTCTAGTCGAAGACAACCCGGTAAACCGCGAGGTTGCCGTCGGAATGCTGGAGAGCCTGGGATGCGGGGCCGTCGCCGCGCAAAACGGTTTGTTGGCCATCGAGGCGATGAATTCGGCCACCTACGATGCGGTATTGATGGATTGCCAAATGCCGGTGATGGATGGAATGACGGCGACGGTCGAAATAAGGCGTCGCGAACAGAGTTGCGGTTCCGCGCGAGTGCCCATCATTGCGCTGACCGCGAATGCGATGGAGGGAGACCGTGAGCGGTGCCTTGCAGCCGGAATGGATGACTTCCTCAGTAAGCCGTTTACCCAGCAACAATTGGCAACGCTGCTCAGGCGCTGGCTGGCGCTGCGGGTGTTGCCCGAATCCGAACGACGTGATCTATCGCGGGTGCCGCTGATCGATACCGGGGTGCTGCGCAACATTGCGGCGCTGGCGAAACCGACGCTGCTGAATTCGATGATCGACTTGTATTTACAGCACTCGCCCAGCCTGCTCGAAGTAATCGAGACCGCGGCTGCGAATATGCATGCCGACGCGCTCTTGCAAGCCGTGCATACGCTCAAATCCAGCACGTCGAATTTAGGAGGCACCCGCCTGACCATGGTGGTCAAGGAATGCGAGGTCTCGGTACGCGAGCGAGGAATGACACAGGTCGCGCCGCTTGTTACGAGGGTCCGCAGGGAATACCAAGAATTTTGCGCCGCTCTGGTACGCGAGCGGTCACACAACGCCGCGTAGCGGCCAGGCCCCGCCGAAAAGGACATCATGAGCGCATACGAATATAAGGGCACCACCACGGCGACGATACTTGTCGTCGATGACGATCCGGGCGCGAGATTGCTGGTCGGAACCGCATTGGAAATGGCTGGCTTCCGAATCGACACTGCAGCCGACGGCGCGACCGCACTCAAGCAATTTCGTGAGCACCCCGCGGACTGCGTGGTGCTCGACGTCGTCATGCCCGGTATGAGCGGCTTCGACGTATGCAGCGCGCTGCGCGCAATGCCGGAGTGCCGCCATGTGCCGATATTGATGCAAACCAGTCTCGACGACATGGAGTCGGTCAATCGCGCGTACAACGCCGGGGCAACGGATTTCTCGTCCAAGGGTATAAATCCCATGCTGCTCGCGCAGCGTGTGAAATTTTTGGTGAGAGCGAAGGAGACCCAGGACCAGCTGCGCGAGAGCGAGGCGCGCGTGCGCTATCTCGCCTACTACGACCCGCTGACCGCATTGCCCAATCGGCAGCGCCTGCTGCAAATATTGGATCAGCAGGTGGCGTGGGCGGAGCCGCGGCAGCGCGGCCTCGCTGTCTTGATGCTCGACGTCGACAATTTTTCCCGCATCAACGACACGCAGGGGCAGGCGGTGGGCGACGTGCTATTAAAGGAGGTTGCTCATCGCCTGCAAAATTGCCTGCGCGACACTCAGCGCACGCTGAATCAAGCGGAGGATGGTTTCGAAAAGAAGGACATCAACGACTGGGTGGCGCGCACCGGCGGCGACGAATTCGCGCTAGCGCTGCCCGGAATATCCACGGCCGAGGCCGCGCAGGCCGTGGCGCAGCGCGTACAGCGGGCATTGGCGCGGCCATTCGTGTTCGCGCAAGCTGAGATACCGCTTTCGGCTAGCATGGGCATCAGCCTGTTTCCGGGCGATGCGGCTACCGCCGAGACGCTCGTCAAGAATGCCGACGCGGCCATGCACCACGGCAAGAAAAGCGGGCAGGGAGGGCTCGAGTTCTTCAATAAGTCGATTAGCACCCGCGCGGCCAAGCACCTGTCCATGGAGGCCGATTTGCGCAAGGCACTGGAGCGCGGCGAATTCACTCTAAATTATCAGCCGCGCCTGGCCCTCAAGGATTTGCGCGTCGAAGCGGTCGAAGCATTGATTCGATGGAAGCACCCGCAGCGCGGATTCGTCGCACCCGACGAGTTCATACCGCTTGCCGAGCAGAACGGCATGATCGTCGAAATCGGCGATTGGGTACTGCGAGAAGCCTGTGCGCAGGCGCGGCGCTGGCGCGACGCCGGAACGTCGGCGTGGCAAGTTGCGGTGAATGTATCGGGAGTGCAATTTCGCGACGGCAGCTTGGTGTCGCGCGTGTCGCGCGCCATCGACGCCGCCGGAATCGAATCCCGCATGATAGAACTAGAGTTCACCGAAGGCGCTTTGATCGAATACTCGGCCGCTGTGAGCAAGGCTGTCAAGTCTCTCAAGGAGCTTGGCGTTGCGACGGCGCTGGACGATTTCGGTACCGGCTACAGTTCGCTGTCCTACCTGCGGCACTTTCCGATCGACACATTGAAGATTGATCGGGCGTTCGTGCGGGACATCGCCTCGAAGACCGGCGGCAATGCGCCGCTGGTCGACGCCATCATCGCCATGGCCAAAAGCCTCGGCTTGGCGACGGTGGCCGAAGGGGTCGAAACCGAAGCGCAGTGGCAGTACCTCAAGACCCGAGACGCGAACCAGGTTCAGGGCTTCTTGTTCTGCCGCCCGCTCGCAATCGCGGATTTGCAGCGATGGCACGACGATTGGCTGCATGCGCATCAATTGAACGCCGCGAGTGTCGCCTAGTGACGGCTACTTTCTGGTTCGCCGCCAGACCACTTCGCTGCCGTTCTCGTCGCGCGCCAGCACCCGAGCCAGCACGAACAACAGGTCGGATAGGCGATTTAGGTATTTGAGGGTCTCTGGCGAAACCGCCTCGGTGCGTGCCAGCGACCAGCAGCGGCGCTCCGCACGCCGGCAAACGGCGCGGGCAACGTGGCAGGCGGCTGCCGCCGGCCCGCCGCCCGGCAGAATAAATTCCTTCAGGGGCGGCAAGGCTTCATTGAATCCGTCCAATTCCGTCTCGAGCCGCTCGACGTGCGCCGCGTCGATCATGCGATGCCCGGGGATGCATAATTCTCCCCCAAGATCGAACAGGTCGTGCTGCACCTCGGTGAGACAGCTAGCGACCGCCGGCGGCAGCGTGGCTATGCTGAGCACCACGCCGATGGCGCTATTGGCCTCATCGACTGTGCCGTAGGCTTCGACGCGCAGATTTTCCTTGGGAACGCGAGTTCCGTCCCCCAAGCCGGTGCTGCCGTCATCGCCGGTACGTGTATAAATTTTGCTCAGCCGGTTGCCCATCACTCGTAACTCCAAAACCTTGAGTGCGACGGTAGCACAAGGTTTGCTAATCTGGCGCCTATGAAACATTCCCAAGAATTGCAGGCGGCCCTGGATGCGGCGGAGCAGGCGGCCGGCATCGCGCGCGCATTGTTCCAGCACAACTTAGAGGTGCGCATTAAGGAGGATAAATCGCCGGTCACGGAGGCGGATGTGCGCTGTGAGATAGCGATTCGCGAAATTCTTGAGGCGAGGTTCCCTTCCTATGGCTTTTTCGGCGAGGAAACCGGGTCGCGCGATGCGAATGCGGAGAGTCTGTGGCTGGTCGATCCCATCGACGGCACCAAGGCATTCGTGCGCGAATACCCGATGTTTTCCACGCAAATCGCGCTGATGCGGCGCGGGGAAATCGTGCTCGGTGTATCGAGCGCTCCGGTCTATGGCGAACTTTGCTTCGCTGAGCGCGGCTGCGGCGCATATATGAACGGTAAACGCGTGGTGGTAAGCCAGGTGGCGGCGCTGGAGTCGGCCGCACTGTCTTCCGGCAACCTAAAAACTCTCGCCGGCGGCGCCCGATGGGCCCGATACGGCGCGCTCGTGGCGCAGGTCAATCGCATTCGCGGCTATGGGGACTTTCTGCACTATCACTTGCTGGCCGGCGGCAAGATCGATGCGGTGATAGAAAGCGACGTGAATATTCTCGACATTGCGGCGTGCGTGGCCATCGTCAACGAGGCGGGCGGCCGGTTCACGGATCTCGACGGTGCGCCGATCACATTGCAGTCGACCTCGGTACTGGCGACCAATGGCCGCTTGCATGCCTCGGTGTTGGCAGCTCTGGGCTAAGCCTGAAAGAACACGCGCCGGCCGCTGATATGCGCCGCCTCGAACCGCGTGTCGAACAGTGCCGACAAATGTTGCGCTGTGAGAGTATCGGCAACGCTACCGCATTGCCAATTGCCGTCTTTGCCGATCAGCAGGGCGGAATCGGCAAATCGCTCGGCGAGATTCGGATCGTGCAGGGTCACGATGACGGCGGCGCCGGCGTCGGCGCGTTCGCGTAGCAGTTGCAGCGCTTCGAGTTGATGGTTGGGATCGAGTTGGTTGGTCGGCTCGTCCAACAAGAAGATGCGCGGTGTCTGTGCCAGCACGGCGGCCAATGCCGCTCGCCGCCGTTCGCCGCCGGACAGAGTCAGTACATCGCGTTCCTCGTAGCCGGCAAGGCCCACCGCGGCCAGTGCGTTCGACGCGATGGCGAGATCGCGGGCCGACTCCCATTGCCATTGAGCAATGTGCGGATGGCGACCGAGCAGTACCGTTTCGATGACGCTTGCCGGAAAGGGGTCCTCGACATTTTGCGGCAGCAGGGCCAATTCGCGCGCCAGCGCTCGACGCGGCCAGTCTGCCAGGGGCCGACCCGAGATCATCAGCTGACCCGCGCTGGGCAAGCGCAGACCCGCCAGGGTGTGCAGGGACAGACTCTTGCCCGAGCCGTTCGGTCCCAGAACCGCGAGCATCGAACCGCGGCCTATTTGTAGATCAAGCCCGCGCACCAAGGTGCGTGACCCCACGCACACATCGATGCCCCGGCATTCTAGCAGCGGCGCCGCGGCTTGAGCCTGGCTCGCTGCGGATTCAACGAGCATGCTGAGGCCAGCGTATTTCTAACGCGGTGAAGGGGCCGACGACCACTTCGTCTAGGCTCGCTGCCTGTTGCCATCGGTTCGGTGCGAGCATGCGCCTTCCCGCCATCAACTCCGCCGTCGGTTGCGGATATAACGGTGACCGCGTTGGATCGCCGTAGCCCTCGGGGAAGCGCGGCGAGTCATCGGCGAAGTTGTATTTGTCCGTGGCGCCCACCGTGTGCAGCAATTCGTGAGCAATCACCACGTTATTCTCGCCGTTCATGTCGGGCCTCGCAAAGGCATACACCACGCCGATGAGACCCTTCGCAAGGCCTAGGGAATGCGGGACCGTGGGTGTCAGGGCGGGGTCATGATAGAGAACGAAGATACGAATGTCCTCGGGCTCGTGTGCATGCCCGCTGACGCGCCAGGCCCAGTATCGCAGTCGCAGGCTCCACAGGGCCGTCGCCCAAAGTCCAGCGCTTGCTGCGCGTTGCGGCGGACGATCCTGCAATTCGGGCCTCAGCCTAGTTCTGATTGGCTCACGGGCGTCCAAATTATATCGCTCGGCCTCGCGCACGAAGAAACGATCAATGGGTTTGAAGCGCTCAACATTGAGCGCTTCGAGATACTCTCGGGTCACGGGGCTGTCGTCCGCCGCAATAGGGTAGATCGCCACGTAGAGAGGGTCATGCCAGCGGGTGCTGCGGTAGCGATCCCGCCAAGTCGTCAGGGCCACTGCCAGCAACACCAGTAACAAAATCAAGATGCGCAGCAGCTTGAATCCGCTGCGCTGCGGTGCGGTGCCAGGAGGACACCCGCGGCTGCGGGGTGGCGCCATTCCCCGGGATGGCGCTGGGCCCCCGGATGGCGTCACTCGGCGGACTCGACGCTGAATTGCGCTAGTTCTCCATCCACGGCGGTATAGGACACCTGCATCGGCTTGCAGCACACCGGGCAGTCTTCGACGTAGGACTGCTCGGGCACCGACAAATCGAGGGTCAAGTTAATGGTTTCCCAGCAATGCGGACAGGTGGCGTCTTGGTCCTGGAGAAGGTTCATGGGCACATTGTGCCTCCGTACCGTCACAAATGCGCATAGGCCGCTATACTTACGACCTGATTTGGGGCATTAAAATGAGGAATCATGGAGCCGACCGATACGTCGAAATCTGATTATTTCCATAGGGTGGTAGATTGCCAGTGGGCCTGTCCGGCACACACCGATGTTCCCGAATACATCCGACTGATCGCCCAGGGCGAGTTCACCGCCGCGTACATGGTGAATCGAGAGTCCAATGTTTTCCCGGGAATTCTGGGCCGAGTCTGCGATCGACCCTGCGAACCCGCCTGCCGCCGTGGTCGAATCGAGGAAAAGCCGGTTGCGATTTGCAGGCTAAAACGCGTCGCATCCGATCATCGTGACGACATCACGGGGCTGCTGCCCAAGGCGCCCCGCGAGAAAAACGGCAAGCGCATCGCCTGCATCGGCGCGGGACCCGCGTCGCTCACCGTCGCTAACGACCTGCTGCCCATGGGGTACGAAGTCACCATATTCGAGCAGTACGCCGTGCCCGGCGGCTTGATGCGCACGAATATTCCGGCCTTCCGCCTCCCTGCCAATGTTCTGGACGAGGAGATCGGCTACATCGTGAACATGGGGGCGGACCTGCGGCTGAATTCTCCGGTTAATAGCATGCGCCGGCTGCTCGAATCCGAAGAATTCGACGCGGTGTTCGTGGGATCGGGGGCCCCCAAGGGCAAGGAACTCGAACTGCCGGGCCGCCACGACACGGAGCGTGTACATATCGGCATCACGTGGCTGGAGTCGATTGCCTTCGGCCATGTCGAACGCGTGGGCGAGCGAGTGTTGATCATCGGCGTCGGCAATACGGCCATGGACTGCTGCCGCAGCTCGCTGCGCCTGGGTGCGAAGGACGTGAAAGTCATGGCGCGCAAGCCGCGCCAGTTCTTCAAGGCTTCAGATTGGGAACTCGAAGATGCCGAGCATGAAAATGTCGCCATCGTCGTCAATCATGCGCCCAAATCCTTCGTTACTGAAGGGGGGCAGCTCAAGGGCATGATGTTCGAGAAACTGCAGTACGACATCGAAAACGGCGATATCACTGCGACGCGCAGCCTGGGCGATGTCTTTTTCCCCTGCGACGACGTGATTCTCGCCATCGGCCAGGAAAATGCCTTTCCGTGGATCGAGCAGGGTATCGGCCTCGACCTCGACAAATGGAATGTGCCCAAGGTGGACAAGGCCACCTTTCAGTCCACGCTTCCCCAGGTGTTTTTCGGCGGCGACGCGGCATTCGGACCTAAGAACATCATCTGGTCCGTCGAACATGGTCATCAGGCTGCTATTTCGATTCACAAATTTTGCCACGATGAGGCCGTGCAGGAGCGCATGCCGCGCGGCGTCACCCTGTCCAGCCGCAAGATGGGCATGCACGAATGGGCGTACAAGAACGAGTACAACGGCGTGGAGCGGCGTCTGGTGCCGCACGTGGGGCTGGTCGAGCGCTTCAAGAAGATCAATATCGAAGTGGAACTGGGATTTACCGCCGAAGAGGCGGCTCTCGAGGTGCAGCGCTGCCTGAACTGCGATGTGCAGACGGTGTTCGCGGCAAAGCTGTGCATCGAGTGCGATGCCTGCATCGACATCTGCCCGGTCGACTGCCTCACCATCACGCATAACGGTAGCGAGACTGAGCTGCGCTCCAAGCTAACCGCGCCGGCCACCAATCGTTCGCAGGCCCTGTATGTGTCGGCGCCGCTGCCGCAAACGGCGCGGGTCATGGTCAAGGACGAGGATGTCTGCGTGCATTGCGGCCTGTGCGCGGAACGCTGTCCGACCGCGGCCTGGGACATGCAGAAGTCGACCATCCATATTCCGCACGCCATCGATGAGGAGGTTTCAGCATGCCCGGCGTGATTGCCAATCGTGTCAACGACTTCGTGGTGAAGTTCGCCAATGTGAACGGCACGGGCTCGGCCAGCGCCAATTCGCTGGTCATGAAAGCGATTTTCCGCATGGGTGTGCCGGTAACAGGAAAGAACTATTTCCCCTCGAATATCCAGGGGCTGCCCACTTGGTACGAAATCCGCGTGACGCGCGACGCCTATGCCGCCCGCGCGGCCCTGGTCGACATCATGGTGGCGATGAATGCGGAGACTTATTCGCGAGATGTGCGCGAGCTCAGTTCCGGCGGCTACTTGATATACGACTCGACTTGGCCGCGCAGTTCGGTCCTGCAGCGCGGCGATATCACAGTGATCGGGGTGCCGCTCGCCAAGCTGGTCAACGAGAATTTCGACGGTGTGCGCAATCGGATACTGCTGAAGAACATCGCCTACGCCGGTGTGCTCGCCGCCTTGATCGACGTCGATCTCGAAGTGATCAGCGGGCTCTTGACGGAGAGCTACGGCAAGAAACCGAAATTACTCGATTCGAACACCAAGGCCTTGCGCTTAGGCTACGACTACGTCAAAACGAATTTGACCTCTCCGCTGCCGCTGCGGGTCGAGCACATGGATAAAACCCGCGGTCACATCATGATCGACGGTAATACCGCCGCCGGTTTGGGCTGCGTGTACGCGGGCGCAACGGTCGGTGCCTGGTATCCCATCACTCCCTCGACTTCGCTGATGGATGCATTCAAGGGCTTTTGCGAACGCTACCGCGTCGATCCGCAGACCGGCGAGCGCAACTTTGCCGTTCTGCAAGCCGAGGATGAACTTGCCGCGGTGGGCATGGTGCTGGGTGCATCATGGAACGGCGCGCGCGCGTTTACACCGACCAGCGGCCCCGGCGTTTCCCTGATGAACGAATTCGTCGGGTTGGGCTATTACGCCGAGGTGCCCTGTGTGATTTTCGATGTACAGCGGGTCGGACCGTCCACCGGCATGCCGACGCGCACTCAGCAGTCGGACATCATGCTCTGCGCCTACGCCTCGCATGGCGATACGCGGCATGTGCTGCTGTTTCCGGCGAATCCGGAAGAATGCTTCTACATGGCGGTGCAGGCTTTCGACGTCGCGGAACGCCTGCAGACCCCGGTGTTCGTGCTCTCCGACCTAGATATTGGCATGAACGATTGGATGTGCCCGGACCTGAAATGGGACGACGCTTATCGTCCGGATCGAGGCAAGATCCTGTCGCAGGAGGAACTCGCCGGCCTGGAGAAGTTCTATCGCTACGTGGATCGCGATGACGACGCCATTACTTATCGAACCCTGCCGGGGACCAGCTCCAAGGGCGCCTACTTCACGCGCGGCTCGGGCCACAACCAATATGGCGCATACACCGAGGATTCGGCCGAATATCAATTCGTGCTTGATAGGCTGAAGCGTAAATTCGCCAACGCACCGAAATACCTGCCCAAACCCGTGCTGGTGGGCAAAGGCGGCAGCGACGTGGGAATAGTGAGCCTCGGCAGTTGCGACGGCGCGATTCGCGAGGCGCTCGACATCCTCGGTCGGCAGAAAATCGACGCGGATTACCTTCGGGTCAAGGCCTTTCCGTTCAACGGCGACGTCGAGACCTTCTTGAAATCGCATTCGACCATTTTCGTCGTCGAGCAGAACCGCGACGCGCAATTGAAATCCCTCTTGACGCTCGAGACTGCGGTGGAGAAGTCGAAGCTCCATTCCATCTTGAGCTACAGTGGATTCCCGATGTCCGCCGACCCCATCGTCAATGGCATTCGAGCGAAGCTCGCCGAGGCGCCGCGGCTGACTGCGGTTCCCCGAAAAGTATAAAGAGTCCAATATGTCATACATCAACAAACCCAAAGTCGCGCATCCCTCGCTGCCCACCAATACGCTGGGCATGACCCGGCGCCAATACGAGGGCAGCATGTCCACCCTGTGCGCTGGTTGCGGCCACGATTCGGTGACGGCGGCCATCATCGAAGCATGCTGGGGGCTTTCAATGCGCCCAGAACAACTGGTCAAGCTCTCCGGAATCGGCTGTTCATCGAAGACCACCGCGTACTTCGTGAGCGGTTCGCATGGATTCAATTCGGTGCATGGCCGCATGCCCTCCATCGCCAGCGGGGCGAATGCCGCCAATCGGCGGCTGACCTATGTGGGTGTGTCGGGGGACGGGGATTCGCTGTCAATCGGCATTGGGCAATTAGTGCATGCCATCCGCCGCAACGTGAATATGCTGTACTTGATCGAAAACAACGGCGTTTACGGTTTGACCAAGGGCCAGTTCTCGGCCTCCGCCGATATCGGCACCAAGGCGAAGCGCGGTGACGTCAATTCCTCGCCGCCCATCGACCCGGTATTGCTGGCGCTGACCTTGGGTGCGACCTTCGTTGCGCGCAGCTTCTCCGGCGACAAGGCGCAGCTCGTGCCGCTCATTCAGGCTGGGCTGCGCCACAACGGCTTCGCCTTGATCGATGTGCTGTCGCCCTGTGTGACTTTCAACGATCATGAGGGCTCGACCAAGAGTTACACCTTCACGCGCGAACACTACCACCCGGCGGTGGAGGCGGATTTCGTGCCGCGGGCAGAGGAGATTGCAGTGGACTACGCTGCCGGCGAGTCGATTCCGGTGAGCTTGCACGACGGCAGCCGGGTCATTCTGCGAAAGCTGGACCCGACCTACGATCCCACCGATCGGTCCGCCGCATACAGCTACATCGAAACCAAGCTCAAGAAAAACGAATACGTGACTGGGCTCATCCACATCGACGAAACGGACTCGACCGAGTTTCACAATTTGAACCGCACCGCTCAAGCCCCGCTTAATGGCATTCCATACGAAAAGCTGTCCCCGGGCAGCGCTGCGCTCGACAAGCTCATGGCGCGCTATCGGTAAGACTGCACAGGTTTGCTTATGTTGACGGAGCAGAGCCCTGTACCGCTCGTCGCAACGCTGCCCGCGCCAGCAAGCGGGTGGAATCCAGCGTCGGCAGCGGAGAATTCGCATCATTCATAATCAACGGGATCTCGGTGCAGCCGAGTACGACGGCGTCGCAGCCGTCCTCTTTCATGCGTCCAATGACTCGCTGATGATAAGCGACTGCTTCGGGCTTGAAGACCCCATACACCAACTCGTCCATGATGATGCGATGGACCTCATCGCGCTCGGCGGTACTAGGTCGTAAGTACTTCAGTCCCAATGCGGTGAGTTTCTCTGGATAGACCTCGCTCTCGACGAGCCACCGCGTTCCGATCAAGCCTAGGCACCGAAAGTCACGCTCGACAGCGTGTGCCGCGACGACCTCGGCGATATGGAGCCAAGGCAGCGGGGACCGGGTCACAATAAAGGCAAGCGCTTTGTGGATGGTATTGTCCGGGCAGATCAGGAAGTCGGCGCCGATTGCCGCTAGCTTGTTTGCGGATACGAGCATGAGTTCGCCCACGGCCTGCCAATCATTTAGATCGATGCGCGCCGTATACTCGGCAAGTGACGGCGTGTGCATCGAGACCTGGGGATGAGCGTGCGCGCCAAGAAGCGCTGCACCTTCCGCGCAGATGGTCCGATAACAAAGCGCTGCGCCTTCGGCGGAGCAGCCAACAATTCCAATGTGACGGGTCATGATGTCTTTATATAAACGCTCGGCGTCCACGCTGAGCATTCTGGATGACTGATATTCTACGCCCGCCGGGCAAAATGCTATTTGCATTTCTGAACTTTGACGCCTCCGGTCCGCAACGCCCGAACCGTGCGTTCGGCGGTCTTCGGGGGCACGATCAGCTGGCTCGGCGTTAGTTGCGTAGTAACTCACCTACCCGCCACACCCCTGTATGCACCGTAGGGGGCGAGTAATCAATGAAGTCCCACCGCAGCGGCGAGGCAGCTTTGCGCCGCCAGCCGCGAACAGCGCGGAAGCGCCATAGCCGCTCGGCGCCGGCGACCTGTTCAGACGCAGCTGCATTCCAGTCCACCTGCGCCCTGCCCTGAAGTTGCAATAGGTCTCCCGTCTCGAAATCGACGAACAGCAGCGAGGCGCGTGGTTCAGCGCTCAAATTGCCCAGAGTGTTGAAATACTGATTGCCGCGAAAATCGGGAATCGTCAATTCGTCGCCGTCGACGCGCACGAAACCCGGCCGACCGCCGCGATGCGAGATATCCGCACCGTAGGCTGCGCCCTTGCCGGCGCGGGAGCGGCTGGCAACGAAGAAAGTATCGGCCCGCCGGATCGTGGCCTGCGCCGCCTCATCCAAGTGCATGAAGGGTTCGACCGGGCTTGATTCGGGTACGGCCACATCGAGCTGCGGAGATGCGATGACGCGCCGCTGGATATATTGCGGACAATTTCCGAAGCTCTGGCTGACGGCAACATCGATGCCGCCTGCTGCCCGGCTGGTGATGTGGCCATTGGCGCGGTTGCGCCGGCGCGTCGAAAAATCGATGCCTAGAATGCCGATTTCGCGATCCGGCGCGAGTGCCTGCGCCGCGGGATCGCCGGAATCCGGGAGCGCTGCGATATGCAGAGTCACGGGCCCCGTGGATTGCACGAATCCTGGCGGGCCCCACAGCAGAGTCGCGAGCGGCCAACCGGCCGCGTCGACGGCGCCGATGAATATATAGGATAGCTGGGCGAAGAATTGCCGATGCTGGTCGGGCATGAAATCCCGGATGCCACCACCACCGCGGGGTCCGCCGCCCGCCATGGTCTGCGCGGCTAACTCATCGGGATTGAAGCGTGATTCATTCATGGCCGCTTCAGGTCTGCGCGGGTAGCGGCGAGGCGGGAATGGGCTTGAAATGCGGCAAACCTTCGACACGGCGCAGCCACGCAATCACCGACACGTGCTCGTCAATCACAATGCCGCCTTCGGGTGCATGCGCGACATACGAATAGCAGGCGAGGTCGGCGATGCTGGCGTGTTCCGCCGCGAGAAAACTGCGGGTCTTCAGATGCTCGTTCATAAAGTGCAGCAGCACGCCGGCAATTTGTTTCGCGCGCGCCAGCTCGCCCGGAAAATTCCACAAGGTCACCATGCGCGCCAGCGCCGGACCGTACATTACTTCGCCCGCCGCGATTGAAAGCCAGCGCTGGACTCGCGCGGCGGCGACCGGCTCTTCCGGCAACCATGCGCTTCCTGGCGCATAGCGTTTGGCGAGGTACACGAGAATGGCATTGCTGTCGGTGAGCGTCAGGTCGCCATCCTGCACCACGGGTATCTGGCGCAGTGGGTTCAATTTGTGGAATTCCGGCGTGCCGCGGACCGTGGCCGGGGACGGTGTGAAGCGATAGCGCAGGCCAAGCATCCGCAATAGCAGTTCGACGCGGTGGGTATGCCCTGACAACTCCGTCCCATGAAGAATGATTTCGGTAGACATAGCGGTTTCCTGTGCAGTTGCCCGAATGATGGGGTGGGCCTAGTTTACTATTGCGTTTTATGACATTAATATGTCATTTTAAAAAGTAAGAATTCCATAAATGGGAATAATCAATGGACCGACTAGATGAGTTGGCTGTATTTGTCGCCATCATTGAGGCGGGCAGCCTGGTCAGCGCCGCCCGGCGACTACGGCGGTCGCCTCCCGCCGTCACCCGCGCGCTGAACGCCTTGGAAGATCGCATCGGCCTGCGTCTGGTTGAACGGACGACGCGGCGGCTGGCCCCCACCGAAGCTGGTAGCGCACTTGCCCAAAGGGCGCGGGCCTTGATTGTGGACTACGAAGAGACCTTGCTCGGCGCGTCGCAGGCGCCGGTTCGCGGGGTGTTACGCATCACGGCGCCGGTGCAGTTTGGCCGTCGCCATGTAGCACCCCTGGTGTCGGCATTCCTCAACGAATATCCTGAGGTTCGAGTTGAGCTGTCGCTCAATGACCGCAATGTCGACCTCATCGAGGAGGGCCTCGATCTCGCCGTGCGCATCGGTCCTCTCGCGGACTCAAGCTTGGTATCACGGCAGGTTGGAAGCGTGCGTCGAGTCGTCGTGGCCAGCCCCGGGTATCTCGCGCGACGGGGTGTGCCGCAAACTCCATCGGATCTGGCAACGCACGACACCATATTCGGCATGGCACGCACACCCGCGCGTGAATGGCGCTTCGGCCCAGCGCAGCGCGGCGCCGTCGTGCGGCTTTCCCCGCGTCTTCTCGTCGATGACGTAGAGACCCAGCTGCAGGCGGCGCAGTCCGGCCGCGGCATTGCGCGCCCACTCTCCTACCAGGTAACCGAGGAATTGGCCTCCGGAACCCTGGTACGGTTGCTGCGGGACTTCGAACCGGATCCCTTGCCGGTGCAACTGGTGACTGTAAGTCGTGGCTACACGGCGCCCAAGGTTCGAGCCTTCCTGGACTCGGCGGTGATGACCTTCCGTGACATCGACGTCATCAGGTGATCCTCGAGAAAGCTCAGGGCTGCAAACGCGTGACCGACCAAGGAGCATCTGAGCCGCCGCCATGCCGATCGGGCAAAGATCTCGTCCAGCGTGCGCGGTCGTGAATGCGGAACTCGCCTTCCACCCACAGCTCCACCGCGTCGGCACATAGCCGAAATCCGCCCCAATTGGCCGGCCGCGGCACATCCACCGCGACATCCTCGGGTTCCGCGGTGCCGGGGCCTTCGTAGGGAATCCCAAATCGGCGCGCCGCCGCTGTTACGCTGCGTTTCAGCGCCTCGCGCGATTCCACGGGCTGGCTCTGTTCGCTGGCCCAGGCGCCCAGGCGGCTTTGCCAGGGACGGGTTAGGAAATAGGCATCGTTCTCGGCATCGGATAGCGAATCCACCGTTCCCTCGACGCGCACCTGGCGGTGACGGTGATCCCAGTGAAATACTACCGCGGCCCTGCGGTTGGACTCGAGCTCCCGACCCTTGCGCGAGCGATAGTTGGTATAGAAAAGAATATGGCCAAGCTTGGCGTCGATGTCTTTGCAGAGCACGACCCGGGCCGACGGATGGCCGCGAGCGTCAACGGTCGCCAATACCATGGAGTTGGGATTGGGTTGGGCGGCATCAGCCTGAGCCTGGGCCAGCCATTGTGCGGCGACGAATAGGGGATTCGACGGCAGTGGATCAGGTAGGGTTTCCGTCCAATAAGTCTTTATGCTGCTGCTCATGTGGATATGGTAGCCGTGCCGCTGCGCTTGCGGTAGCCGCCGACCGCCAGTAAAACGGGAGCGGCAAAAATGGGAGTGTTTTTTCGACATGAATCTCGATGAATTGCGAACCGCGCTGACTGATTTGGACGGACAGCTACTGGAACTGGTGGCGCGCCGTCAGGAGTTGAGCGAGCAGGTGGCGGCCGTCAAACGCGCCACCGGTCGCGCGACCCGCGACTTCGGGCGCGAGCGTGAAGTGATATTGCGGGGCCGTAACACCGCGTCGAAGCTGGGCGTGCCGCCGGACCTGGCCGAATCCTTGTTGCGGCAACTCATACAATCCTCATTGGCAACCCAGGAGCAGGCGCGGGTAGCTGCTCAGGCGCATGGCAGCGGCAAACGTGCCCTGGTCATAGGCGGCCGGGGCAAGATGGGCGCGTGGTTTGCGGAATTTCTCGCATCGCAGGGCTTCCGCGTCGCTATTGCCGACCCACAAGGTGGGCTGCCGGGATTCGATACGGTTGCCGACTGGCAAGACGATCCCCTGGACTACGATTTGATCGTATTGGCCACTCCTCTGAGTGCGACCGCGCCACTTCTGGAGTTTCTGGCGGGTCGCGCGCCGCGCGGCCTGATTTTTGACTTAGGCTCGCTGAAAACACCGCTGCGAGCCGGCCTTGACGCACTGGTCAAGGCCGGCTGCCGTGTGACTTCGCTGCATCCCATGTTCGGTCCGGACACGGAATTGCTGTCGGGCCGGCATGTGATCTTCATCGACTTAGGGCACCCCGGCGCGCTGCGGGAGGCGCAGGAACTGTTTGCTCCGACCATGGCGGAACGCGTGGTCATGGGCCTGGACGAACACGATCGCCTGATTGCCTATGTGCTGGGGTTGTCGCACGCGCTCAATATCGCCTTCTTCACCGCGCTGGCCGACAGTGGTGAGGCGGCGCCGCGATTGGCGAAAATGTCGAGCACTACCTTCGACTCGCAATTAGAAGTGGCGAGCCGCGTCGCCGCCGAAAGCCCGGAGCTGTATTACGAAATCCAGAGCTTGAACGAATACGGCGGCGAGTCCTTGCTCGCGCTACAACAGGCGGTGGCGCGTCTGATCGCAACTGTCAAGACGAGGAATGGCGCTGAATTCAGCGCCATCATGAATCGCGGCCGAGCGTACTTGGATGTGCGGGCGGCGGCCCGCGCCGGCTGATTGCGAATGGGGACATCTGACATGGAAGACGTGATTCGAGAGAACGAGGACCTCAGGAAGCGCCTCAAGGAATTGACTGCGGAGGCCTCCAATAACGAGACCATCATGAAGCGCACGCAGGCGCGCGAGTTGACGCTGCTGCGCGCCGACAGCTTGGCGCAGCTGCTGCACGCCATGGTCGATGGCCTGCGCGAGTCCTATTCGCTCGACGCCGTCAGCGTCGTACTGCTCGATCCCCAGCACGAGGTTCGGCATTTGTTGCTGGCCGGCGGCGATCGACCGGAGGAATTCAAGCAGATCTTCTTCGTCGATTCCTTGGTCGGTCTGGCGCCGCAATTGGCCGCTCTGCATAAGCCCTGGCTCGGTCCCTTCGTTGGAGCCGATCACCACCTCCTGTTTCCGGGCGCGTCGAATCTCAAGAGCGCTGCCCTCGTGCCGCTGCCGCGCAAGGACCGCGCAACCGGCGCCTTGTGTTTCGGCAGCCGGGATCCGACGCGCTTCACGCGTCACCACGGAACGGATTTTCTCTCGCACCTCGGCGCGGTGGCCGCCGTGTGCATCGAGAATGCCGTCAATCGCGCACGCCTGCTGCGCGCCGGCATCACCGATTTCCTGACGGGTTGGCACAATCGACGCTATTTGCAGCAACGATTAAAGGAAGAATTGGCGCGTGCGCAAAGACATGCCGGAACCATGGCCTGCCTGATGCTCGACATCGATCGCTTCAAGAACATCAACGACGGCTACGGGCACCTGGCAGGCGACAATGCACTCAAAGAAGTTGCGCATCGAGTCGAATCTCAAATTCGCAGCATGGACACGGCCGCGCGCTTTGGCGGCGACGAATTGGCCATTCTGTTACCGGAGGCAACTGCCTCCGAAGCCGCGAAGCTGGCCGAACGCATTCGCGAAGTCATTGCAGTGGAGCCATTTACCCTCACGGCGCAGATACAACGCACTCTGACGGTGTCCATCGGTGTCGCCGCCGTTGCCCCGGGACGCCATGAAACGGATTTGAAGGCCGTCGCCGACCGCCTGCTGGCCGATGCCGACGCGGCACTCTATCGGGCTAAAGCGCTGGGCAGAAATCGCGTGCAGGTCGGCACGGGTTAGAGCACAGATACCTCAGGAGTTTCAGACTCTTAGGCCATTTCCGCCGGCCGAGCCCAGGGCTACAAAAATCCCATGAATAGATGAAGCTGGCTATATATACAGCTATAATACTGTATGGCCTATAGTGGCGATCACTGGGTACCGGCTTAAAACGAGGTGTGACCATGGCTACGAGACAATTTGCACCCCAGGCTCGACGCGGTCGAAATTTGCGAAGGGCAAAAACTCCTTCACCGGAGCAGGTCTACGGAGTGCCCGTGCCCGAGGGTTTGCATGAAGCCATCGAGATCGAGCGCGGCAACCTGTCCAGGGCCGAGTCGGTGCTCGGCTGCCTGGCGATCTCCATGGAATACGACAGCGATTCCGACAACCGGCCTTACTACCCCGACGTGGCTCAGCTAGCACGCGAATTGGTGAAACAGTCGATCAACGGCTTGGATTCCCTGACTCTTCAGCAACGATTGCTGCGGAATAAAGTTAAAGAGAGCCCTGGCTTGCCGTTCGCAGAGGGAGCCTACGCCATCCTCGACCGCATGCACATGAATGTGTCGCACGTTCTTTAGCGTTTGCGAGGCTTTTTCAAATGAGCACGACAACAGTTACTGATGTCGCAGCAGGAACAGACCATACCGGTAGGCAGGCTGAATCCATCGACGCACCGTCGAAAATCCTGCGCGGTCCAGCATGGCGCCGAGTTCGTCCGGATCGAACTTCCACATGACTTCCGCGTCAATCAGTTCTGTCGCCTGAAATGATACCCCCACACCCAAAGAGGAGAACGTGACCGTCTGGTCGACCAGACTCTCGATACGGACTTCGTTCTTTTTTGCGCGTGAATTGTACTGCGACCGGTACCGAAAATTCTCCGTGACGAAATCGCCCCCGTAGCGATGATTAAGATGATCGAGCATGTTGAGCGTCGAACGCGCGCCGTATCCAGCGGCATCGTTGTATGCCCGATCAATGATGGCGGGATCTTTATCCAAATCGACACCGAGCAACAAATAGTCTTCCCGCACGCCGCTGTCGAACAGTTGCGATAGCAGGTTCTCGATTTCCTGCCATTCCATATTTCCCAGGGAACTACCTAGGAACATGAACAGCCTGGGTTGAGGGCAGGGCGGTAGCGCCCGCAGCCCCTTCAGATAGGTGGTGCCCAGGCAATGAACAAACAGAAGCGGAAACGCCGAAACTAACTTGCGCGCGGAGTCGGAAAGAGTTCCGGTATCGACATCGATCGGGAAGTAGTCGCAGCGCTTTCTATGCTTTGAGTATTGCGCCAGCAAGGTCCGAGTCTTCTCCGCCGTTCCCGCACCCAGTTCGACAATCGGAAGAAACCCGCATAGCCCAACAATGTCGGCTGCGTAAAAGTGGAGCAGTTCAGATTCAACGCGCCGCAGGTAATATTCCGGAGTAACGCACTGCTGCTCGAATAGCTGCGTGCCTCTTTTGTCGTAAACATACAGCGACGATATTCTCTTCGGCGATCGAGTGAGATTGGAAATTACATTCGGCGCGTCGTGCGACAGCGGGTCTTCGTTCGACTTCTCAAGATACCGTATTCGGCAATCCGCCTTTTTCGATGAGTGCCGCAGCTGAGTGGTCATATCGAACCAAAGATCCGAGCGTCCAATTGCTGAAACATGGATTGATAGGCGCCTAGATAGGCATGCATGCCTTCCCGCAAGAGCCGGCCATTTTCCGGGTGCACATCGAGGTATCGTGCTATGCACAGCCTCGCATTGTTAACGTGGCTGGGCTCATGAATGTAGTGCGTCCGCATGTATTCAAACTCCGGCGACTCACGCGAGAAGCGATACTGTGGGAATTTTAGAAAGATGTCGTGCCAGGGAACGAATTCGTCAATGCTGGTGACCTCCGAAGCGGTGTGCACTCCAAGGGCAAAAGCCACCGGCTTTTCCCGGTACCAAGAAAATAGCGCATCGCCCAGTTCAATTGCCGCCGAACATGCGTTACTGCGCGCTTCGACTTCTTCCGACGAGATCCCCAGGTACTCCGCAAAATTGCGACCCAGCTCCACATGGGTAATGGATTCCCGCAAACCATATTCGTCGACCGCCGCATCCAATACATAGGCTCCGATCTCATGACCGGTCTTGGGTAAAAGAGGAAGAACCTCATCTGATATTCTTCCCGCCAGGATCGCAATTCCTCCAATCGTGTGTCGATTGAATGTCGCCATGCTGGCAAGAAACAGCCTAAGCTCCGAACTCGTCAGCGCACGGGACGAAAAATGCAAATTGAAAAGCCGAATTGCGGCAAGCGCCGAATGACGAGTGCAGTATTCGTAACTATCCTCGCATCCCTGCGATACATGCTCTTGAACAGCGATCTTTGCGATCATCGCCTGGCCCGTATCCATCTGGCGTCTCCTCTGCTTCCGTTGCGGTAGAGCGCACCAATCAATGGACATGTTGACTGGGGGGCTGAGCACGAAGTGCTGGGACGGAGAATGCCGAACAGATACTGCTGTCTCAAGCGACATTTTGTCGCATTTGGCGTGACCTGTAGTCACTCAAGCGCCGACTCCAATTGAGCGCTTTTAGCTATTCGTCGCCATTGCGACCATTGCCTTGATCCGTACGGTGGGGATTGATGCTCCGAAAAAGCCACTGCCTAAACGCTTGGACAGCCGGTTGCCCAGTGCCTCCCTGAGGAACAACGAAGTAGTAGGCGTTCTTGGAAAGGATGGCGGAATCGAAAGGCCTTACAAGACGGCCCTCCGATAGGTGGAGGCCAGCCAGAAAGTCATCACCGATGGCGACCCCTTGCCCGCGGGCGGCGGCCTCCAAACAATGCGCTGTTTCGCTGAAGATCAGGCCGGACCTAACGTTGAAGGCGATCGTCGCTGAGCAACATTGGAGATATTCCTGCCACTCGTCGAAGCATCGATCATGCAGTAACACATGGTGACGAAGGTCCTCCGGCGAACGCAGCGGTGGGGGTTGTAGGAGGCTTGGAGCATGCACTGGAAAAAGTCGTGATCGAAATAGCAGCTCACCGTTTTCCAAGGGTGAATTGGCATCGGAGTACTGGATGGCGCAATCCATTTGTGAATTTCGTGATGAATCGGCGCCTTTCTCGGCAACGATTTCCACCACGGTGTCAGGGACGATGGCATAAAAGTCCGCCAGCCTCGGCACGAGCCACAGCCCGGCGAAATCCGGGTCGACGGAAATGACCAGCCTGTCCGCCTTCTGATGCCCTGTCAATTGCGTGACTGCGCGCTGAATGTGGGAAAATCCCATGGTGACCGCACCGAACAATACCTCGCCCGCTTCGGTCAAGACTATTTTATTGTGATGCCGCTCAAATAACGCCTGCCCCAATTGCTCCTCTAATTTTTGTATATGCCGGCTCACCGCTGCGTGAGTGACATGCAGTTCTTCGCAAGCCTTTAATATGCTCCGATGCCGCGCCGCGGCTTCGAACCCTCTAAGCCAGTTGAGTACTGGCAATCGGTACTTTGACATATACACCCCATTCCCTAGGGTCACCATGTGGGCTAAACCGAACAAGTGGCGTCACACGCAACGCGTTTGCGTAATATAACCGAACAGCTGCGCGGCCGATCATTAAAGGCGGCCTCACACGCAATAATTCAAAATTCCCGCGATCAATCAATTGGACCTAGCGCCGGGATGGCTGCCTCCTGAGTGACTTTTTGATAGACACTCATCGTAAAAAGACTCACGCACCGGCCATTGCATTACCAGCGACATCGCATAAATTTGTTTGTCGCGTTATGGATCAACATAGGATAAGAGAATGCCGCGTCACGAACGGCTGGATTTCAAGGACGCCATCCACTGCGTCAGTTTGCGCGGACGAATTGACGCGGACATCTTTCTAGACGCCGGCAGCGTTAGGCAATTCCCCGTCACCTCTCGTGAGGGTGCCCCTCGGGCACTGAGTTTCGAGCTCCTGCTTGCCGCAAGCTGCGAGGAATGCGGCGCCGTGCTGCATGCATACTGCTTGCAGCCCAATTCGGGGACTATCGTACTGCGAACGGCAGGCACACCACTTCGAGTATTCATGCAGCGGCTGTGCGGTGGCTACTCGCGATACCTGCACAGCGCTGGGTTTGCGGGCGGGCGGAGTGTGTTTTGCGCTCGATACGACTCGAAGGTCGTAGCGCCCCAGTACTTGCCTCATGCAGTGCGGCGTGCGCATCGCAGCCCCATAGTGAACGGCCTTTGCCGGCGTCGGGTGGACTACCCATTCAGCTCGGAGCGGGCGTACAGCGGGGAAGCCGTGTCTCTGGAGGTGAGCATGGCCGAAGTGAAAAGCGCGCTGGAACATCGAGGTCTATTCGGCCAAAGAGGCTATCGAGAATTCATGGATCAGGAGGAAACCCACTTTGTGGAAAATTTGCTCTCGAATGGCTCACCGCTCGATTCTCGCATTGTCGGCGACAAAGTCTTTGTGCAGCGGGCGCGGTACCTGGCTGCAACCTCGCACAAGCCGCCGACCCGAGAGCAGCTGGTGGACGCAGTGGCCCGCTTCTTAAATAGGTCGCCCGCCGACATCGTGTCGGCGACCCATATCGGTGTGCTCGGAAGAGCCCTGGTCGCCTGGTATGGCCAGCGGATGGGAGCCGCGACGCTGACCCAAATGGGGTGCTGGTTTTCCATTACGGGCGCGGCCTTGGGCCAGGCGATCCGGAATCATCGCGGTGCCACGCCCGATTTGTTCGGCCTCAATGGCTTACCCGGTCTCGAAGCCGATACCCGTGAACAAGATCAATATCAGCGATACCACCTTCGGTGACGTCTAAGGACTTTAAGGCTGGCACCCAATGTGCTCCCCAGGCCGTCGCAGATTTTAAGCCTGGCACTCCGACTGGTACTGTTAGTCGTGCCTAAGGGGTGGGCGCCGGTACGGCGTCTTGAAATGACGAGCCTGCCACGAGGGTGACGCTGGGGCGTGATCACGGCAGCATGTAGAGCGTTGTATCCGACGGAATTTTCAACGACTTCTGCGATGCCCGCACACAGTTCCCTCTGCCTTTGCCGACCCACGTCAGGTTTCCTTGGCGATCTCTCGGACACCGGATTCGCATGTTGTGGCCACGTACGGACGATTGACGCACCCAAGTTCTCCGCGCACATTGAGGACGCTACCGCGGGTAGCAAGCAAACAGGTCGATCCAATTCAGAAGGAGTATTCAAATGATCGTCGAACTCGGAAAGGTGACGGAAGAGACTCAGGCTACTCACTTTGTCGGGGGTCTTGATCAAGTGCATTACAAATATCCCTTTGACTGAGAGTGTTGGTCGTTAAGTGGTCGCCGGTTTGCGGCTGCGGCCGCGAACCGGCTTTGGGACGACATTCTATGCAGATCGGCGCGGTACCGAGCCAAGGCGGCCAAGCGGCTTTTAAACCGGTGGCGAAGTCCACCGCTGAATCGGTGTGCTTTCTTGCCTGCCATGCCTACTGTTGCGAGCTCGACGACGGCGCAATCATCATGGATCTGCGCAACGACACTTACCTGGGTATCGATGCGCAACATCTATACGGTCTTCGAACCCGCATTGCGAATTGGCCAGATTCGGGACGCGGCGATCCAGAACCGGGGCACTACGATATCTCAGCATGCGAGAGTTTGATTATTGAGCTTTTCACCCGCGGTATTCTGACGACGTCGCCCACGGCCAAGAACCCATCTCCGGCGGCGACTCCTACAATGGCATTGGCGGGCGCGACGTCCGCGCAGTCGTGGAGGGGGATTTCTCTCTCTCATCTTGTGCACTTTCTCACCGCACTCCTAATAGTGGCATGGAGCCTTAGGCGAAAGCATCTTCCATCGCTTCTGTATTGGCTTCGCCGCCAGCAATTCACGATTTGTCACGACCATTGGGTCACACGGGAAAGCGTCACGAGAAAATTGTCTTCCTTCCTTTGGATACGAACGTGGTGTTACACGGCCTCCCGACATTGCTTTTTCGACTCCCTGGTATTGAGCGTCTATCTGACCAAGGGGTCGGCCCCCTGCACCTTCGTGATCGGAGTCGCCACCAAGCCCTTTCTCGCGCATGCATGGGTTCAAATTCGGGAATCGGTGCTGAATGACACGGCCGAACATGCTTGTGATTTCAAGCCCATCCTGAGTGTTGGTGGCCGGTAGATACGGGCGTGCTGCGCTACATCATCCTGGTCTGGAACGTCAACAGCACGTCCAACCGCGATGTGGCGGAGGCCATGAGATGCCGCATACAAAGCTCTCCGGTGGCTTGGGTATCCCAGTTGGATCGCCCTGGCATGTACGTTGCCTGCGTCAACCATGAATTTTCATCGGACGCAGCGGTTCCGATCGACAACGGCCGCGGTGTGATTCTAGGGACTCTGTATCCATCGTGTGGACCTGGCTATTCGAGGCAGCCGACCCCGATTCGATCGATGACACGCAGCGACTCTGACGACATTCTTCGCTCAAAGGGCCGATCACTGATCTCGAGCCACTGGGGATACTACGTAGCCGCCCTCCATTACCCAGAAAATGCCAGTACCCTTGTGCTGCGGGCCCCTGTCAGTCCTCTGGCATGCTTCCACGTCCAAAACGGCACGGCGAACGCCTTCTTTTCGCATTTGGATGATTGCGTCGATCTCAAACTAGCGCCGCTCTCAATCAATTGGGACAGCATCACCGCTCAAATAGTCGGCGGCGATCATCTGTCTTATGAGACCGCAATTAACGAGATCCACGCTATTGAGTGCGGAGAGAGCGTCAGCTGCGGCCCTGGTGGCTGCACGAGGCGCGCGTATTGGGACCCTCGAACGTTCCTCGAAGAAAGGTCTCCCGGAAGCTTCTGTGAAGCGGCTCAAGCTATTCGCCGCACGACCGACTATTGCGTAAGTGCTCTTTCCTCGGGGCACGACAAGATTCTCGTCAAGCTATCTGGGGGGCTAGACTCATCGATTGTCCTAAGCTCGCTCAATCGAGCGCCCCATAGACCGTCGATCACCGCTGTAAACTACTATTCAAAGGGATCTGGGGACGAACGCCCCTTCGCGCGACACATGGCCGGTGCAGTCAATTGCGCACTGGTAGAATGTCAGAGAAATCAAGAGCTGGATTTTCATCGCTTTCACGACTGCAACCACACTGTGCAGCCGGTGCTGAATTTCTCGGCACCCGACACGGAAGCGCGAGACATCGCGCTGGCCCGCGAGTTGAACGCCACTGCAATTTTCGATGGGGAACTGGGAGACAACATTTTCGGTAGTCATCCGAGTGCGGGGGCGCTGGTTGAATGTTATCGGCAATATGGCTTGGGACGCCGATTCCTGGGTGTTGCATTGGACTACGCGCTGCTGACTAGGCAGTCGGTGTGGCGAACGCTGGCACTGGCGCGACATGAAGCTGTTGGCGTTGCCGCGGACCCCGATTTCTCTGCACTCAAGGAAATGCAGCGGGTGCTCGGAACAAAGCGCGTCGGAGCGGCCCTGCTGGCATCGGCGGCCGCGGGGGAGCACTACAACACCATGGGAGATCGCTTTCTCCATCCGTGGCTAAAGCAGTCCCGGCGCATCGCACCGGGTTCACACTCGCTGCTGTTTGGCCTCATTGTCGTAACGTCCGCTTCGTATCACTCGCCCTTTGCGCGGCCCTATGATCCACCGCAAGTATCGCCGCTCGTCAGTCAGCCGCTTCTCGAATTGGCGCTGCGAATACCGACACACTTGCATTGCACGTACTCACAAGATCGGGCTGTGGCGCGCGCAGCATTTGCGGATATGTTGCCGCCACAGATACTGCAGCGAGGGCAGGGGAAAGGAGGTCCGGACTTGTGGGCAAGGGAGGTAGTCGAAAAGAATACTGAATTTCTGAGGGAATTCCTCCTGGAAGGGATCCTGGTGCAGCGCCGCCTCATCGATAAAACGAAGCTTGAGACTGTGTTGTCGCCCCGAATCGCCAAGTCCACTGTCATTGTCGGCGATATCTTCGCGAAATTATATGTTGAAGCGTGGCTCAGAGCATGGCCGTCGGCGCCAGCCCGGCTCGCTGGGCAGTGAGCGCTACCGGCAGATCTGTCGGCAACTATAGCGCCTATTTTGATTAGAGAGATCAGCTCCATGCGCAAGCGCTTCAATGCTGCGGCGTCGATTTTGCCGTCAATTCTCGCAGCCGATTCCATCGCGCATATTGATCCGTTTTAGATAGCGCCTTGTCTTCCTCATTCCTTAACCAATAGTTGAACCAGTCCAGCTGCCGTTCATAATTCACGAGCATATGAATCGGCTGTACAAGCCCATGTGCCTCCCGCGGAAATACATGCATTTCAATCGGCTTACCCTCTTCGCGCATGGCGCTCCAAAGGGGGAGCGCCGCAAGATACTCCATATCGTCTTCTTGAATCAGTGTGGGCGTATTGATTACTTTGGCTCTGCGCGACACCGACATCTCGTCCCAACGCCCGGTGGGATCATTGCGAGGGTCCGGCATATTCATCCGGGCATAAGAGCCATTCGGGCCGCGCATCCACGCAGATGTTTCGAATAGATCATGGCTTGCGCGCTCAATTGCACTGCCATGCCGAAACGCGGCGGCGGCAATGTCGTTCGAATGACTGATGCAATAGGTGCCGGCATCTGCTCCCAAGCTTTGACCGGTCAAACCTACTTGTGTAGGGTCCAGCATTCCCGCTTTGGTTAGATCGGCAATGAGTCCGGATACGATGCCGCAGATGACGGGATATATTCGACCAAGGTCTGCCTCGCGCGCAATGATTTCGCGGACGCGTATATCGACACAGACGGCGATAAACCCCTGGTGAGCGAGCACGAACTCCGGCGGGCCATCTCGACCGCCGCCATGAAGCAGACCGTCTCCGCAGGAGTAAGTTGTAATGACGGCCGGATATTTTTCTCCCGGACGATAGTCGTCCGGGAGGACCATGATTCCACGCCCCGAATATCCAATAATTGTTTCCCAGGTATGCCAGACCGCACGCCCCCTCGTTAGGGAGCGCAATTCAGCATTAGGATCGAAGAGGACGCGCACAACACCAGTGTCGAGATTGATCGACTCTAATCGAGGTGGTTGATCCGCGCCGGTGAACGCGGCTACGATTTCGTGGCCGGCGACAGGAGTGGGCTCAAACGATAAATCCATGTCGTTACGGAGATTGTACAGTTTCCCCCACAGCCCCTCTCGCCCTGCATCATGAATCAGTCGAACGACGTTACTATGAGGGTCCCAGGCATAGATTGTCGCGGCTACCGGGAGGCGACTGCTAAGAGCCCCCCCGAGAGAATTTGCCAGGTAGTAAATCTCTGCGCCATCGGCCGACCAACCGATGACATTGATTCGGTTCGCAGTACACTCCGCAATCTCGCATCGTAGGACGACAGTGCGTCCGGTCTTGGATTCCAACTGGAGCGTGTACTTTCCACCGTAGTCGTACGGGTCTTTTGTCATTTGATCCAGCGCGACTACGTCAACCCGATTTAGGCCGCTTTCCGACGCATCGTATGCCTTCGGAATAGTCTCTACAGACAGTTTTAGTTTTAGAAGACCAACGTCAAAAACGGCGCTGGTCGTTCCAGTCCAACCCGGCGGCACCCACTCTCCAAGGTTCGTCGCCGTTGAATTGTGCGCCCTTAGGGTGCGCCAACGATCAATGAAGGGCAGCGTTCCGGTGAGCGGAGAGCCGGCAATGACGTGATCGTCGTAGAGAATTCCGCTGTGGTCCTCATCCTCCTCCGCTTTCCGCAGGGCGGCCCTATCGGGGGCTAGTTGCACAATGAATTGGCCCGGGTCCGACGACCTCTTAAGATCGATGAGATCAGACGCTGAATGCGTCACTTGCCGAGTGGCACTGCCATCCGAACGAGTTTCCCAGAGCTGTACCTCCTCGCCGTCCCTGCGAAGATAGAAGAACCGCTTGCCGTCCTGAGACCAAAGAGCCTGCCGGGCCAACAACGCCCCCGGCCCACTGGGGTCGTAGATTGCCTCCCCGCCCGGAACGGTTTGCGGCCGACCGCCCTCACGCATAGGGACGATGACCCAGGACAGCTCTCGCCTATTGGTGCGGGGGTTCGAATGACAAATGCCGACAACCGCGAGTTCAGCGTTCGGAGACACGGAAACTGACGTAATATCGCGTACCTCGACAATCATGGTCGAAGAAATTGCGGCCGTTGCCGCACGATGCACGAAAACTGCAAAGACTGCGACAAGGTAGACAGCGCGCATGACTACCATTCCTTTGAAATCTGCAGGGTGAGAAATCGCCCCATGGGACTTGTATTGCTTGCATCGTAATTAATCCCCGGAGACACGGTTGGCGGAAGCAGTACGAACGGCGGACTGCGGTCGAAGATATTCAGGGCGGATAGGCTGAATTGAAATCCCGAGAGAGCTCCGGGCAGCGCTGGAACGAATCGCAACGACGCATCGAAGGTAAGCCAGGAACCCACAATCTGGTTGGGACTCACCTGATTGTTCGTCTCCCGCGGGACATGGTTCACGGTGCCGGAGAGAGCCCAGGCGTCTACTTTCCAGGTCGCCCCGCCGCGCATGCGAAATTTGGGCGGATAAAAGGCAAGGCCACTCAGGGTCTGTTGCGGTGATTGCGGGGTGTTTTGCTGAACCAGATCGAGATACGTGCCGTTCAGGAATACCAGCCCAGAGTTTGACCCGGCGCCGATTTTGTAGCCAATATTGAGATCGGCGCCGCGAGCCGTTTGGGTGGCGACGTTGACCGTTCGAGCATCTACGATTGCCCCGATCGTGCCGGGGTCGAATGCAGTCCCGGTTTGATTGAATATCTGGTTTGAAGGATAGCCGTCGTATATGGACTGCGCCAACGCCGCCGAGGGAGAAGGTGTCACGAAAAATGCATTAAAGGGGTCCGAGAGAGCCGTAAAGAAATTGGCGATCGAGAGAATCCGATTCGTGTACTTGACATCGAAAAAGGTGGTCGAGACTTGCAGTCCACTGATTTCCGAAGCGAAGTAGTCGGCACCGATGCTCCATGCGGTGGCAGCCTCCGCCTGGAGACCGGGATTGCCTCCGGTGCGCGCGAGAACTGGCGAGCCGCCGGTTGAGGAAGCCGGGTTCGGTATACCAATGATGACTAACTGCTCTCCCCCATAGACGTCATTTATATTGGGTGCTCGAAATGCCTTCCCCCAAGTGGAGCGCAACTTGAGTGAGCTAGTAGGAACATAGACGAGACCGATCTTGGGCACGGTCTTCGGGCCGAAGTCGGAGTATCGTTCGTTCCTGGCGCTGACGACCAAGTCGAGAGCGTTAAGCCATGGGCGCTGCGAATACTGAAGCAGCGGAATCGATAACTCGCCAAAGACGTATCGAATGTTGCGATTGCCGTCCGCCGCACTGACCAACGAGGCGCTAGTGGCGCCGATGGCGTTAGAGAATCCTTCTCTTCTGTATCCGGCGCCGACGGCGACTTGAACGACCCCGCTCGGGAGAGTGGCGATTCCGCCATTGACGTTGGCTTCCACGCCGCGGACGGTGCCTACAAAGCGCTCATCATCACTGGGAGTTGCCAAAGGCGTTGTTAAGAAGATAGCGCGTGTTTCGGTCACATCCTGCGCCGCACTGGCGAACAGAGTGGCTTTCCAGTCGTGCAAAAAATTGAAGTTCACGCCCGCGGTTGCGGCGTACTTGCGCAGAGTAGCCGGGGATTCAGCGGGAGCGGGAAAATTGACGGGATCGGACCGAAAAGCATCCGCGTCACGGGCAATGTACACTCCATCGACGAACACCGAAGTCATTGTTGATAGGTCCTGCGTGGCCGACAGCGTCGCCGAATTGCTCGTGGTCTGCGGTAGTAGAGAAAAGGGTTTCGGTGCCGATGACGTGAAATCGCGGTCCCGGGCGTCAACGGCGTCTTGGTGGACGTGTTCGTAGGCGAGCAGAACATCGCCGCCGTCCCAATGTGTTCCATACAGCTGGCTAGCCCGTTTCTCCGTTCCGCCGCCGTCAGGGGCTAAGCCATAGGACAGGCTGGTTTTGCCGCCGTCGTAGTTTCTCTTGAGAATGATGTTGATGACGCCGGCAACTGCGTCAGAGCCATAGATGGCAGATGCACTGTCGGTGATTACATCAATCCGTTCGATTGCATCGATTGGTATCGACGAAATATCCGCGCCGCCGCCGGGGAGGCCCGCAGCCATGCGACGGCCGTCCACTAGGGTAAGCGTCGAACCTGGACCCAGACCGCGCAAATTAGGTACCGACGCTCCGGTGGGATTGTCGGCATAGCGGTTGTTGATCTGAGAATTGCCGACTATCCCGGCGGCGTTATATCCGCCGCCGAAGTTCTGCGGCAGACTCAGCAGCAGATCGGCGACAGACGTATATCCTGATCGATCGATCTCTTCGCGGCCGATTTCAATGATTGGCGATGCCACCGACGCGCCCCGGATGTGAGAACCGGTCACCACAATTTGTTCGAGTTCCTTCTTGTCGCGAGCTTTGTCGTCGGCACTTGCGGATTCGGTCGAGTCAGTGCCGTACGGCGTAGACAGAGGCTTTTCAAGGATTTGTATCGTGTCTTCGTTGACCTTGACCGCACGAAGCCTCGTGCCCGTCAGCATCTGCGACAGCGCAGCGAAGACGGTTAATTCTCCCTTGATTGCCGGTGCCCGCAGTCCGGAGACGATGGACGGTTGGTAGGAGATATTGCAATTGGCTTGAACCGCAAGGTCCCGAAGCGCCTTGTCCAATGGTTCGGCCGGCAAGTCAAAGCGTGACTTGCTCTCGGACCCAACGGGTGGCGTTGAGTCAGCTAGAGATCCCGAATCTGCCAATGAAGTCGAAGCGTTGGCGAAAGGAGTTGCTGAGAAAATCGCGAGCAAAATGATCCCTGCGCGTCCACACATAGATTGATCCCTCGGGCATTCCATTGCTTTTGCGTCTGTATGAGTATTCGAATTGTGCGGGAGCCCTTTCTCGGCTCCCGAATACTTAAGACGTAATCGGCAGGTCAGATTGGATCATTCGAAGGGAAATATTTTTGCCTCGTGTCGATTTGCCGGTCGGTGAGGGCAATGACGTTGCCTCGATTGACGATTTGAAGGTGATAGGCATTGGCCATGGCTTGCACAAAGCTGGATGGGTCGCTAATTCTGAACACGCCGCCGACGCGCAGCCTTCCAAGTGCAGGACCATCGATCGTAATTCTGTTGGAGCCGTATCGATTGAACTCCGCTGCGGCCTCACTCAGCGACGTATCTTCGAAGATCAACTGGCCGCGTTGCCATGCCGTCACCTTTTCGATAGACGGGGAATCCACTTCTTCCAGTGCTTCCCCGGTGAATCTGAGTCTCTGGCCGGGATTCAATAACTTCATTCCCGCGGCCGAGCGGCTCGGCAATACGTCAGGCCATGAGACGGGCTCGATTGCCACGCGGCCTTCTACTAAAGTCACCGCGAACGCCGATCCTTGAGGTTCCTCGCGGCGAACCATGAAAGAGGTTCCCATGGCGATGACTTTCCGGTCGCCGACGACGACTACAAAGGGCCGCGGCTGATGCTTGACTACATTGAAGAGCGCCTCGCCGCTCACCAGCCTCACCTTGCGCACGCGATCATCATATTGAACAACCACGTGGCTATTAGCGTTGAGCAAGACTTGTGTACCGTCGTTCAATTCGACGGACCTTTGTTCCCCAGGGCCCGTGGCCAACGTGTCGTCGCGGAGAAAATACACGGCGCAGATGAATGATATGCACAGAATGGCCATGCCGGCAGCCGCTCGGCCGGAAGCCCAGAGGCGTTTGCGGCTCTGCGTCGCCGGGGATGCCGTTGGCGGAATAGACCAGGGGAGATTGCCGCTGCGTTGCCACGCCTCCGTGGCGAGTTCGAAAGCTGCGGCGTGCCGCGGGTCTTGTGATATCCAGCGGCGTACTCTCACATCGAGCGCCGTATTGCGGCCTGGGCCATGCAATTCCGTGACCCACAGCGCGGCTTGCGCGCGAATGCGTCGAGAAGCGATTTTATTCAGTTGCGCGATTCGCGATTCCATTTTCTTCCGTGTCGCTGTGCTCCATGATGGCCAGTAGGGCGCGTGCGATATGTCGTTTGATAGTGACTTGAGAGATGTCCATGTGACCGGCGATCTCGGCATAGCTATAGCCGGCGCGGTGAGCGAAATATATCTCCCGTGTTCGTCGGCCTACGGTATCCAGCAGCGCCCCGATATGATTCAGGCGCTGCTGGGCCTCCAGAGTGTCCTCCGGAGTGGATTCTGGGGCGATTAGAGGGCTATGGGCGTTGTGGTCTTCGATGGGCACTTCTATGCGCATGTCCAAGCGATCGCGGCGATGCTGATCAATGGACAGGTTATGCACAGCATGCCGTAGGAAGGCTTCCACATTGGCGACCGGCGCGTCCTGGCCATATACATGGAGGCGCAGCATGGCTTCTTGGATCAGGTCCTCGGCGTCTTCACGCGAGCGCCCCTTACGCCGCAGAAATTTCAGCAGATGGTCGAAATACGCGGGACGAGAAGCCATTTTTAGTACCGGGAATTTCAGCGGGCCGGCGTCCGTCAAGAACCGGCGTCGGACGTCCGATGCCCCGATCTTGCCCTGCGGACGGCTTCGTCTTTCCGAACGGCCAGGTCGCGAGGAGCATTGACACCGAACCGGACTCGGCTGCCTTTGATATCCAGGACGGTTATCGTGACGCTGCCACCGAATACCAATGTTTCGGTCAGCCGGCGGGTCAAAATGAGCATGATCCGTTGCCTCCTTACGCAATTTGCATCCATTACGCGCGGATCCACATTATAGTGTCTGGACACTATTATGTTCAAGGATCGACTCTTGTGACGTGCCCACAGAGACCATCCTTCAAGCGCTTGGCGATGAGGTTCGGGAGCGCCGCGAACAGCGTAACCTGACCCAGGAGGCGCTGGCTTTTGAGGCGGGAGTCCACCCGAACGTCATTGGGCGTCTCGAGAGGGGCCAGACCGACAACAAAGTGTTGACGCTATTTAATGTTGCCATGGGCCTGAACACGCCGCTGGCGGAACTGATCGCGGGAGTGGAAAGGCGTCGATAACGGTCGGATTGCGCGACTTTGATTCATTTCGACATTATCGTGTCTGGACTGCCCCGGGTTCCAAGTTCGAACCTTGCGCGTGCGCTCAAAGGTGGTCCTGCGGGGTCTCGGTAAAGAAGTTCGGGAACGTCGTAAGCGGCGTAACTTGACCCAAGAGTCGCTCGCCTTCGATGCGGGCGTCCATCCGAATGTGGTGGGGCGGCTCGAGCGAGGTATCTACAATCCCACCGTGACGGTTCTTCATGCGATTGCCGTAGAACTCAACACGTCGCTGCAGGAACTGTTCGCGGGCGCGGCGAAGCGACAGTAGGGCTTTCACCGGCATCATCGCACCCGTGAGTACAAATTATGCGGGGCACGATGCCATTATTTTGTACCGCGAATTTTAAACTGAGGGTGCCCCGTCAAGGGCTGCAGTTCGGCGGCCGATGCTCCGCCCTAGTTTTCTGAGAAGCCTCTTCCCGCATGACGAGGACGTCGCGAGGGGCATTCACGCCAAGTCGTACTCGGCTGCCTTTGATTTCGAGGACGGTTAGGGTGACGTTGTCGCCTATCACCAGAGTCTCGGTCATCCGACGAGTTAGAATGAGCATGGTCCATTGCCTCCCGACGTTGTCTACATCCAGTACGTTCGAATAGACATTATAATGTTCAAACACGTTAGTGTTCAAGGTTAGATATAGGTTTCAACATTATAATGTCTGGACGATGTGCTCTTCGCGGATCGACCCTTATGTGTGCCCACAAGATCGATCCTGCGAAGCCTTGGCGAAGAAGTTCGGGAGCGCCGTAAACAACGGAACCTGAGTCAAGAGGCGCTGGCGCATCAGGCGGGAATCCATCCGAATGTGGTGGGCCGCCTCGAGCGAGGCTCGTACAACGTCACCGTGCTGACTCTGTCCGCGATCGCGGTGAAGCTCAATGCGTCGGTGCTGGAACTGTTCGCGGGCGCGAGCAAACGACAGTAGCTTCGTCGGAGTCGTCGTGCCGCGCTGCGCGACACTGGGTTCAAGTGATGAGTACTAAGAGGTGATGCGGCGTTCTCGGCGCATCAACATCAGGAACAGAGGCACGCCGATCAATGCCGTCAACGCGCCGACGGGTAATTGCCGCGGTGCTGCGGCGATTCTTGCCAGAGTATCGGCCAGAGTGAGCAGCGTGCCGCCCAAGAGTATGGATGCCGGTACGACGATGCGGTGATTGCTGCCGGCAGCCAGTCGCACCAGATGCGGGGTGACCAGCCCGATGAAGCCGATTCCTCCCGCGGTGGTCACGGCCGTCGCCGTCAACGCGGCGGTAGCGCAGAACAGCGCGATACGTGCCGGCGCCAGCGCCACTCCCAGGGATTGGGATTCGATCTCCCCGCGCGCCAGTACGTTCAAACTGCGTGCTGCGGCGATGGCGAGCCCGCCCACTGCCACGAGCATGCATAGCGCGGCCGGTGAGAAGGCTGCGAACGATAAATCTCCCATCAGCCAGAACAACATGCCGCGCAATCGAGTTTCATCGCCCAGGGCCAGCATCAGGCTGACGACCGCGGCGCAGCCCGAGGCCACCACCACGCCGTTGAGCAGCAGTCTTTGCGGCGTCCAACCGCCGCGGGCATGGGCGAGCGCGAAGACCAGGAGGGTTGCTCCTAGGGCGCCGGTTCCCGCGGCCCAGTCGACGATCAAACCGCCGAAGCCCAGTAACATGGCGCCCAGGGCCGCCACGGCGGCTCCGCCGGAAATGCCGAGCACATAGGGGTCCGCCAGGGGATTTCGCAGCAGTACCTGCATGAGCACGCCGGCCAATGCCAGCAGCCCGCCGGTGCTAAAGGCATTCAGGGCGCGCGGCAGGCGCAGATCCAAAATGACCTCGCGGACCACGGAATCGTGGTTGCCCAGCACGGCTGTAACTACGGTATCCAGACGCAAGGAGGTGCTGCCGACCGAAATGGCCAGCCCCAGGCTCAATAGCGCTATGAATGACAATAGTGGGAGCAATCTGCTGGGTTTCATGGGGCCTTTACCATAGGGTGCTTGCGGCGCGACCACAAGCAGCCGGTGATATGGAACAATTGACCCAATGTCCGTCCAACCCGCTACCGACTACATCGATAAGGATGGTTTCCGCGCCAATGTGGGAATCGTGCTGACGCGTGCGTCCGGGGAGGTTCTATTGGGCGGCCGCGTCGGGGGCCGTGGCTGGCAATTTCCTCAAGGCGGCGTTAACCGCGGCGAACAGGTCGAGGAGGCGCTGTTTCGCGAGCTGCAGGAGGAAATCGGACTGGAGCGCCGCGACGTGGAGGTGCTGGGTTCGACTCGCGGCTGGTTGCGGTATCGCCTGCCGCGACAATATGTGCGCGATCGCTGCATCGGGCAGAAGCAGCGCTGGTTTCTGCTTAAGCTCGTCACCGATGAATCGAGAATACGATTCGATTCCACCGCCACGCCGGAGTTCGATCGGTGGCGCTGGGCGGACTATTGGACGCCAGTGCGCGAAGTCGTCTACTTCAAGCGGCGGGTTTACGTGCGGGCTCTGCACGATCTGGGCAAGGTGATGTTCCCGGAAGGATTGCCGCCTTATCCGGAGTGGTGGCCGGGAATCGAGGCGGCGACCTAGCCGCTAAAAGGGTTTGACCACGGCCAGAAGCACGATGGCGATCAGCAGCAGCGAAGGCACCTCATTGAAGAGGCGATACCACTTGGCGCTGCGGGTGTTGCGATCCTCGGCAAAATCGCGCACCAGCTTGTAGCAGTACCCGTGGTAGGCGATCAGCAATAGAACCAGCGATAGCTTGATCCGCAACCAACCCATCGTCAGGTACAGTGGCGCTGTCAGCAGCATCGCAACACCGAATACCACACTTGCTGCGGCGCCGATGGTCATGATGCCAAAGAGTCGGCGCTCCATGATTTTGAAGCGCTCGATGCTGATCGAATCCACGGTGTCCGCGTGATAGACATAGAGGCGCGGCAAATAGAACAAGCCGGCGAACCAAGTGACCACCGCGATGACATGAAATGCTTTAAGCCAGAGCATGAGTACCCCTTCCGCTCCGCATCGTATACCGCGATGCGCTAGCTGTCGCCGTATTGCGCCAGATGGCAAGCGCTCCGGCAAAGGCCTGTCTTAGAGGGCACCCCTTCGTGTAATGTCTGCCACTACTACGCGCAGCACGGAATCCCATGCATGGTAGATTTGTTCGGCAAATTGGTCGTCAGAGCGCATGCGCCAAAGCGCCGTGCGGTGCTGTCGGGGCTGGCCGCGCTGTCGGGTCTCGCGATACTGTACGCGGCGTTCGAGTTGGGCCGCTACGACGCTGGTTTCCGAGTGGTGGATTCGGTGCGCGGCGCATTGTCGGCGAGCGCGCGCATTCGCCTCCTCGAGGCGGACAACGAAAAGCAGCGCAGCCAGTTGGAAGCCGCCGACGTGGCGCGCCGTGTCGACCGAGAAGGGTACAAGCAGGTCGAGCGCAGTCTGGGCGACATGCAGAGTCAAATTGCGCGCCTGAACCAAGACTTGTCATTTTACCGTGGTCTGGTGCAACCGGACTCGGTCATTCACGTGAAAGTGCAACAGATGCAAATCGTACCGGAGACCACCCCCGGTCAATACCGCCTGAAATTCGTGCTGATGCAGACCGGAAAGCCGGACCGCGAGGTGGCGGGCAGCGCGGCGATCACCATCGATGGGCTGCTGAAGGGCAAGCCTTTGAGTTTGAGTTTTGGACAGGTGGCGCCTAACCGGCGCGTTAGCCTGGCATACTCCTTGCGCTACTTTCAGGATTACGACGAACCCATACAACTGCCGCCGGGATTCGAGCCGACACGGGTCGCGGTCGAGATTCGCAGCGGCAGAGACAAGGATGCCAGTCACAGTTTTCGACAGGCCTTCGTTTGGAAGGCGCAGGGAATGTCGGTGGAAACCGAGGCCGGCGGTACTGCTCCAGGCAAGGGTGACGCAGATGTTCAAACAGAAACAGAGTAAAAGCGCGAAAATCGATACCTTGATCGGCGCTAAGACCCGAATCAACGGCGATGTCGAATTCAGCGGCGGCTTGCATGTCGACGGCTATATCAACGGCAACGTCACGGGTGAACCCGCGGCGGGCGCCTTTTTGTCCGTGAGCGAGCAGGGTTGTATAGAAGGATCGGTGATCGCGCCCAATGTCATCCTGAATGGCATCGTCAAGGGCGACATCGACGCCAGCGATCGGGTTGAACTCGGCGCAAAGGCACGTGTTCTGGGCAATGTTCACTACACCATCATTGAAACCGCCGTAGGCGCCCAAATCAATGGGAAGCTGATCCATCGGGCGAGCCCGGGGGCCGGTGGGGCCGATCGGGCGGGCAGTACGGCAAATTCGGGAAGCCACAGGGGTGAACCCGGTCCCAAAGACGGTTCGGAACTTTGATCGGCCAGCAGCCTAAGAGGTAGAATGCAGCTATGAGTGCTACATCCCAATCCATATCTACGGGCGATCTGGCCCCGCTCCCTCCCAGCGTGCTGGTTTTCACCGATGCCGCGGCGGGCAAGGTGGGCGAGTTGATCCGCGAGGAAGCGAATCCCAGCCTCAAGCTGCGCGTATTCGTGTCCGGTGGCGGGTGTTCGGGCTTCCAGTATGGCTTCACTTTCGACGAGAAGATGGAGGACGGCGATTTCTGCGTCGAAAACCGCGGCGTGCAGCTGCTGGTCGATCCCATGAGCGCGCAATACCTCATGGGTGCGGAAATCGACTACAAAGAGGACTTACAGGGCGCCCAGTTCGTCATTCGCAACCCGAACGCGAAAACAACTTGCGGCTGCGGGTCTTCGTTTACAGCCTAAGAATGTTGATCGCGTAGATGAGCGGCGGCCGTGTCGTACCCGACGTGCTTGCCGCCGTCGATTTGGGCAGCAACAGCTTTCACATGGTCGTGGCGCGTCATTCGCACGGCCAACTCGTCATTCTGGATCGCCTGCGGGAAATGGTGCGGCTGGCCGCAGGCTTGGGCGATAGTGGACGGCTGGACGACGCGGCCACCGACCGCGCACTGCGCTGCCTCGAACGCTTCGGTCAACGGCTGCGCGCCATGCATGCCGACAGCGTGCGGGTAGTCGGTACTAATGCTCTGCGGCGCGCCAAGCGCAAGCGCTGGTTCCTGGAGCGCGCCCGTGCTGCGCTCGGTCATCCCATCGAAATCATCTCCGGTCTCGAAGAGGCGCGGCTGATCTATTCCGGCGTGGTGCATACCAGTCCCATGAGCCCGGACAAGCGGCTGGTGATCGATATCGGCGGGGGATCGACCGAGGTCGTCATCGGCGAGGCGTTCGATCCCCTGCTGCTCGAGAGCCTGTCGGTAGGTTGCGTGGGTTTGAGCGCCATTTGCTTCGACGATGGCAAGATCTCCGAAAAGCGCTTCGAGCGCGCGCGCACGGCGGTGCGTCTCGAGCTTGAACCCATTCAAGAGGCTTACCGCAAGCTCGGTTGGCTGCAGGCATTCGGCAGTTCCGGAACGGTGCGGGTCATCGGCGATGTGTTGCGTCGGCTCAATCCCGAATCGCCGCGGATCACTCTCGATAACCTGCGCAACTTGGCCGAGCGAGTCATCGCGGCGGGCCATGTGGATGAGCTCGATCTCGAGGACGTGGATGCGGAGCGTGCCCCGGTATTTCCCGCAGGTCTGGCGATTCTGCTAGAAATCGTCGAGAACTTCGGTATAGACCGCGTGCGTGTGGCCGAAGGCGCCATGCGCGAAGGCTTGCTGTACGACCTCATGGGCCGCTTCACGGATGAAGACGCGCGCGTGCGCACCGTGCGGGCCATGGAGAAGCGCTACCACGTCGATGCAGTGCAGGCGGATCGCGTCGAAGCGACAGCGGTTTCTCTGCTCGAACAAGTCGAGCCGGAATGGGGACTGGAAGACCTGTTAGCGGAGTCCGTGCTGCGCTGGGCGGCGCGTTTGCATGAATCGGGCCTGGACATCGCGCATTCCAAGTATCAACGGCACAGTGCATACCTGCTCCAGCATGCCGACATGCCGGGCTTCCCGCGGGAGGAACAGTTGCTGGTATCAGCCCTGGTCGGCGGCCATCGTAGACAATTGTCCTTCGAAGCGCTGGAGGATTTATTGCCCCCCTGGGACCGTCTTGCGGAGTTCTTGATCGTCGTGCTGCGGCTCGCGGTGCTGCTGCATCGGGGACGCAGCCCGCAGCCTTTGCCCGAGGTGCAACTCACGGTCAAAGGCCGTACCGTGAACCTGAAATTGCCGCAGGGATGGATGAAGGAGCATCCGCTGACACTCGAGGATCTCGAGCAGGAGCGGCTGTATCTGAAGGATGCCGGCTTTCGCCTGAACATCCTTTGAGCCGCTCAGGCGTCGATGAGCGGCACTCGTTCGTCGTACAGGCTGAGCAGCCGAGATTGAGCGCTCAAGCTGTCGCCGCCCTCGGTACGAGAGTAGTGGCCTGCGGAATTCATGACCCAGGCCTGAGTGTTATCCGCCAGATACAGCTTCAAATCGTCGGCGATTCGCGATTGCAGCTCGGGTGCCTCCACGGGGAACGCGACCTCGATGCGGCGGAATAAATTCCTATCCATCCAATCCGCACTGCCACAGAAAATCTCGCGCGCGCCGGCGTTCTCGAAGTAGTAGACACGGGAATGCTCCAGAAAGCGGCCGACGATGGAGCGCACTTTGATGCGCTCGGACACACCCAGCACGCCGGGCCGCAAACAACATAAACCGCGCACGATGAGGTCGATATCCACGCCGGCACGCGAAGCTCGGTACAGCGCCTGGATGATGGTCGGTTCGGTGAGTGCGTTGAGCTTCGCAATGATGCGCGCGGGCCGACCGGCACTGGCGTGGGCGCTCTCCCTTTCGATCTTGGCCAGCAGCGCCTGGTGCAGGCTGAAAGGCGCGTGCAGCAGCCTGCGTAAGCGAGGTATGCGCGTCAGCCCCGTCAACTGGAGGAACATTTCATGGATATCCTCGCCGATGGATTCGTCGGCGGTCATCAGGCCGTAGTCGGTGTACAGCCGCGCGGTTTTGGCGTGGTAGTTGCCGGTGCCCATGTGGCAGTAGCGCCGGAGGCCCTTTTCCTCGCGCCGCACCACCATGACGAGTTTGGCGTGCGTTTTGTAACCGAAGACGCCGTACATGACGTGGGCGCCAGCCTCCTGCAGCTTGGTCGCAATGTCGATGTTCGCTTCTTCATCGAAGCGCGCCCGCAGCTCGATGATGACGGTCACGTCCTTGCCCGCCTGCGCGGCCTCGGTGAGCGCGTCGACGATAGTGGAATCGCTGCCGGCGCGATACAGGGTTTGCTTGATGGCCAGCACCTGGGGGTCGCTGGCCGCCTGTTTGATAAAGTCCGTGACCGGGCTGAAACCTTGAAATGGGTGATGCAAGAGTACGTCCCCGGCGCGCAGCGTCGTGAATAGATCACTGCCCATACGCAGGCGCTCAGGGATGCTTGGCGCGAACGGCGCGTACTTCAGTTCCGTGCGGTCCACCAAGTCGTACACGGCCATCAAGCGATTCAGGTTCACTTGTCCCGAAACCTTGTAAAGATCGTCGCCGGTGAGCCCGAATTGACCTAGTAGGTAGGTGAGGATTTCCTCAGGACAGTCATGGGCGGTTTCCAGTCGCACCGCGTCGCCGAAGCGGCGCGAGGCGAGCTCGCCTTCCACGGCGCGCAGCAGGTCGTCGACTTCTTCCTGCTCGACGAACAGGTCGCTATTGCGGGTGACTCGGAATTGGTAGCAGCCGCGCATGTGCATGCCGGCGAACAGCTTGGAGACGAAGGCCTCGACAATGGTGCCCAGAAACACAAAGTTGCGGCTGCCGAGTTCGTCGGGCAGCCTGATCAGGCGCGGCAGGGAGCGCGGGGCCTGCACCACCGCGAGTCCACTGTTGCGGCCGAAGCCGTCCTCGCCCTCGACGACTATCGCGAAATTCAGGCTCTTGTTGAGTATTTTCGGAAAGGGGCGCGCAGGGTCCAGGGCCAGCGGGCTGAGCACGGGCTCGACCTCTCGGCTGAAATAGTCGGCCAGCCAGGCGGCCTGGGCCTCGGTCCACATGTCGGGTGACACGAACACCACGCCGTTTTGGGCGAGTTCCGGCATCAATACATCGTTCAGCAGCTCATACTGCTCGTCGACCAGGCGCACCGCACGAGTGCGAATCGCTTTCAGTTGGTCGGGAACGGGCAATCCGTCGGGCCCGCCTTGCACCGCGCCGGCCTCCAACAGTTCCTTGAGGCTGGCGACGCGGATCTCGAAGAACTCGTCTAGATTGGCGCAGGAGATGCACAGAAACCGCACCCTTTCGAGCAGTGGAATGCGGCTGTCCTTCGCCTGCTCCAACACGCGTTGGTTGAACTCCAGAAACGAGAGTTCGCGATTGATGTACAGCTGCGGCGTCAGAAGGTCAGTGTCGTTCATTCGGCGAAGTTTGGCGGTCGGCGCATGTCAGTTTGATGAAAATTGAACGGGTCCGGCCCGAATTCGAAGCTCACACCGGGAAGCTTAAGCCAATTAAAGCAGGCGTATATACCCCACCCTGGAGTCGCGCGCCCCCAGTGCCGGCAGTTCGCCGGCGTCGGATTTCTTGTAAACCCTCAGTTGATCGAGGTCCGTGATCCGTTGGCGCCGAAGCGGGCGCTGGAATCGTCGAGAACGGATGAAACGCTGAACACAGTGCTTGCCGCCTCGGCGGCAAGCGGGCCGTTGGCGATGTTGGGTGTGGCGACGCCAGTACCGGCAGCGGCCTGCTGCGGCGACAAATCGGCAAGCAACGGCGCGGTCAGATGGCGGAATTTTTGCAGCGTGTCCGCGTGCAGCGGCTCGGCACCGGGCAATTGCACGGTCTGCGGATTCTTATGCACTCCGTTCACGAGGTATTCGTAGTGCAGGTGAGGGCCCGTGGCGAGTCCCGTCATCCCGACGTAACCGATGACGTCGCCCTGCTGTACGCGGTTGCCTACGTGCATATTTCTGGCGAAGCGCGACATATGGCCGTACAAGGTGGACACACTGTTGCTGTGGGCCAGCACCAACGCATTGCCATAACCGCCACGCCGGCCGGCAAAGCTGACTCGGCCATCGCCGGCGGCATGAACCGGCGTGCCGGTCGGTGCCGCATAGTCCGTACCCATGTGTCCTCGTATCAGGTTCAAGATAGGATGCCTGCGATGCGGATTGAACACTGAACTCACTCGGGTGAATTCGACGGGCGCCCGCAACAGCGCCTTGCGCATGGGTAGCCCTTCCGGGGTGTAGTAGCCGCCACTGCCGTTCTCGGTCGCAAAGCGCACCGCTCTATACACCTTGCCGCTATTGACGAACTCGGCCGCGAGCACCTCGCCATCATGCAGATATTTCCCGTCTTGATAGATTTGCTCATAGACCGCGGTGAAGCGATCGCCCTCGCGGATGTCGAGAACAAAGTCGATATCCCAGGCAAATACATTGGCGAGCTTCAGGGCCACGCTATCGGAGATATCGGCGGCTTCGGCTGCCTGAAACAGCGACGAATCGATGGTGGCGGAGGCGGTGCGAATTCGCGTCTCGACCGGGTTGTCGATCATCTTCGCGGCGAAGCCCAATTCTTCACGCACCACTTTGAGCGTTTGCGTCTCGCTTAACCGGCGTGTCAGTTCTTTGATCTCGCCGTCGGCATGGGTGAGCTTGATGGCATCACCCGGCTTGAGGAAATCCAGGCTTTGGCGTGTGCCTGGCAGGTGACGAATCGCCGCCAAATCGGCCGTGTCGAGCGCCATGCGGCGAAAAATGGCGTCCAGGGTGTCGTTTCTGCCCACAATCACTTCTATGGTCGAGGCGACGCTGGCCTGCTGGGCAATTGCCGGCGGGCCGGGCGGAGCCGCCGGGTTCGGGGTCGGTGGCGGCGCGGCACCGGCTGACGAGTCGGGGTAGATCAGGGGCGCGGGGGCAAAGGCCACCGATGTCGGGGCATCGTGCGCCGCGTGCCAAAGAATTAAGGCGGCGCTAGCCGCTGCGGCGAAGGGCGCCAGCCGAGTCATCAGCTCTTTGAATCGTCGGGATAATTTTGAGGGTCCGAAGTTGTTGCGGTGCACCACAGGTAGTTACCAGTCGTCATCCTAGCGAGACGGCTGTCCAGGCTAGCCGTGAGGCTAGGCCCGGTCAATGTAAAGCGCCGCATTCCTTATAGTTGCCTCCGCAACTACTAAACCCAGCGATACGATCGAGCGTGGCGATCGTTCTTGCTCACTGCGCGCTCCTGTGAGCCGCCGCCCGATCAATTCGATCACAGCGGCATTGCCGGACGCGGCCGCAGGGAAAAGAATGCGGCGGCGCGCTGGCTTGCAAGTGGGGACCAACCAATTTAGTGCTGTTCGCAGCTTCCCTGTTGCAAAAATTGGGCTTGCAAAGCCGCTTGATTCCGGCTCTGCGTCGACTGCAAACAAAGTTTCATGACAAGCGGTTGACAGGGCCGAACCCAGGGATATACTGCGCGCCCTTCCAAGTGAAAGGCGTTTTTCGAGACTTTCCGGCGATTGACGGAGTCGAAAAAAGAGCTATACTTGGAAGTTCACCCTAGGCCCTTGTCGCCTCGGGTCATTCTTTAAAAATTCGAATAGGTAACTTGTGTGGGGACTCGCGTCGATACACCTTTGGTGTAATTGATGATGAGTTTCCAAAACGACCAGCTGTTCATTCGTGCACCCGGGTTCATCCCCGAGGGCATTCGTGAATGGATGTGAGTTCTGGATCTCGATTGCTTCAGTGACTTAGTGTAATTAACTGAAGAGTTTGATCCTGGCTCAGATTGAACGCTGGCGGCGTGCCTAACACATGCAAGTCGAGCGGTAACAGGTGTAGCAATACATGCTGACG
>JANYLM010000086.1 GCA_025357835.1 Gammaproteobacteria bacterium
GCCGCGGCCTTGTTCGTGAATGAGACCGCGAGAATGCTGTTGGGCGAGGCTCCCTCGACCTGAATTAACCATGCCACCCGAGGCACCAGCACTCGGGTCTTGCCGCTGCCGGCTCCCGCCAATACCAACGCGGCGCCCAGAGGCGAGGCCACCGCCTGCCTTTGATCGTCATTGAGCCCGTCGAGAAGATGCGATACGTCCATAAGGGCGCGGATTGTACTTGAGCGGGCGCCCCGCGCAGCGCTCTGACGGTCAAGTCCTTTGCGGGCGGCCTTCCTCGGCGAATTCGATCAGGGCCAGCACCAAGGACAGCACCACCGGGCCGGCAATGATACCGATGGCGCCGAAAGCCGGAATTCCGCCGAGAACCCCGATGAACACCGCCAGCGCCGAAATTCTGGCTCGGCCGGAAATGAGCAGGGGCCGCAGCACATTATCAAGGCCGCCCAGCATGAATCCCCAGGCCAGCATGAATATGCCAAAGCCCCAGCGGCCGTTGATGAACAGCCAGAGCGCGGCCGGACCCCAGACGAAGGCGGCGCCGCCCACCGGCAGCATGGAGAGCAGCGCCGCTAGCACCCCGAACACCACCGGTGAAGCCAGGCCGGCGATGGTGAAACCGATGCCTATCAATATTCCCTGCAAAAGGGCCGTCACGCTGGTGCCGACGACGATGGCGCGCGTGACGCCGCTCAATTGCCGGAACAGTCGTTCCTTGCGCTCCTCGTTCAAGGGTATCAAACGCCGTGCTCGGGCCAGCATGGCATCGCCGTCGCGCAGGAAAAAGAACAACAAAAACAACATGATCGCGAATCCAAGCAGCGAACCTAATGCGCCCAGAAAAAACCCGCCGCCCATGCTGGCGGCGCGCTTGAGGACTTCGCGACTGGCTGAAACCAGCCCCACTTGAATTTGCTCCGCGGAAATCCCCGTGTGCGCCTCCAACCAATGGTTGATCCGGGCGATCCATGGGAATTGCTGCAGATCGGACAGCGATTTGATATCGAGCTCCGCCGCGGACTTCTGCACCTTCTGCATCAGCGCCGAAATCTGCGCCACGAAATCGATAGACAGCGCGCTCAGGGGCAAAAGCACGATGATGGGCGCCAGAGTCGTCAGCACGCCGGCAGCAATACCTGGGCCCGAGAGGCGGCGCCGCAGGCGCAGGTTCAGCGGATACAGTAGAAAGGCAAGAAAGGCCGCCCAGACCATGGGCCCGATGAAGGGCACGAAAATCAGGATCAGTGCATACCCTAGTACAGCCGCAACGACGAGCGCGAAAATACGCGGATAAAAGCTCGATGGAGTTGGCATCGCACCATCCTAGCATTCGACCTGCCGCGAGCCGAGGATTGCGGCTGACGGCCGAGATGAGACAAGTGCCTCGCCGCCAGCGATTGCCGGCGGCGCCTGAATCGTCGCTTGGGCGTCCCGGCCGTCTCCTCAAAATTCCGGGATACGCGTACCATTGCCGCTCGAGAGACTCGCCTGGTGTGCGCAATGATAACAATTACCGTCAATAATCAAATGGTTAACGTAGACGCCGCGCCGGACACCCCCTTGCTGTGGGTGCTGCGTGACCACCTCGGCATGACCGGCACCAAATTTGGTTGCGGCATGGCTCTGTGCGGGGCCTGCACCGTGCACATCGACGGCGACGCGACGCGCTCCTGTGTGCTGCCCTTAAGTGCCGTGGGGGGCAAGTCCATTACGACCATTGAGGGGCTTTCTTTGAATCGCAGTCATGCGGTGCAAAAAGCCTGGCTCGAGATCGACGTGCCGCAATGCGGCTACTGCCAGTCCGGACAAATCATGTCCGCGGCGGCTCTCCTGAAGACGAATCCCAAACCCAGCGACGCCGATATCGATGCGGCGATGTCGGGCAATATCTGCCGCTGCGGTACCTACCCCCGGATCCGCAAGGCGATTCACCGCGCCGCGGAATTGCTCGAGACGGGCGCCGGGAAGTGAGGGCGGTGTCCGATCTGAGCCGCCGCGATTTTCTAAATTCTACGGCCACCGCGGGCGCCGGGTTGATATTGGCGCTGACTCTCCCCGGGCGTGCAGGTAACGCCGTGCCCGCTGCGAACTCCAAAGCCGTGGCGCGCGCGGCCGGTGCGGCGGTGCCCGGCGCCATGGACGGAGCTGCATTAGCGGGCAGCCAAATAAATGCCTGGTTGCGGATAGCCCGCGACAATTCCATCACCATCGTTGTCGATCGCTCTGAGATGGGCCAGGGTGTTTACACGGCGCTGCCGATGCTGCTGGCCGAAGAACTGAACATCGATTTCAATGTGATTCGAGTCGTGGCCGCGCCGGTGGGCGATGCCTACGTTAGCCCCGGCAACGGCGGACAAATTACGGGCACGAGCAATAGCATCCAGGAGTCCTGGGAAAAGCTGCGCAAGGCGGGTGCAACCGCGCGCACCCTGCTGGTCTCGGCCGCCGCCAAGCGCTGGCAAGTCGATCCGGCGCAGTGCCAAGCCAAGAACGGCACGGTGGTCAACGCCCAGGGCCAGGCACTGACCTACGGCGAACTCGCCGACTCGGCCGCGAAGTTGCCGGTTCCGACGGATGTGAAACTAAAGCCCAAAAATAGTTTCCAAATCATCGGCAAGTCGCGGGCGCGCATCGATACGCCCGGCAAAGTCGACGGCAGCGCCGAGTTCGGCATCGACGTCAAATTGCCCGGAATGCTGTATGCCGCGCTGGCGCAAAGCCCCGTACTGGGCGGCAAGGTGAAGGCCCTCGATTCGGGCGCCGCGGAGAAAATGCCGGGTGTGCGCAAAGTGCTGATCACCTCCAGCGGTGTCGTGGTGGCGGCGGAGCATTTCTGGCAGGCCTTGAAGGCGCGTAAGGCATTGACGATCACTTGGGACCCGGGTGCCAATGTGCAACTCGACAACGCCGCCATCCACGCCTTACTGAAGAAAACCGCCGCGGCAGGCGCCGGTCTATCGGCACGCGCCGATGGTGATGTGGAGACTGCACTCAAGTCAGCGAAACAGCACTTAAGTGCTGCCTACTACTTGCCGCTCCTGGCACACGCGTGCATGGAGCCGATGAATTGCACCGCCGATGTCAAAGCGAATGGCTGCGATTTATACGTGGGCACGCAGGTGCAGCAGGTCTCGCAGATTACCGCCGCCACGGCGGCAGGGTTACTGCCAGCCCAGGTGCGGGTCTTTACCACGTTACTCGGCGGCGGCTTCGGCCGGCGTTTGGATGTCGATTTCATTCCCGCGGCGGTCGAGGCATCCAAGGCACTCGGAGTGCCTGTCAAGGTGATTTGGACGCGCGAAGATGACATGACCCACGATACTTATCGTCCGCCCGCGTACGAAGAATTGAGCGGCGGCCTCGACGCCGCCGGCAAGCTCATTGCCTGGAAATTGCACATCACCAGCCCGTCCATCACCGCGCGTATGTTTCCACCCGTCAAAGGGGTGGACGACTCGGTGATCGAGGCGGCGGTCAACAATCTCTACGATGTTCCGAACCTAGCGGTAAGCTACTCGCGCCAGGAAATCGGTATCGATGTGGGCTACCTGCGTTCCGTGAGTCATGCGGCCAATTGTTTTGCGATCGAAAGCTTCATGGACGAGCTGGCCGTTGCCGCCGGCAAGAACCCCTACGATTTCCGCGTGCAGCAGCTCGCCAAGAAACCGCGTCAACGGCGTGTGCTGCAGCTGGCCGCCGAACGCTCCGGATGGGGCAAGCCGCCTCCGGGCCGCTACCACGGCATTGCGCTGATGGAGGGTTATACGACTCATTTGGCGCAAGTAGCGGAAATCTCAGTCGCCAACGGCGAACTCAAGGTGCACAAAATCACCTGTGTCGTGGATTGCGGTCAGATGGTCAATCCACGCATCGTCGAATCGCAAATGGAAAGCGGCATCGTCTTCGGTCTCAGCGCCGCTCTGTGGGGCGAGATCACCCTCGTGGGCGGACAAGTGCAGCAAACCAATTTCAACAACTACCGGCTGCTGCGCAACAACGAGCTACCCGAGCTCGATGTATATCTTGTGGACAGCGATGAACCACCCGGCGGCATCGGCGAAGCCGCCGTGCCCTTGGTCGCGCCCGCGCTATGCAACGCCATATTCGCCGCTACAGGAAAGCGTCTGCGGGAATTGCCCATCGCAGCGCACAAGCTGTGAATGCGACTCGCCGCCTCAGTTGTTTTCCCCAGGACCGTATTTGGCGCGCCATTCCTCGCGTGCCCGCCTACGTATCTCCTCAAGGCGCATGGACGATTCTTGCTGGCGCAAATTCTGCCATGCAGTTCTAGCGTTGAGCCGCTGCTCTTCGAGGCTGAGTTTCGGTGCGAGCCTGCGGATTGAAGGACGCACCGTATAGCGCTTGGGCGGCGGTCAACGCCATCGGCAGGGTAATTCCTCCTTTGGTGATCAGCGTATCGATCTCGATGTAGTCTTTCGCTTCCGGGCGCACCTGAACGACTGATACCTTGGTGCCGGCGAGATCGAGAAGGGAGGCGATCTTAAGGCCATTGTCGTCGCTTACAACTGGCGAAACGAGACGCGGCAATTTTGGCACTCCAAAGAACGACACCGCGACTCGACCTTCAACCGCTACGCTTGAACGCGTTGGCCAGCGCCTCTGCCATGGCGCCGCCGCCTTGGGGCTGCGGCCGTTCCCGAGGAGCGCGCGCTGCCGGTCGGGACTCGTGCTTCTGTGCCGCACCCATATCGCGAGGCCGCGCCGCTTGCTCGTCGAGCCGCATGGTCAGTGCGATGCGTTTGCGCTTCTCGTCGACCTCCAGCACCTTCACTTTGACGACGTCGCCGGCTTTCACGATTTCACGTGGGTCCTTGACGAATTTGTTCGACAGCATGGATATATGCACCAATCCATCCTGGTGTACGCCGATGTCGACGAAGGCGCCGAAGTTGGTTACGTTGGTTACGGTGCCTTCGAGAATCATGCCGGGCTTCAGATCCTTGATCTCTTCTACGCCTTCCTTGAACTCGGCGGTCTTGAATTCGGGTCGTGGATCGCGGCCGGGCTTTTCGAGTTCGGCAATAATGTCGCGCACGGTCGGCAGTCCAAAGCGCTCATCGGTATAGTTCGACGGCTGCAGTTTTTTGAGCGTCGCTGAGTCGCCGATCAGTTCGCGTGCCGGGCGCTTTAGTTCGGCTAGGATTCGCTCGACGACGGGATAAGCTTCCGGGTGGACCGCCGACGCATCGAGGGGATTCTCGCCTTGCATGACGCGCAGAAATCCGGCGGCCTGTTCGAAAGTCTTGGCGCCCAGGCGCGGCACCTTCTTCAATGCTTCGCGCGAGGCGAAAGTGCCGTGTTCATCGCGATGTCGCACGATGTTTTCGGCCAGAGCGGAAGAAAGTCCGGAAATGCGGGCGAGCAGTGCAGACGATGCCGTGTTGACGTCGACGCCCACCGCGTTGACGCAATCCTCGACAACGGCATCCAGGCTGCGCGCCAGTCGAGTCTGCATCACGTCATGCTGGTACTGGCCGACGCCGATAGATTTTGGGTCGATCTTAACCAGTTCGGCCAGAGGGTCCTGCAAGCGTCGTGCAATCGACACGGCTCCGCGCAAGGTCACATCCAAGGCCGGAAATTCCGCTGCGGCCAGAGCGGACGCCGAATACACCGATGCACCGGCCTCCGACACCACCACTCTTGTGAGCTTCAGCTCCGGATGCTGTTTCATCACCTCGCCGGCCAGCTTGTCGGTTTCGCGCGAGGCGGTGCCGTTGCCGATGCTTATCAGATCCACCGCATGCTTCTTGGCCAGCATGGCGAGCGCCTTGAGTGTCCCCTCCCAGTCGTTGCGCGGCACATGCGGATATACCGTGGCCGTTTCCAGCAGCTTCCCGGTGCGATCGACGATGGCGACTTTCACGCCGGTGCGCAGTCCCGGATCGAGTCCCATGGTGATGCGCGGGCCGGCAGGGGCTGCGAGCAATAGATCGTGAAGATTGTGTGCGAAAACGCTGATCGCTTCCTGTTCGGCGCGCTCGCGCAAATCCGCCAGCAGCTCGGATTCCATTTGCCAGCATAGTTTGACCTGCCAGGTCCAGTGCGCGGTCTGCAGCAGCCAGGCGTCCGCTGCGTGTTTGCGATCGGCAATATTGAAACGTGCGGCGACCTTCATTTCGCAGGTATTGAACGAGCCCGCGGGAGCCGAGTCCGCGATGTCTTCGGGAAGCTTGAGTGAGATCTTCAGCATCTCTTCCTTGCGTCCCCGAAACAAGGCGAGTGCGCGATGCGGCGGCACCGCCCTGAACGCCTCCTGGTAGTCGAAGTAGTCGCGAAATTTGGCACCGGCCTCTTCCTTGCCTTGCGCCACCGTTGAGACCAGTATGGCGTTGGCCTGCAAGTGCGCGCGCAAATTCGCCAGCAATTCGGCATCTTCGGCAAACTGCTCCATCAGAACCTGGCGTGCACCTTCCAATGCTGATTTAACATCCGGCACACCGGGGTTATCGCCCTGTTCGGTGCTGAACGCAGGCTTGAGATACTTGGCTGCTTCGATTTCCGGACCGAGCCTGTGATCGGCCAGCAGTGCGGCCGCGAGCGCTTCGAGCCCGGCTTCGCGCGCAATCTGCGCCTTGCTGCGGCGTTTCTGCTTGTACGGCAGATATAGATCTTCGAGCCGCTGCTTGGTGTCGGCGGACTCGATCGTGGCACGCAGCGACGGGGTCAGCTTGCCTTGCTCCTCTATACTCGCGAGAACGGTCGTCCGCCGCTCTGCCAGTTCGCGCAGATAAATCAACCGCTCCTGTAGATTGCGCAGCTGAGTGTCGTCGAGGCCCCCGGTGGCCTCCTTGCGATAACGTGAAATAAAGGGCACCGTGGCGCCTCCATCAAGGAGTGCGACAGCCGCCGTGACTTGCTGCACGGTGGCGGAGAGTTCCCGGGCGATACGAGGTACAACTGAAGTGAGCATGGTTACCGTAGGACTGATCGAAGGGTGCGCACTATGCAGAATCCGCTGCCGCGAGACAAGTCGTGATGCGAAAGCTACCTGCAGCAATGGCCATCGGTAAACAGAAGCTTCGCTACCGCCGGTACCGCGATGCCGAGAAAAATGCCGATGGGAATCAGCGACCAGAGGATTTCTGTGAACCGGCTGCGCATGCGCGTCGCGATGCCATCGCCATCCGATTGGCGGAACGCAATGGCGGAATAAATCATCGCCGCACAGACCGCAACGGTAATCGCAGCGCAGCCCCAGATGACGATCAGCACGGCTCGGCAGTTGACAGACGCGGCGGCCGCGCCGAAGTCGATTGACATCACCGCGCAAATGCTCCCCAGCGAGTCACGAAGGTATGGGTCCCTTCGATCGCCATCAGGCCTATCAGGATCAACAAGCACAAGGGCGGAATCAGAATCGCGAACTTGAGCGCTAGCCTTTCCCACGCCATGTGCATGAAGATCGCCACGATGCAGCCTGCCTTCACCAGCATGAATAGGATGATCAGGGTCCAGCGTAGAAGGCCGTGAAGATTAAAGTAGTCGACGAGGTACGAGAAGGTGCTGAAGATGAACAACAGCGCCCAAATCCACAAATAAATGCGAATCGGATGTTGCTGGCCTTCCGTGTGCTCTTCGACGGGTTTGGGTGCGTTTACATCGTTCATGCTTCCTCCCTACCACAGATAAAACAGCGCGAAGATAAACACCCACACCAGATCGACGAAATGCCAGTACAGCCCGGCGACCTCAACCGTTTCGTAAGTGCCTTTGCGATCGTAGAAGCCGGTCCAGACTCTGCGGGCGACGACGCTGAGATAGATCACGCCGGCCGACACGTGCAAGCCGTGAAAACCGGTGATCATGAAAAACGACGAGCCGAACTGCGCCGCGCCCATCGGATTGTGCCAAGGGCGCACGCCCTCATGGACTATGAGCTTGGTCCATTCGAATGCCTGCATGCTGACGAAGGTGGCGCCCAATGCCGCGGTTGCCAGCATCAGGGCCGTCGTTTTGGCGCGGTTACGCCGGTAGCCATAATTCACCGCCATGGCCATGGTGCCGCTGCTGGTGATCAACACCATGGTCATGATGGCGATGAGCAGCAGCGGAATGTCTTGGCCGCCGACGTGCAGGGCGAATACCTTACTCGGGTTCGGCCAAGTCGCCGTGGTGGATATCCGTACATTCATGTACGACGTCAGGAAGCAGCTAAAGATGAACGTATCGCTGAGCAGGAAGATCCACATCATCGCCTTACCCCAGGGCACTGGGAACACCTGTTTGTCCCCCGACCAGTCTGCGGTGACGCCGTCCAGGCCTTCACTCGGGTGTTGACTGGTGACCAATGCGTCTTGTGCCATACAAGAAATCCTCGGGCGTCAGGTAGACAGCAGCAAAGCGAACATCGCCAACCAGACCAGCAGCAAGAAATGCCAGTAGACCGTACACAGCTCTATGCTCAAGCGCACGTCGATGAGCTCCACCGCGCGAGTTCGCGTACCGGGCCGCATGCGGACCATCGTCTTGAGCCACACGCCGAGTCCGCCGAGCAAGTGCAGGCCGTGCAAGGCCGTCAAAACATAAAAAAATGCGGCCGCGGGTCCGCTGGTCATCACCGTCCCAGAAACGCGCAATTGATGCCAGGCAAGCAACTGGCCGACCAGAAAAAATAGAGCGAATGCTCCACCGGCGAATAGATACCCGATGACTCTCTCGCGCTGCATGGAGATGGCGCGGCGCGCCATCTGCATGGCCACACTGCTCAGAATAAGCATGGCCGTATTGAGCCACAGAATGGGCGGTTTACCGATCGTATGCCAATCCGTGATGCCGTGAGCGGCTGCATGGCCATGTCCCATACGCATGAAGTAGGCGGAGAAGAACAGCGCGAACAATGAAGTGATTACCGCGAGAAACACCCACAGGCCGATGCGTGCCGGCGGCAGGCTTACCTCACCCACGTCGCCTCGGGTGTTGGGCCGCGGGCCGCTCGCTCCATGCCGCTCCCAGGATCGCGTGCGCAAGCGGCTGACTAGAAATATCCATACGATCACGCCGCTTAGAAGTGCGCCGTAGGCAACCCAGATATTCATTGCGGATCGCTCATGTCTTAGCCCTGCGCGTGTCCCATCGGCGTCAATGTGTCGGGCCGAACATTTTGCGGAATGAAATCCTCTTTAGCGCCAGGCACGCTGTAGTCGTATGCCCATCGATAGACCACGGGCAATTTTTCGCCCCAGTTGCCGTGCCGAGGCGGCGTGTCCTGGGTCTGCCATTCGAGAGTCGTCGCCCGCCACGGGTTGGCGCCGGCTGGCTTGCCTTTGAAAAACGACCAGACCAAATTGAACAGAAATACCAGCTGCACGGCAGCGACGAACAGCGCGGAAATGGTGATCCATTTGTTCATCGTCCCCACCGAGGGCGGAATGAACTTGATGGCGTCGCTGTATGCGTAGTAGCGGCGCGGCACGCCGAGAATACCCAGGTAGTACATGGGCAGGTAGATCGCATAGGTGCCGAGGAAAGTGATCCAGAAATGTATCCGGCCCAAGGTGTCGTTCAGCATGCGGCCCGTCATCTTCGGGTACCAATGGTAGAGAGCTCCGAACACCACGAGGATGGGCGATACGCCCATCACCAGATGAAAGTGCGCGACGACGAAGTAAGTCGCGGACAGCGGCACGTCGACAGTCACATTGCCGAGAAACAGGCCCGTTAGCCCGCCATTGATGAAGGTAAAAATGAAGCCGATGGCGAACAACATCGGCACCGTCAGATGAATGTCGCCGCGCCAAAGGGTCAGCACCCAGTTGTAGACTTTGATCGCCGTCGGAATGGCGATGATGAGCGTGGTGGTGGCGAAGAAGAAGCCAAAATACGGATTCATGCCGCTGACATACATGTGGTGCGCCCACACGACGAAGCTCAGGCAACCGATAGCCAGAATCGCCCAGACCATCATGCGATAGCCAAAGATATGTCTCCTGGCATGCGTGCTAAGCAAATCAGAGACGATGCCGAAAGCCGGCAGCGCCACGATATAAACCTCCGGGTGACCGAAGAACCAGAACAGGTGTTGAAACAGCAGCGGGCTGCCGCCGTTGTATCCCCTCGCCGGTTGCCCCATCGAGGAGATCGCCGGCATGAAGAAGCTGGTGCCGATCAGACTGTCCAACGTCATCATTACGGCAGACACAAACAAGGCAGGAAAGGCCAGAAGTCCCAGCACCGTCGCCATGAAAATGCCCCACACCGACAGCGGCAACCGCATCATGGTCATGCCGCGGCAGCGGGCTTGCAGAACCGTGGTCACATAGTTCAGTCCACCCATCGTAAAAGCCACGATGAATATGGCGAGCGACGCCAGCATGCAGATGATTCCCCAACTCGCTCCCGGCGTACCGGAGAGGATAGCTTGAGGCGGATACAAGGTCCAACCGGCGCCCGTCGGCCCGCCTGGAACGAAGAAGCCGGCCACCAGAACCAGCACCGCCAGCAGATACACCCAGTAACTGACCATATTCAAGTAGGGGAAAACCATGTCCCGCGCGCCGCACATCAGGGGAATGAGGTAGTTGCCGAATCCGCCCAGAAATAGCGCGGTGAGTAGATAGATCACCATGATCATCCCGTGCAGGGTGATGAACTGGTAGTAATTCTGCGGCGCGATAAGTGAAAAGCTGTGCGGAAAGCCGAGTTGCAGGCGCATCAACACCGAAAGAGTGAGTGCGACCAAGCCGATCAGTATCGCCGTGATCGTGTATTGAATGGCGATGACCTTGTGGTCCTGACACCAGATGTACTTGGTCAGGAAGGTCTGCGGCTCCGCATGTACGTGATCACGGTCGGCGATTGCAGCGTATGCCATCAGAAACCCCTCTTAGAGCCTTAAGCTTCCGCTAAAGCGTATCGATATGGTGCAGCACGTCGTTGATGCCCTGCTCACCGTCCAGCACCTTCGCCATGGCCGCCATTTGCGCACCGTTGAAGTCCTGCGGATGACTGCCGCGCAGTCCCTGCTGGAAATACTGCAGCTGCCGCTTCATGTACCAATCGCTCATGTGCGACAGTCTGGGGGCATTGGTCGACCAAACTCCCTGGCCGGCACCGCCGTGGCAGGATGCGCAAGTTGCGTAGATCGCTCTACCTCGGGTGGGATCTCCGGACACCGTGCCCGCGGGATGCGTGTCCGGTAACGAGGCGATGTATGCGACGACATTTTTTATGGCGGCATCGTCGGCGAGGGTTGCGGCGAACGGCACCATTTGTTTTCCGTAGGTATCTTGCTCGGCGCCGCCGCGAACTCCCAGCTTGAAATCGCGCAATTGCCGCACCAGGTACCAACTCGCTTGGCCGCTCAACTTGGGCGCGTTCAATTGCGGATTCCCCTCCGCTTGCTGGCCGTGGCAGGCACTGCAAACCGCGTAGGACGCGCGGCCGGCCGCGGCGTCGCCGGCGGTCTCGGCTCGAGTCTGTGTATAAGTTGGTTGCCGGGCCAGCCAAGCCTGAAAAGCATCCGCCTCTTCCACTACAACGCGCCCGCGCATCGTGAAATGGGCCATCCCGCACAACTGCTCGCATAGCGCGTCGTAGGTACCAATGCGGGTAGGCGTGAACCAGAAGTAGGTGACCATGCCGGGCACCATGTCCATTTTGACGCGAAACGCCGGTACGGCGAATTGGTGTAGAACATCCTTGGCGCGCGACAAAATTTTGACCGGCCGGCCGATGGGTAGATGCAGCTCAGCGCTCGATACCAAAATATCGTCCTGGCCCTTGGGGTCGTTTGGATCGATCGCGAATGGGTTGTCGATGCTTGCCAGGCGCACATCGGTGGTGCCGAGGACGCCGTCCTTGCCGGGAAAACGGTAGCTAAAATTCCATTGTTCGCCGACGACTTCGACCTCCGACGCATCGGGCGGCACGGTGACGAATCTGGCCCAGACCGCGAGGCCCGGGGCCAGCATGGCGGCGATGCCGACGGTTGTAACGCCGGTAAGCCACCATTCGAGCTTCTTGTTCTCCGGTTCGTAGTGCGCCTTCAGTCCCTTGCGATGCCGGTAACGAAGGACGCAATACGCCATGAACAGGTTGATTGCGATGAATACGATGCCGGTGACCCAGAACGTGATGTCCACCGTTTGATCCATCATGGCCCAATTGGACGCGATCGGTGTAAACCACCACGGGCTTAAGAAATGAAATAGGACCGTGCCGACAACCAAGAGGATCAATGCTATTGCAAATATCATTGGCTAACCCTGTGAGAAAATTCACGAGGCGGGATCAAGCTCTTTGTGCGGGAGTCTCCGATAGTTTCTTCACGCTGCTAAAAGGATTGGCGAAGTGCGAATCAATGGCCACCAATGTGGCGTCCGGATGCTTTTCCTGCATCATCTTGCGCACCGCTGCTTCGCGATGCTTGCGGACATAAACCAATATTAGATACTTGCCCGCGACCAGGTCGTCGTGAAACTTGGCAAGCTTCTTATGTTCGCTATCGATTCCAACCAGGCCGCCCTCCCAAGCGCCGAATAAGGTGGCCGCACCCACGAGAATTGCATAGACGATGGTTGGAACTTCATAAATGCCGAACGGCTTCAAGTAGATCAGCAATGCAACGCCTGCCAATCCGATGAGGAATCCCATCGCTGCACCAATGAATCCATCGCGAACGATGTCCAGGGTCTCGAAGTAGTTGCTGGAGTGGATTTGGTGCTTCTTCAGCCCATGCTCATCGCGGCAAATGACGTGCAGGTAGAAATCCCTGACGCCAACCGCGTGGAGATCGGCAGACACCTGATGAGTGCTTGCCAAAGTGGGAGTGAGAAAGTAGATGCACTTCATGGTCTTCCCCCGCGCTATTTCTTGCGGCAACCGATGAGCTAAATCACTTCACCCAAAACTCGAAGCTATTCTAAATTCTTGTTCCGAGTCACAGCCGCTGCGAGTGTGGCACACGCGTTTTCGCTTGGGAAGAGATATCCCGAGCCGGCGACGGCACTCGAACGTCTCCTTGTGCATCGCACCACGAGGATGATTCCTCATCGTAAGCGCCCAGATCGCCGCGTGCTAATATCTTGCAGCACTGATAAAGCTTGGGGGAACAACATGCATGTGCAATTTGTTGTGATCATTGCGGCTCTGCTCCTTACGGTGGTTGTAATGGCCTTGGGCCTGTTGTCGATGACCGGAGGCGGTACGACGGACGATGCAGCCAGCACGCCATTGATGTGGGCGCGCGTAGGGGCTCAGGCGCTGACGATATTGCTGCTGGTCATTGCTATTTTATCGCGCTGACACGTTGGCTGTAACCGGATGCGTCGGGCCCTAAAAGGCCCTCGGCGCGCGGGCAGAGTTTAAGGAGTTACCGTGGCCCGGACCAAATCCTCGGATACCCATTTCTTCAATGCCTTTAGTTTGGTATTGGGCGCCCTTATTTTCTTCGCCATCGTCCTATTCGCCGTTGCGCGACTAATCGGCACGGATACTCAGGCGAAGGACCTGCAGCTCGATCCGCTCTACGCTAAGAGTGTCCTGAAAAACATAGCGCCATTCGCTCACGTGGCCATCGCGGGGCAGGACAATGCCGCCTTGGCCCTGCCCAAGAGCAATCTACCCGCGGCGGACGTTCCGAGCACCGGCGAACAGGCATACACGAAAGTATGTTCTGCCTGCCATGTGCTCGGCATCAATGGAGCACCGAAAGTCGGCGATCATGCAGCCTGGGGGCCGCGGATCGCCCAAGGCAAGGAAGCGCTTTACGCCCACGTCATCGCCGGCAAAGGCAATATGCCGCCGCGCGCCGGCACCACTTGGCCGGACGCCACCATTCACATGGCTGTCGACTACATGGTGTCGATCAACAAGTAAGAACAATCGCGCTTAGTTAAGCCTGATCTTCGACTGCCCGGAACTCGGCGCCTCACCGTGCGTCCGGCGGCGTCCAAGTCGACCTGACTACTGAATGAGTGCTCAGCGGTTTAGTCCTGGAAGTTTGCCGCGACTACACCTTAAATAGAAAGTAGTGATCCACGATTAGCGCCGCGAACAACAGCATTAAGTAGGTGATGGAAAATTTGAAGGTGCGCATCGGCAGCTCGGGCCGCAGGCCGCGATTCAGCGCCAGCACGTAGTAAAGAAAGCGGCCATTGAGCAGCAGCGCAGCGGCCAAATAAATGAATCCGCTCATTCGGGTGAGATAGGGCAGTAGCGTGGTCAGCACCAGCAAGATGGTGTAAAGCACGATTTGCAAGCGCGTGTAGGCAATGCCATGGGTCACGGGCAGCATGGGAATGGCAGCCTTGGCATAGTCGTCGCGACGCGCGATCGCCAGGGCCCAAAAATGCGGCGGAGTCCAAGTGAAAATAATCAGGAACAAGAGCAGCGCGTGCGGGTCTATGGAGTTGGTGACTGCGGCCCAGCCGAGTACCGGCGGAGCCGCGCCCGCGGCGCCGCCGATCACGATGTTCTGGGGTGTGGCGCGCTTCAGCCACATCGTATAAACCATGGCGTAACCGATCAAGGAGCAGAAAGTCAGCGCCGCCGTGAGTACATTGACGAGCAGTCCCAAGATCAACATGGATACAAGCCCGAGTAGCACGGCGAACATTACGGCTTGGCGCTTCTGCAAATGTCCGGTGGGCAGCGGCCTGCGGCGCGTGCGCGCCATTTGCTCGTCGATACGGCGGTCGAGCACATGATTGAAGGCGGCGGCGGACCCCGAGGCCAGCGCAATGCCCACGGTGCCAAACAGCAGAGCCGGCAGTGGCACCAGACCCGGCGACGCCAGCACCATGCCGACCACCGCGGTGAACACGATCAACAGGCTCACCTTGGGCTTGGTGAGCTCCAAGAAATCGCGCCATCGGCTGCTGCTGACGAGGGCAATAGAGGGGTTATCGGGCAGGGTCGGCACGATGCAAGGGTACCATGCCGATTGCGGGCGCCGGCCACAGCGCGCGCAGCAAATTCACCAGCGTGATGACCAGAAAAGCGGCACCCGCATTGTGCAGAGTCGCCAACGCCAGGGGTACGCCCCAATGCACGGTGGCCATGCCGATGCAAATCTGCAGTGCGACGGCGAGCACCAACAGCCGTCCGGCCAGTTTCAGACGCCGCGTCTTGGCGCGTCCGGCGGCGAAGACTCCCAGGCTGATCAGTATCGAGCCCGCCAGCAGCGCGCCCAGGCGATGTGTGAAGTGAATGGCGATGCGGGCGGGATTCGCCAGCACTCCGCCTTCGTAATCAATACCGAGCCCACGCGACAGTACGAAGGCATCCCGGAAGTCCATTGGCGGCCACCAGGAGTGTTGGCAGGTAGGCAAGTCCGGGCAGGCCACTGCGGCGTAATTGCTGCTGGTCCAGCCGCCGAGTGCGATTTGCACTATCAATACGGCAAGACCGATCGCGGCAAATTTGCGTAAGGGTTCTTCTCGCTCTGCCAGCTGCCGCGTCTCCGGCGCCAGCGACAACCAGCACAACAACCCCAGCGTAGTGAGGCCGCCCAGCAGATGCGCCGTGACGATGAGAGGCTTGAGCAACAAGGTCACCGTCAAAGCGCCCAAGGCGCCTTGCAGACACACGACGACGAATGCCAGAACGGCGGGCAGCAGTGGCTGGTCGCGATCTGCGCGGAATCGCACCGCCCAAATCATCAAGACGGCGATGAGTATTCCTAAGCTGCTCGCGAAATACCGGTGAATCATTTCGTGCAGTGCCTTGGCGAAATGAAAACTGGAGCGCGGATCCGCATGGCCGGAGTTCGGGTAGATATGCCCGTAACAGCCCGGCCAGTCAGGGCACCCCAGGCCGGCATCCGTGAGCCGCACCCATGCGCCGAGCACCACGACCGCGGCCGCCAGCACCGCGCCCGCGAGTGCCATTCTTCGGAACCAGTACAAACGTCGTTGCGGGTGCATCGTCTAGCCTATGGAGGAAAGCCGCAGTAGGCGCTTCATGTCTTCGAGCATACCCTTCGATTTTGCCTCAGCGGCATAGGACATCATGAGATTGCCCAGCGGGTCGATCAAATAAACACGTGGCGCAGGGCTGGCGCTGATGCCGCTCCGTCCCGGCAGGAGGGCGAGCAGGGGCGCCGCAGCCGCGCTCGCGCGAATGGTGATCAAGTCCGGGTGTTGTTCGTGAAGAAACGGCGCAGCGCAGCAGTCGGCATCGGCAATGAATACGCGCTGCACGCGAATCATGTCGCGATCCAAGGCGAGGCGGACCTGGCGCGTGTCATAGAGACGGCTGCGGCAGACCTCGGCACAGGGACCGGATACCACGTACAACAAAGTCCACTTACCCTTCAAGAAGTTCGGATCAGCGTCGCCGGAGCTCAAGAGAGGCAAGGTCACCGACGGCAAAGGCCGCGCCGGCTCGATCAACTCGCCCGCATTGACGTGGCCGACCGGATGCCAGGTGCCGTGACCGTAGTACAAAAAGAAAGCCAGCCCCAATGGCGCGAAAAACAGCAGAGCCAGAGCGATCAGCAAGCGTCGTTGACGGCGGTCCTGGGGGCTCATGTCGGTCATGTCGGCCCGCGGGGGCGGCGCCCGTCGGCGCTGTCGCGGCGTAGGTTGGTGACCACCCAGATGATGCCCAAGGTCAGCGCCAGAGCGAACCACTGCACCGCATAGGCGATGTGACGCAGGGGTGGAAATTCGGGTGCCGACCAATTGCGCACATAGCCATCGGGTTCGCCGGGGTCGAGCAGCACCAAATCCGTCGCGGAGGACCAAGAGGATTCACGCAACAGCCGCGCTACTTCATCGTGACTGGGAAAGCTCGCCACCACGGGATAGGGCGGCGCGAGCTGCGCCTTGGTGCCCATCTGAATGCCGGGGCTGGGCATGTGATCGGCGCGGCCGCGTACTTGGCGAGTCTCGCCGGCGACAGGAATGGCCGGCCGCTCCGCGCGGCTTGCTCCCAAGGGCACCCAGCCGCGATTCACCAATACCCAGCCGCCGCCCGTCAGCGCGAACGGCGTAATCACGAAATAGCCGGCCCGGCCGCCACTGACCATGTTGTCGATCAAAACCTGCCGCGCCTGATCGTAGTGTCCGACCGCCTCTATGTGCTGGTAGCGCCTCAAGGGAGTAGTGCCGAGATCGATCAGCCGTGTGGTATCCGTGCCCGCCGCGAACGCATCGAACAGCGCCTGCTTCTGTTCGGCGCGGCGCAATTGCCAGCGGCCAAGCGATATCAGCAGCGCGATCAGAACCACGGTGAGCAGCGTCGTAATTACACGCGGCGCGAAGATGCGGGAGCCGATTTTAATTGACACGTTATACTGTTTGCCCCCTGTGCAACATCGATGGGCGGCCGTGGTATTCAAATATATCGTCGTGGCGATGCTGGTGCTGATTTTGATCAGCCTCGGCAAAGCCCTGTTCCACTTGAGCAGCGGCAAAACCGACAATGGTGCCAAATTGGTCAAGGCATTGGCCTGGCGCATCGGCCTGTCGGTGGCGCTGTTCGTGCTGCTGCTCGTCGCCTATTACAGCGGCTGGATCGAACCGCGGCACATGGGCCTAAGCTACAGCCAGTAGACGAAGATAAACAACCCCAGCCACACCACATCGACGAAGTGCCAGTACCAGGCAACGGCCTCGAAGCCAAAATGGCGCTGAGGGGTGAAATGTCCCTTCATCACCCGGAACCAGATGACCGTCAGCATGATGGCACCCAGGGTAACGTGCATGCCGTGAAACCCGGTGAGCATAAAAAACGTCGAGCCATAGATGCCGGTGCCGAGCTGCAATCCGAGTTCGGTATAGGCCTCGTGATATTCCACCGCCTGGAAGCCGACAAAGGTAAAGCCCAGTAAAAAGGTCAGGGCCAGGAAGATTTTTAGTTGGGTCCGATGGCCTGCGATCAGGGCGTGGTGCGCGATCGTGACCGTGATGCTGCTGGTGAGTAGGATGGCGGTGTTGATCGCGGGGAGTCCCAGCGCGGAAACAGTTTCAAAGGAACCATTGGCTCGCGGCCCTAAAGTGGACGGACCGTTGCTCGGCCACGCCCCGCCGTAGTCGTTCCACAGCAGCAATTTAGTGAAGATTTTCGTGCCGTGCCCCGAGAGCCAGGGAACGGACAAGCTGCGCGCATAGAACAGCGCGCCGAAGAAGGCGGCAAAGAACATCACTTCGGAGAATATGAACCACATCATTCCCATGCGGAACGAGCGGTCCACGGCCATGTTGTACATGCCCTTCTGATTCTCGCCGATGACGGTGTGGAACCAGAAAATGAACAGCAGCGCCAGCATTACCGCACCGGGAATCAAGGACCAAACCGGCAGCCATTCATCCAGAGTTGCGATGGCGCCCGCCATCAAAGTGAAAAGCGTTATGGATCCATAGATGGGCCACGGACTGCTGTGAGGGACATAGTACTTTTCTGCATCCGCGTGCGCTTGCGCCATGATTCTCATCTCTAAACGGTGAATGAAAACAGTAGTTTAAAGCGTTTGACTAGCGAGGTGTAGCCGATTGAGTTGCGTCGTAGAAGGTGTACGCCAGGGTGAGCTTGTCCACATTGCTCGGCAACCCTGGGTCAACGATGAATCGCACCGGCATATCCCGCCCCTCTCCAGCGGCAAATTTTTGCGGGCTGAAACAGAAGCACTCGGTTTTATGGAAGTACTTGGCGGTGCCTGAGGGTGAAATGCTGGGAACGGCCTGGGCCACCGAAGCCTGCTGGGTCAGATTCTTGGCAAAGAATTCGGCGCTATAGAGCTTTCCCGGATGAATGCGCATGGACGCGACTTTCGGCCTAAAATCGAAGCTGCCCACTGACGCGGGCTGGGCTAGAAACTCGATGGTCACTTCTCGATTGGGATCGATAGCCTCGGCCACCACCGACTTGCCCGCCTTGGCTTCCGCGTTCCCTATGCCGGCGGCTCTGCACAGGACGTCATACAGCGGCACCAGTGCCCAGCCGAACGCGAAGCTGCCGGCCGTCATGACAGCTAAGGCCCTGACCAGCTTGCGGTTGGCGCGCTTTTTCGGATCGAGCGGGTCCATCAGTAATGACTGCGAAACACCAACAAAGCGATGAACCCAAGATAAAACGCTATCGCCACACAGGCCAATCCCAAGGCGCCGTTGCGGATGCGGCGCCTGACCGATTCGCCCGATACCACAGTCTGGTCCGCGCTCATCGGACCTCGGGAGCCGTGGTGAAGCTGTGGTACGGCGCGGGTGACGGCAGAGTCCACTCCAGACCCGTGGGATGCGTTCCCTCCCAAACCACCGCCGTCGCCTTCTTGCCGCCGCGCGCGCACTGGATGATCACGACGGCAAACAGGATCTGAGACAGCCCGAAAGCGAACCCGCCGATGGACGACACCATATTCCAGTCGGTGAATTGCACCGCGTAGTCGGGTATTCGCCGCGGCATGCCCGCGAGTCCCAGGAAATGCTGCGGGAAGAACAGCACATTGACGAAAATGGCCGACAGCCAGAAATGCGTCTTAGCCAAGCCCATGCTGTACATATGACCGGTCCACTTCGGCAGCCAGTAGTACACCCCGGCCATGATGCCGAATATTGCGCCTGGCACCAGCACATAGTGGAAGTGCGCGACCACGAAGTACGTTTGATTGTATTGGAAGTCCGCCGGGACGATGGCGAGCATCAGACCGGAAAAGCCGCCGATGGAGAACAGGAACAGGAAGGCGATCGCGAACAGCATGGGGGGTTCGAAGCTCAGAGATCCCCGCCACATGGTTGCCGTCCAGTTGAATACTTTCACGCCGGTCGGTACCGCGATCAGCATGGTGGACATCATGTAGAACAATTGCGCCGCCACTGGCATGCCGTCCGCAAACATATGGTGGCCCCATACGATGAACGACAGGAATGCGATTGACGCAATGGCGTAGATCATCGATGTGGCACCGAACAATGGCTTGCGGGAAAAGGTCGGCAGGATCTCCGAAATGATGCCGAAGGCCGGCAGAATCATGATGTACACCTCGGGGTGCCCAAAGAACCAGAAAATGTGTTCGAACATGACCGGGTCGCCGCCGCCCGCCGCATTGAAGAAACTGGTCTTGAAGAAATGATCGGTGAGCAGCATGGTCACGGCGCCGGCCAGGACCGGCATGACGGCGATCAGCAGGTAGGCTGTAATCAGCCAGGACCAGGTGAACAAGGGCATTTTGAGCAAATTCATGCCGGGAGCGCGCATGTTCATGATGGTCACGATCACATTGATCGCGCCCATGATGGAGGAGATACCCATCATGTGAATCGCGAAGATCAGCATGGGAAAGCTGTCGCCGGTCTGCAAGGACAGGGGTGGGTACAGCGTCCAGCCGCCCGCCGCCATTCCACCCGGTACGAATAGAGTGGATAGGAGCAGGGTGAATGCAAACGGCAGGATCCAGAAACTAAAATTGTTCATGCGCGGCAAGGCCATGTCGGGCGCGCCGATTTGCAGCGGAATCATCCAATTGGCGAGGCCGACGAAAGCCGGCATGACGGCGCCGAAAATCATGATCAACGCATGATTGGTGGTCATTTGATTGAAGAACACCGGGTCCACGAGCTGCAGGCCGGGTTGAAACAATTCCGCCCGAATCACCATCGCCATTGCGCCGCCGATGAAAAACATGATCAGGCTGAACACCAAGTACATGGTGCCGATGTCTTTGTGGTTGGTCGCGAACAGCCAACGCTTGATCCCCTTCGCGGGTTCATCGTGGTGGTCGTCGTGATGAGCGGTGTCGCTCGAGTGGGCATTGGCCATGGTGCAATAGCTCTCTTGTAAAGGATCCGGTGCTTGATTAATGGGTCGACAGTAGTTGCGCTGAAGGCGGCGGATCGCTCGCCGGCGCCGCCGCCTGCTTGACCGCGGTTTTCTGCTCCTCGACCCATTTCTTGAAATCGTCGGGAGTTCGCACGTCCACGACAATGGGCATGAAGCCATGGTCACGGCCGCACAGCGCGGCGCACTGTCCGCGATAAATACCCTCTTTGCCGGGGTCGACCCTAAACCATAATTCATTGACGAATCCCGGGATGGCGGAGCGCTTGGCGCCGAAATCGGGGACCCACCAGGCGTGGATCACATCCTGGGAAGTCAGCAGCAAGCGCACCTTGGTGCCGCTGGGGATGACCATGGGCTTATCGACCTCCAAGAGATAGTTGGGCACGGTCGCAGGATCGATGCCCGAATGCAGCTGGCGCGCAAAATTCGAATCGCGTGCCAGGGTCGAGAAGAAGTTGATCCCCTCGCCCGCGTCCATGTATTGGTACTGCCACTTCCATTGGTAGGCGGTGACCCGGATCGACAATTCCGAGTTGCGCGTGTCCTCCATCATTAGGATGACTTTCGCGGCCGGAATCGCCATCACGACCAGGATCACGACCGGAATGATGGTCCAAATGATCTCCACCTTGGTGCTATGCACCATCTCGGTGTCGGGTATGGCTCCCTGGGAGCGGCGGAATTTTACCAGGGCATAAATCATCACCCCGAACACGGCCACCGCGATGCCGACGCAGACCCAAAAGACTTCCATATGCAGGGCGTAGATATCACGGCTCAAACTGGTGACGCCGAGAGGCAGGTTGTAGCCATTCGAGGTATTGGCGCCGGCGTTGGTCGCCAACCCCAGGGCGGCTAGGCAGAGGGCTCGGGCCCAGGCTGGGCCGCGCGGCCGAGAATTGTCGTCATTGTCGCCTCTGGTAACACTCATCTAAATCCGATCCCCTTTTCTATCGATTTCAAGCGGCGGCGACTCATTCATGCCGCCCACCAAATAACGTAAACGCTCCGCCAGGCGGCAGCGGTCTTCCTCGGTCAGGAAACTGCCCACTTCGTACGCCACTCCACAAGTCTCGATCGTCAATCTGCTCGAGCCATTGCGCCGCGGCGGACTGCGGAGTCTAACCTTCGCCCAATGCCGCGCAAACTCTTGTTTTTGCGCGCCGCGCCGCGAACGCGTCACGAGACTGATTTGTGAGTCTGTTATCAGCACCGTTTGCGTGTACTTGCCACGCTGCATGCTGGCTCGCAGGGCGAGCCCGAGCGCCAGCATTTCAAGCGCCCAAAACGGTAGCACCGGCCACAACCCTTGGAACACAAAAACCAACGCAAAACCCAGGGAAAACAGGCATGTAGAGCCAAAGAAAAGCAAGGCACCCACGGGCTTCAGTGAACAATTCGGCGCCAGTTCGATGCGCTGTTCCATGCCTTCTAGGATAACTCACCGGAAGCCATCAATGCATCGAGCGCAAGGTTGCGCGCCAGGGCGTCAGGGTCGGCGTGCGGGGCGAAGGGGAAAAAGCCGAGGCAGGGCGCCGAAATACGATTCTGCAGAGTCGACAGATTTTCAGTCAGGCGTTCGAATTGGGGATCGATGCCATTCGCCACCCAGCCGCGCAAACGTAAGCCGCGCCGTTCGATGGATTCCGCCGTCAGCAGCGCATGATTTAGGCAGCCCAGGCGCAGGCCCACCACCAAGACCACGTCAATTTGCCAGTGCGCGGCGAGGTCCGCGAAACCGCGGCTGGCATCCAGAGGCGCCAACCAGCCGCCCGCCCCCTCGACGATCAAGAACTGGCTTTGCACCGCCAGGCGTGCGTAGGCTCTATCCAACACCGCGAAGTCGATGTCGACGCCCGCCTCCCGGGCCGCAATGTGCGGCGCAATCGCCGGCGCAAAGGCATAGGGGTTCACTTCGCGGTAGTGGGCGCGCACATTCATCGCGGCCAGCAGTGCAAGGGCGTCTTCATTGCGCAGACCCTCCGGAGTCTGAGTACACCCGGAGGCCACCGGCTTCATTGCGGCCACGCGGATGCCCCGGGCGGCCAGGGCGCGGCACAGGGCGGCGGCCACACGGGTCTTGCCGACGCCCGTATCGGTGCCGGTGACGAATAAGGCAGTGGCGCTCACGGGCGCAGTTTCACGGGCGGCGCCTGGAGCGCAGTTGTTGTTTAAGTTCTTCGAGCGATACCGTGGCGCCCTCTGCGTTGTCGCGCCGCCCGGCCGTGGTGGGCGCCCAAGCGTGGGCGAAGACGACTTCGTAGGTGGCCGGCAAGCGGCCGTCCTGCCGGAAGGCCTCATAGGCCGTTCGCAATGCGGCGAATTGTCGCCGCCCGGTTAGGCCCCTGGCTCGACCCATGGTTGCATTGTGAGCGCCGGTGGCCCTGAGGTCAGCGGCGACGCCTTGTACGTCACGGTAGCTCAAGGTGTAACGCTCCACATCGAGCACCGGCGCCGCGAAGCCGTGGCGCACTAGGGCATCGCCGATATCGTGCATGTCGATGAATTGATTGACGTGGGTGTACGAGTCCACCGCCGCCCAGGCGCTGCGCAGCTCGCGCAAAGTGTCCGGACCCAAAGTGGTGAAGCAGAGCAGCCCGCGGGGCTTAAGTACGCGGCGAAACTCGGCGAACACGGCATCGGGATTGCACCACTGCAGCATGAGATTGCTGACGACCAAATCGGCACTGCTGTCCGCTAGGGGTAATCGCTCGGCGTCCCCACAGAGGCGGGCAAAGCGGCGCAGCCACGTCTGCCGGCGGCCTGAGGCGCGCAACATAGGCTGTGAGACGTCCAAGGCAATAACTAGAGCTTTAGGGTAACGACGTATAAGTGCTATAGACGCGTGTCCGGTGCCGGCACCTGCGTCGACTACGACTCCTGGCGTCAACGCCATCAAATCAAGACGCGCCACAAGGTTGTCACGCACCTCGGTGTGCAGGACGGCTGCCGCATCGTAGGTCGATGCGGCGCGATCGAAGGCGCGCCGTACTCGATGCGTATCAAGCTCGTAGGCCGTAGGATCGATCGGCGCCGCGAGGTCCGGCATGTGGCCATTCAGCGCGGGGTCTTCCGGCGTGTTCACACCGTTGCCGCGTTGCTCTCTGCATGCTGTGCGGCGGCCTGAACGCCGGGACCGACTGCGGCGACGAGGGACATCATCTGTGCCGGTGCGTCGCCCGCGGTATGGCCGGCCCCCGGTAGGCCGGAACCGGCTAGGCCGGCCCCCGCTAGGTCGGCCCCCGGTAGGCCGGCCCCCGCTTCAGCGACAATTTTCAGGCGCCTGAACAGATTCTGATCGTCCTCAGTGTCCGGATTGCCGGTGGTCAGAAGTTTCTCACCATAAAAAATGGAATTGGCGCCGGCTAGGAAGCACAGCGCCTGCAGTTCGTCGCTCATCTCGCTGCGACCCGCGGACAGGCGCACGTGGCAGCGCGGCATGACGATGCGCGCGACCCCGATGGTGCGGACGAAATCGAAGGGGTCCAAAGCCGGCGCCCGCTCCAGCGGCGTACCGGCGACTCTGACCAGCTGATTGATGGGAACGCTTTGTGGGTGTTCGGGCAGGGTGGCGAGAATGTGCAGGAGCTCCGCCCTATCCTGAGGTTCCTCGCCCATGCCGACGATCCCGCCGCAGCAGACGTTCATGCCCGCATCGCGCACGGCCTGGAGGGTGTCGAGCCTGTCCTGGTAGGTGCGGGTGGTGATGATTTTCTCGTAGTACTGCGGCGACGTATCGAGATTGTGATTGTAGTAGTCCAGGCCAGCCTGCTTCAGTTCCTGCGCTTGTTCCGGTGTCAGCATGCCGAGAGTGGCGCAGGTCTCCATTCCCAAGGACTTCACCTCGCGAATCATGGCGAGTACCTTGCGCAGATCCTTTGGTTTGGGCGATCGATAGGCTGCGCCCATGCAGAAACGGGTCGCGCCTGATTGTTGGGCACGGCGCGCACTTGAGGCGACCTCCTCCACCTCGAGCAGCTCCTGCGTTTCCAACCCCGTATGGAAGCGAACGCTTTGGGGGCAGTAGGCGCAGTCTTCGGGGCAACTCCCGGTCTTGATGCTGAGGAGGGTGCCGATCTGCACCGTGTTCGGCACCTGATAGCGTCGATGCACGGTCTGCGCCATGAATACCAAGTCCATGAAGGGCAATGCGAAAAGCGCTTTTACTTCCGCGAGCGTCCAATCATTGCGTACCGTCACAAATACCTCTTAAGTGCTGGCCGTCGCCGGCTTTTGCCGAACCGTAGGGCCGCGATTTGCGGCAGGGATGAGTATTCGGCGCCCCGCTTTCTTAGTCAACCAAGAGGGCGAAATTCGGTTGACGATCACTTCGTAGCCGGCTCGGCAGGAGTGGAGTTTGAGTGGCCGCCGTCGATCACGACGATTTGTAGCGGAGAATCGCCCCAAGCCGCTATGGCTTCCTCGCAGTACTCGGCATCGTAGCGGCCGCGCATGGAATTCCTGGTCGAATACTTCTCGCAGTCCATCGACAGCGCTCTGAGTTGCGCAGCAGTCAGCCGCCCGATGGGAGGACTGTGGAGCAATCTTAACGGCGTAAGGGCCTTAGGATCGCCACCGCAACCGGCCAACGCGGCGCTGCAAACAAATAGCAGAATCCACTTCGATTTCACGGCAATCTTTCAGCGCGCAAACTGGTATTCCAGCGCCATGCCGATGAATACGGCCATGCCGAAATAATTGTTATTGAGAAAGGCGCGCAGGCAGGCATCCCGATCGCGGGCGCGTATCAACCACAGCTGGTAGACGAAAAACACGGCTCCCGCCCCTAGACCCATGGCGTACCAATGACCCATGTGGATCATGCGCCCGACAAGAAAGAGAGAAAGCAGGGTCATCGCCTGCAATACCGCAATGATGTGGCGATCCGAATCGCCGAACAGAATCGCCGTCGAGCGCACGCCGATCTTAAGGTCGTCTTCACGATCTGCCATCGCATACATGGTGTCGTACACGGTGACCCAGAGCATATTGGCCAGCAACAGCAGCCAGGCGACTCGCGGTACTTGCTCGTACTGCGCCTCGAAGGCCATCGGGATTCCCCAGCCGAACGTCAGACCAAGGTACATCTGGGGCACCGGCAGAAAGCGTTTTACGAAGGGGTAGCTGACCGCCAGAAATCCGCCCGCCACCGCCAGCAGCAGAGTCGATTTGTTCAGTTGTAAAGCCAGCATCAGGGCCGTTATGGACAGTGCCGCGAACAACACCAGGGCCTCCAGCGTCGAAATGCGCCCCGCCGCCAGGGGTCTATCCTTGGTGCGCGCCACACGCGGATCGAAGCTGCGGTCGGCATAGTCGTTGATGGCACAGCCGGCGGAGCGCATGAGCACGGTGCCGACTACAAAGATGATAAATATGCGGGGGCTGGGGTTGCCGCGGCTGCTGATCCACAGTGCCCATAATGTAGGCCAGAGCAGCAGCCAGATGCCGATGGGACGGTCCAGGCGCATGAGCCGCGCGTAGTCCAGCAATCCGCCGAGCATCCGTGGCAGCTCATGGATGGTCCACGGGTGGAAACGCACGCGGAAGACAAACCAGCGCCAGCGCTCGGCGATCCGCTCGATCAACTCAACTCCGGAGTGGGGCAGTTGCACGCTCGATACGGCCCTAAATGCGGCCCATGGCGGGCAGGAACAGCTCTTGGATCAGCAGCGGAGCGCTGCGCAACCACACGCGTGCGCGGCGCGCCCACAGGCCGGCGGGTTTTACCTCAGCGTCACGCAATGCGCGCGCCGTGACGGCTTCTTCCGCGGGCAGCCAGGCATACTCGTAGGAGCTGCGTTCAACTCCCGACAAGTCGCTCAAGGTTTCGCCCAGGGCGGAATCACCCAACTCCGCAAGCCAGGGATGGGCGCACAAAGTCGAGTCGGGCATGACGCACTGCTCGAATACCCACACCTGGTCCCCGCGGCACATTTCAACATCGCGGAATAGTGCGGCGTTGTCCGTGCATCGCAGCCCCGATTTATATGCGTCGTTGAGCAGTCCGGTCCATTGATCCACCAGTCGCAAGTGGAAGTGCTCGTGGCATACCGCCTTCATGCGCAGAGTCAACAGTCCCTTGCCGATCAGCCAAGAGCGTACCTGTGCATCCACGGCTAATTGGCCCAGGCGCTCTGCGGGGAGCCACTGAATGGGATCAATGGGGCGCGTCTTGCCGACAGTCATGTGGTTTTGCTTAGTGTCATTCGTCATTCTAACCGACGCGGCCGTATTGCTCCGCATGACCCACCCAACGGCCGATGAGCGGCGCGACGTGGGCAGGCCAGTCGCGCAGCAGGGTTTCCGCCGCAATCTGCACTCGGGGCAGTAAATCGGCATCGCGCAATAAATCGGCAACGCGCATTTGCGCAAGGCCGGTCTGGCGCGTCCCCAGCAACTCACCGGGTCCGCGCAAATCCAGATCGCGCCGCGCCACCTCGAAACCGTCGTTGGTGTCGCGCATTACCGCCAGCCGCTCCCGGGCTAGCGAGGACAGGGGCGAGCGATACAGCAAGAGACAGGAACTGACATGCTGGCCGCGGCCGACCCGTCCCCGCAGCTGGTGAAGCTGTGCCAGCCCCATGCGTTCGGCATTCTCGATGACCATGAGGGTGGCGTTCGGCACGTCGACGCCGACTTCGATGACCGTGGTCGCCACCAGGAGCTGGATCTTGCCCTCGTTGAAGCGCCGCATCGTGCCCTCCTTCGCCGACGCCGGCATGCGCCCGTGCACCAGTCCGACGCTGAGTTCGGGCAGGGCGGCGGCCAACGACGCGGCCGTTTCCTCCGCGGCTTGATAGGGCATTTCCTCGGATTCATCGATGAGCGGGCAGACCCAGTAGCTCTGCCGGCCCTCGAGACAGGCGGTTCGAATCCGTTGCACCACCTCGTCGCGGCGCGCTTCGGCCAGTACGACGGTCTTCACGGGCGTGCGTCCCGGCGGCAGCTCGTCGATCACTGAGACATCGAGATCGGCATAGGCGGTCATCGCCAGGGTTCGCGGAATGGGGGTCGCGGTCATGATCAATTGATGCGGCTGATGGCCGTCCGAGGCGCCTTTTTCGCGCAGACTCAAGCGCTGATGCACGCCGAAGCGATGCTGTTCATCGACGATGACCAGGGCCAGCGAGGAGAATTCGACGTGTTCCTGAAACAGCGCATGGGTACCGACAACGATGGGCGCCAGCCCCTCGCGGATACCCTCCAAGACGGCGCCGCGTGCCTTGCCGGTTTGCCGCCCGGTCAGCAGCGCCACCACAATCCCTAAGGGTTCGAACCAACGCCGAAAATTCTGCGCATGTTGGTCGGCCAGCAATTCCGTCGGCGCCATCAGCGCCACTTGCCGGCCTGCCTGCACGGCCTGGGTCGCTGCCAAGGCCGCAACCAGGGTTTTCCCGCACCCCACGTCCCCCTGCACCAGGCGCAGCATGGGCTTGCCCAACTTCAAGTCGCCCTCGATCTCCAACAGCGCTCGTTGCTGCGCTTGAGTCAATCGAAACGGCAACGCAGCCAGCAACCCGGCCTTGAGTGCGCCGTTCGATTGCAGAGGCCAGCCGGGATCGCTTTGAATGCGCCGTCGCAACAACTTGAGTGACAATTGATGCGCCAACAGTTCCTCGAAAGCCAGGCGGCGCTGCGCCGGATGGCGCCCGCTCAACAATAATTCCACCGGGGCATCCGTCGGCGGACGATGTACATAGCGCAAAGCGTCGCTTAAAGCTGGCAGGCGCGAATCGGCCAGGACGGAGCTGGGCAACCAATCCTCGACGTCGCCGCATTGGTCCAGCGCCAAGCCCACCAACATGCGTAAGCGTCCTTGGGTTACCCCTTCGGTGCCGGGATAAATAGGTGTCAGATGATCTTCCGCGGCCACCGGCGTGTTCGGATCGATGCGCCGATATTCCGGATGCACGATTTCAAGGCCGTTAGGCCCGCGGCGCGCTTCGCCGAAACAGCGAATGCGTGCGCCGCGCGCCAGACCCTGCTGCTGCTGCGCGGTGAAATAGAAAAACCGCAAAGTCAGAAAGCCGGAGCCGTCGGCGATTTTGCACAGCATCTGCCGCCTACCCCGAAAGACCACTTCGGTCAGCAGTACTTCGCCCTCCACCGCCGCGCGCTGCCCGGCGCGCAGCTCTCCCAGAGGCACCACCCGCGTGCGGTCTTCGTAGCGCAGGGGCAGTAGGAACAGCAGGTCTTGGGTGGTCGCGACGCCCAGGGCTAGCAGCCGCTGCGCGAGCGCAGCGCCGACACCGCGCAATACCGTGACCGGCTTAGGCTCGATCACAGAGCGACGATGCACTCCACTTCGACCTGGGCTCCGCGCGGCAGCGCGGCCACGCCGACGGTGGAGCGCGCGGGATAGGGCTCGCGAAAGTATTCAGCCATGACCTGGTTGACCAGCGCGAAGTGCGACAGGTCGACCAAAAAAATAGTCGTCTTGACGACGTCGTCGAAGCTTGCGCCCGCGGCCGCGACTATGGCCTTCATGTTCTCGAAAACCTGGCGGGCCTGCGCCTCGATATCCCCTTTGACCAGTTCCTTGGTGGCGGGATCCAACGGAATTTGACCCGACAGCCAAATGGTACTGCCCACCCGGACGGCCTGCGAATATGGGCCGATCGCGGCTGGCGCAGTGGCTGTCGAAACGATTTGTTTGCTCATAGATGGCTTTGCTGATGGAAAGATGTTTGATAGTACGTTCCGCCCGAAGGCGGCGTTGATTTGGGCGCAGGCCTCAAGCCAAGGTGCGAAATACCCGCTGCACATCCGGCATGCGCCGGATGGTTTTGATGACTTGCGCCAGGTGCCTGCGGTCGCGCACCTGGAGCTGAAATTTGAGAGATGAACTGCTCACGTCGCGTTCTTCCAACGATACCTGATCGATATTGGTCTCGGTTCCCGCAATGCTGGAAGCCACCGCCGCCAGCACGCCCACCCGGTTGTTGATTTCCAGCTGGATTTCGCAGCTGAAGGTGCGGCCATGCGTCGCTTCCCAAGCAACCGACAACCACTTCTCCGGTTGCTTGCGATACTCGGCGAGATTACCGCAATTCTGCCGATGAATCATTACGCCTCGGCCCGCGCTCAAGTAAGCCATGATGGGATCGTTCGGGATGGGGAAGCAGCAGCGCGCGTACGTCACCAGCAGGCCCTCGGTGCCCGCGATCATCAGCGGACCGCTGCGCGCCCCAATATGCTCGCCGCCGTCGCGCGCCGGCTGCAAACGCCGGGCAACCAAGGGGGCAAGACGCTCGCCCAGGCCGATTTTCTCGTACAACTCGGCGGCGTCCTTCAATTTCAGTTCTTTGACCACCGCGTCGATGTTCGCCGCCGGAATCTTTTTCAGATTGAGCGAAAATTCCTCGAGGGCGAGGCTCAGCAATCGCTTGCCGAGTTCCAGAGCCTCGCCGCGCTTGAGATTCTTCAAGTAAGCCCTGATGGCGGCGCGTGCTTTGGCCGTCACCAAGAAGGTCGACCAGGAGGGATTCGGCGTGGCGCCCTTCGCCGTGATGATTTCCACGGTCTGCCCATTGCGCAAGGGTGTGCGCAGCGGAACCAAGCGCCGGTCGACCTTGGCGGCCACACAGCGATTGCCGACGTCGGTGTGGATGGCGTAGGCAAAATCCACGGCGGTGGCGCCGCTGGGCAGCCGCAAAATCTTCCCCTTCGGAGTAAACACGTAGACCTTGTCAGGGAACAAATCGACTTTGACGCTCTCCAAGAATTCCTCGGAGCTACCGCCTTCCTGAATCTGCACCAAGCTCGCCAGCCACTCGCGCGCACGATCGTGTTCGATGCCGCCGAAGGTGTCGCCGCCGGATTTGTATTTCCAATGCGCGGCGATTCCCGACTCCGCCACTCGATGCATTTCCTCGGAGCGAATCTGCACTTCGATGGGTATGCCGTTGGGTCCGAACAGGGTGGTGTGCAGAGACTGGTAGCCATTGACGCGCGGTATGGCGATGTAGTCCTTGAAGCGTCCCGGCATGGGCTTGTATACGCTGTGCACCAACCCTAATGTGCGGTAGCAGGTGTCGGCGCTGTCGACGATGATGCGAAAGCCGTACACGTCGACCATTTCGTTGAGCGAGATCTTCTTGTTCTGCATCTTTTTGTAGATGCTGTACAGATGTTTTTCGCGGCCTTCCACGCCGCCGGGGAGTGCCGCCTTCTTCAGCGCGCCTTTGAAGGTTTCGGCGATCTTGCCGATGAATTCCTTCTGGTTGCCGCGCGCGCGCTTCAGTTCCCGTTCGAGCACCTTGTAACGGTAGGGATACAGCGCCCTGAAGCCCAAGTCTTCGAGCTCGAGCTTGACCGCGTACAGCCCCAGGCGCTCGGCGATGGGGGCATAGATTTCCAGGGTTTCCCGGGCGCTGCGGCGCCGCTTGACCGGCGGCATCACTCCGAGGGTGCGCATGTTGTGCATGCGGTCGGCGAGCTTGACCATGATGACGCGGATATCGCGCACCATGGCGAGCAGCATTTTGCGGAAGCTCTCGGCCTGAGCCTCCTGGCGATTCTTGAACTGAATCTGATCCAGCTTGCTGACGCCATCGACCAATTCAGCCACGACCTGTCCGAAGATGGACGCTATCTCGGCCTTGGCCGTCGGCGTGTCCTCGATGACATCGTGCAAAATCGCCGCCACCAGGGTGTCCGCATCCAATCGCAGGTCCGCGAGAATATCGGCCACCGCAACCGGGTGGGTGATGTAGGGTTCGCCCGAAACGCGCTTCTGGCCGCGGTGCTTCTCCGCGCCGAACTCATAGGCTTCGCGCACCCGCTCCACTTGAGCAGGGGACAAATAGGCTTCGAGTTTATCTAAGAGCTGACTGATCCCGGTGGAGCGTCTTCCACCGGGTAGGAAACCAAGTATGGAAGACGCATAGTCCATCGTCGCTCTTAAGTTAGGACCGGTTCTTTAGTCCCCAAGGCCGAGTTGCGGTGCACGAAAATCCGACGGCATGTCGAGCGCGCTCACCGGCGGCTGGGCCGGCTCCTCGGGCTCTTCCAACATTTCCAGCGTGATATTTCCGGCGGCAATCTCGCGCAGCGCCACCACAGTCGGCTTGTCGTTCTCCCATTCCACGGTGGCTTCGGCACCATTGGCCAGGCGCCGGGCGCGCTTCGCGGCCAACAACACCAGATTGAATAGATTGGGTTCGTTCTGCAGACAGTCTTCGACAGTGATACGCGCCATACTCAAGGTTCCATTAAAGGGCTTGCGAGCATAGCAGAAACACCCTTATCCGGCATGATCCTTCCTCAATCCTGCGAGCCGGCTGTGGGTTGCTGGTCGGGTTGAGGCCAGAAAAAGGGGTAGGTGCCCCCGGGGCGGCGGCTGGCGGATTCAGTGGTCGCTACGGGCGTGCCTACCCCGCTTCGGGGTGTCCCGTCTGCAGCAATTCCGAAGTCAGGCGCACCACATCGGGTCGTTGAGCAGCTAGGTGAGTGCCCCGATCTTCGACGATGGACTGCAAATCCTGAAGCGCCTGCTCGAAATGGTCGTTGATCACGATGTGGTCGAATTCGGCCCAGTGCCCCAGATCCTGCGCGGCGTCCTGCATCCGACGCTTTATCACCGCGTCGCTGTCGGTGCTGCGCGCCCTGAGTCTCTGTTCCAGGGCGTGGCGGGTGGGCGGGAGAATGAAAATGCTGCGCGCCTCCGGCAAACGGGTCCGTACCTGTCTTGCACCCTGCCAATCGATTTCCAGCAATAGCTGCTCGCCGTTCCCCAGTGCCTCTTGGACGGTATGCGCGCCCGTGCCGTAGCAATAGTCGAAAACCTGTGCGTGCTCGAGAAACTCGTGGTGCGCCACCATCTCGGCAAAGCGATCCATTGTCACGAAGTGGTAGTCGCGCCCGGGAACCTCATTGGGCCGGGGTTTACGAGTGGTGTAGGACACGGAAAAGCGAATGCGCGGCTCGCGCTCCATCAAGGCTTTCACCAGGCTGGTCTTGCCCGCACCGGAGGGCGCCGAAACTACGTACAGTCGTCCGCGTTGCATCGATTGCTACTCGATGTTCTGCACTTGCTCGCGCATTTGCTCGATCAACACCTTCATATCGACGGCCGCGCGAGTGGTTTCTATGTCCTGGGACTTCGACGACAGGGTGTTGGCTTCGCGATTCAATTCCTGCATAAGGAAATCCAGACGCCGTCCGGCGGCTTCCGGTCCAGCGAAGGTCTTGCGCACTTCGATCACATGGCCGCGCAGGCGGTCGATCTCCTCGTCGACGTCCAGGCGTTGCGCCAAAATCGCCAGTTCTTGTTCCAGCCTATCGTGGTCGACGTCGCTGACCAGCTGTGCGATGCGTTCGAGCAGTTTCGTGCGCATGCGCGCCCGCACCTCCGGCAGGCGGTCCGCCACGCGCGCGGCGAACTCGATAAGGCCCGAGCAGCGCTGCTCCAGAGCGTCGCGCAGGCGCCCCCCCTCGCTGTCGCGAAAACGCGAGAGCTCCGCCAGTGCATCGGCGAGCAAAGCATGCGCCGCGGCAATCATGGGGGCATGGTCGCGGGTACCGTCCCGAATCACGCCAGGCCAACGCAGCAAATCCAGGGCATCGATGCGCGCCGCGGCACCCGCCTGCGAGGCGATCTGTTGCGCCCGCTGCGTGAGGCTGCTGAGCAGCTCGGCGTCTACCTCGAGCGCCCCGGCAAGCACGGCCGGGCGAAAATGCAGAGAACACTCGACCTTGCCGCGGCGCACGGCGGCGGCGATTGCTTGACGGAATTCCGCCTCGCCGACCCGGAATTCCTCGGGTAGGCGACAGCCCATTTCCAGAAAACGATGATTGACCGTCTTCACTTCCCAAGCCAACAATCCCCACGGGAATTGGCGCTCGCGCCGTGCAAAGCCGGTCATACTACGAATCATAGGGGTCTGCGCTAAAATCGGCCATAATCCTTCCGTTCAGTTTATCAGAAGCTCAGGAGCAGTCATTGCAGATCGAGACCGCGGATGTCAGCCTCATCGGCCACCGCGAAGAAAATCAGGACCGAGTTGCGGTGGCGGCCGCCGATAATGCGGTGCTGTTGGTTGTGATCGACGGCATGGGCGGCCATGCGGAAGGCGCGCGCGCCGCCGAGACAGCGCTGGCGACTCTGCTCGAAGCGTTTTGGCAGACGCCGCATCCTATTTTCGATCCCATGGGATTCTTGCATTTATCCCTGGGCCGCGCGCACGAAGAAGTCGTGAAGCTCGGGGTGGGCCTGAGCGTCGAAGCACGCCCGCGAGCCACCTGCGCGCTGTGCCTGGTGCAGGACTCCGCGGCCTACTGGGGACATGTCGGCGACAGTCGCATCTATCAAATACGGCAAACTCAGGTGCTCGACCGAACTCGTGATCACAGCCACGTCGAAGTGTTGCTGCGCGAGGGCTTGATCACCGAGGCCGAGGTTCACGGCCATCCAATGCGCAATTACGTGGAATGCTGTCTCGGCGGAGATGCGGCTTTGCCGGAGATGAGCATATCCACGCGCCGCAAGCTCAAATCCGGCGATGTATTGCTGCTGTGTACCGATGGCATGTGGGCAAACTTGCGGGATCAGGATTTCGTGCGCTTCGCTCAGACCGGCGGCAAACCCATGCGTGAAACCCTGACCGATCTCGGCACCCAGGCGGTGGAGGCTTCCGCGCCCTATAGCGATAACACCAGCGCGGCCGCGCTACGCTGGCGGGCCGCATGAGCATTAGGCCCAGCGGCCGGGCAGCCGACGAATTGCGTGAAGTGAGTTTCGAGCGAGGGTTCACCAAGCATGCTGAGGGCTCGGTGTTGGTGGGATTCGGTGCGACGCGGGTGCTGTGCACGGCCAGCATCGAAGATAGCGTGCCGTCCTTTCTGCGCGGCCAGGCCCAAGGCTGGGTGACCGCCGAGTACGGCATGCTGCCGCGGGCGACTCATACGCGCTCGGGGCGCGAGGCGGCGCGCGGCAAACAGACGGGCCGCACTCAGGAGATTCAGAGGCTGATCGGCCGAGCGCTTCGGGCGGTGGTCGACCTCAAGGGATTGGGGGAACGCACCGTGACCATTGATTGCGATGTGCTGCAGGCCGATGGCGGTACTCGAACGGCGGCCATTACCGGCGGATTTGTGGCCTTGGCGGATGCCATCGACACTCTGCTGAAGAGACGGGCGCTCACCTCGAATCCCTTGCACGGCCAGGTGGCGGCCGTGTCGGTGGGTATCTACCGCGGCACGCCGGTGCTGGACCTGGACTATGCCGAGGATTCGAACGCGGAGACGGACATGAACGTGGTCATGAACAGCGGCGGCGCCTTCGTCGAGGTGCAGGGCACCGCCGAGGGTCACGCGTTTCGCCGCCACGAGCTTGACCAATTGCTGGACCTCGCCGCTGCGGGCATCGCTCGCCTGCATGCCGCCCAACTCAGCGCACGTGCTGCGTAGGCGGCTCATTGTCGCGACCAGCAACCCCGGCAAGCTGCGTGAATTCCGCGAGTTACTGGCGGACCTGCCGTTCGATCTGCAGGCGCTCGGCGAGCTGGGGGTAGCCTCGCCCGAGGAGTCGGGCGCGAGCTTTCTCGAGAACGCGATGTTGAAGGCGAGGTATGCCGCGGCGGCGGCCGCTGGTTTGCGCGGGCGCAAAGAGTCGGAGGTTGCGGCGATCGCCGACGACTCAGGGCTTGAAGTCGACGCACTCGGTGGAGCACCGGGGATTTTTTCGGCCCGCTACGCCGGAGCGGCTGCGGACGACGCGGCCAATAACGCGAAACTTGTGGCCGCTCTTACGGGCATTGCGCCTGAACGGCGGCGCGCTCGCTATCGTTGTGCGCTGGTGTTCGTCGCAGGTGCCGAGGACACGGCGCCGCTGATCGCCGAGGGCGCATGGGAGGGTGTCATTCTCGATGCGCCCCGCGGCTCAGGCGGCTTTGGCTACGATCCGTATTTTTGGCTTCCTGAGCTAGGGGTGACTGCGGCGCAACTCAAAGCTGAGGACAAGAATCGACTCAGTCACCGCGGCATCGCCATGCGTGCGCTGGGCGATCAATTGGCGGCGCGCCAGCGGGTCGCGCGTCCGTCGACGCGACAGTGACCGCGTCGCGCGCGCTGGCGGAGCCTTCGCACGGGGCGCCGGACCCCTCGCTGGCCTTGTACGTGCATATGCCCTGGTGCGTGCGCAAGTGTCCGTACTGCGATTTCAACTCGCATCAGCTGAAGTCGGTCATGCCCGACGCCTCGTACATCGATACGTTGATTCGTGATTTCGATACGGAAATGCCGCGGTTGCGGGGGCGCAGGATCGACACGGTATTCTTCGGTGGCGGTACGCCCAGCCTTTTCCAGCCCGAGGAATTCGCCGTGCTGCTCGGCGCATTGCGGCAGCGAATCGCGTTCGCCGACGACGTCGAAATCACCCTCGAAGCCAATCCGGGGACCATTGAACGCGGCAAGTTCGCAGGATATCGGGATGCGGGCATCAACCGAGTTTCATTGGGCGCGCAGACTTTCGCGCCGCGCGCCCTCGAGGTCCTGGGCCGCATTCACTCGGCGGACGACACGCATCGCGCGGTGGAGGAATTGCGCGCGGCCAAGCTCGACAATTTCAATCTCGATTTGATGTATGCACTGCCGCAGCAGACTTTGGAGGAGGCGCTCGAGGATGTGCGCACCGCGTGTACCCTGGGTCCTGCGCATATTTCCTATTACCAGCTCACTCTGGAGCCGGGGACCGTGTTTCATGCGCGGCCGCCGCAGTTGCCGGATGAAGACGCCGCTTGGCAGATTCAAACCGCGGGTCAGCAGCTGCTGGCGGACGCAGGCTACGCGCAATACGAAGTCTCAGCCTATGCACGCGCCGGCGCGTGTTGCCGGCACAACCTCAATTACTGGCTGTTCGGCGATTATCTGGGCATCGGCGCGGGCGCGCACGGCAAGCTCAGTTTCGCACTGCCTGATCGCATCCTGCGCACCATCAAACCCAAACAGCCGCGCGAGTATCAAGAGCAAGTGCGGCGCGCGGCCGTCGACGCCGGCACCGGCGTTGGCGCGGCGCCCCAAGCCGCAGCTGCTGATTTGGCCGCACGCGCAGTCGAGGGTGCGGCACCACGCGCCGCCATAGGCGAGAGCTCGTTCATTTTGTCCAAGGACTTACCGTTCGAGTTCATGCTCAATGCGCTGCGGCTCAATGAGGGCTTTACTTTCACCGACTACAGGCTGCGAACCGGGCTGGAAATGGACTCGGTCGAGGCCAAACTTGCTCAAGCGGCGGGGCGCGGGCTTGTAACCGGCCGGGCGAACGGCTGGCGTCCTACCGAGCTGGGCCGGCGCTTCTTAAATGATCTGCAGGCAGGTTTTCTTGCCTAAGCTTATGCACATCGGAGGTAGGACCCCACACAAAGGGGTACCTACAGCACATTGCACTTGCACTAGGTCAGATGCACTTCATAAGTAGTTGAAATATAACAATAAAGTGACTTGTCTATTTTTTGACCGAGTTAACAATTACTCGAAATTCTGCTGGCTGAATCAAGCGCCGTGGCCGCCGTCCACAGACTTATCCACAGTTATTGTGGACAACACGCGGGCGAGGATGCAATGAAAGCTTATGTCGCCTGTCTTGTGGCAACTGTACCCATCGGATACTATGGCCGGCCCAGGATTAGAGACCCGGCCCTCTGCGGTTGGATCGCGAACCAGAGGGGATTTTAGGCGTGGCGATACATCCCTTTGCGGATGGGTCGATTCTGCCGCTACCCACACTCGAGGTTTCCATGAAAGCCGGCATTCATCCAGAATACAAAGTCATCGCGGTCACTTGTACCTGCGGCAATAAATTCGAGACTCGCTCGACCAATGGCCAGGATCTGCAGGTCGAAGTTTGCTCCAATTGCCATCCGTTCTATACCGGCAAGCAGAAAATTGTGGATACCGGCGGTCGCGTCGATAAATTCCGCAAGAAGTATGCGATAGCGGCGAAAGCCTAACGCTTCAGAGTTTCTCCTTACGAGCGCACAGGCGCGTGGACCTTGAATAGATCCGCGCGCCTACAGGTTCCACTGTGCCCGACGCCGGCTGCCATGCTGGCGGACCGGCTCCCTTGATTCCGATGTACGGCCGTGCAAGGCTGCGTGGTCCTAAACGAACCAATCTTCATCTCCGTCGGAAAAGCGCATGAGCACGAAATACGAACTCAAGAATCTCGCGACCGGAAAGACGACGCCGCTGAACGCCGTCTCGGGAACCATCGGGCCGGAAGCACTCGACATTTCGAATCTGACCAAGGACCAAGGGGTATTCACCTTCGACCCCGGCTTCATGGCCACGGCAAGCACCGAAAGCAAGATCACCTACATCGACGGCGACGCCGGCGTGCTGCTGTATCGCGGCTATCCGGTGGAGCAGCTCGCGGAGAAATCGAGCTTTCTCGAAGTGGCCAATCTACTGATCAACGGCAGTTTGCCCACCAAAGCGCAGCTCTGCGCGTTCCAGAATTCGATAACCCGGCACACCATGGTCAACGAGCAATTGCTGCGTTTTTTCCAGGGTTTCCATCACAACGCGCACCCCATGGCCATGGTGTCCGCGGTGGTGGCTTCGATGGCCGCGTTCTATCACGACACCACCGACATCGATGACCCCCGGCATCGGGAGATTTTCGCGCATCGAATCGTCGCGAAACTGCCGACCATCGCCGCCGCGGCCTACAAGCACACGCTCGGCCAGCCCTTCGTCTATCCGCGCAACGACCTGCGCTACTGCGCCAACATGCTGAATATGTTCTTCGCGGTTCCCTGCGAGCCCTATGCCATCGATCCGGTTGCGGCCGAAGCGCTGGATCTGCTGTTCATTCTGCACGCGGATCATGAGCAAAACGCTAGCACCTCGACGGTACGCCTGGCCGGCAGCACCGGTGCGAACCCTTACGCCGCCATATCGGCGGGCGTATCCGCTCTGTGGGGGCCCGCGCATGGTGGCGCCAATGAAGCCGTGCTCGACATGCTGGACGGAATCGGCTCTGTGGCCAACATCGATAAATTCCTGGTGCGCGTCAAGGACAAGAGCGATCACGTGCGCTTGATGGGCTTCGGACACCGCGTCTACAAGAACTTCGATCCCCGCGCCAAAATCATTCGCGGCATGTGTTATCGGGTGCTTGAGAAACTGGGCAAAACCAATAATCCGCTGTTCGAGCTGTCGCTGAAACTGGAGGAAATCGCGCTCAAGGACGAGTACTTCGTGTCGCGCAAGCTGTACCCGAATGTGGATTTTTATTCCGGCATCATCTATAGCGCGCTGGGGATTCCGCGCTCCATGTTCACCGTCATGTTTGCGATCGCGCGCACCGCAGGCTGGGTGGCGCAGTGGCAGGAAATGGTATCCGATCCGCATATGAAGATCGGCCGGCCGCGCCAGCTCTACACCGGTCCTGCCCAGCGAGACTACCAGACCATAGACAAGCGCTGACCGATGGGGGGCCAAGCCTACGCCGGTCTTAACGTAGTGGCGGCGCTGCTGCTGGGCGGCGCCGCGAATTTTGCCCTGGCAGATAATCTCTGCCCCGATGCGGCGGGCCCGGTGGCGCTGGGCTCGGCGCAATGGAACGGCTGGGGCAAGGGGCTGGACAATACACGCTACCAGCCCGAGCCCGCGATTCGCGCCAGTGATGTGCCGAAGCTCGCCTTGAAATGGGCCTACGGCTATCCCAATGGCACGGAATTCGGCCAGCCCACCATTGTGGACGAGCGGCTGTTCGTCAGCGGCTCCGCGGGACGCATCTACTCCCTCGACGCGAAGACAGGCTGCACCTATTGGACCTATGACGCCGCCGTGGGTAGCCGCACCGCAGTGACGATTGGCGAACTCGCGCGCGCCAGAGTCGCGGCGCTGCCTCGACGCTTAAAACGCACCTTGGCGCACCTCGACGTCATCAAGGCGCCGAGCGCCGCATTCTTCGGTGACGATGCCGGCACGGTGTATGCGCTGGACGCACAGAGGGGAACTCTGTTGTGGAAAACTCAAGTTGACACTCATCCGAGCGCGCGCATCGTGGCAGCGCCGACCCTGTACAACGATCATCTGTACGTGGCCGTGTCCTCGACGGAGGAGAGTGCGGCCAGCACCTCAGGCTATGGCTGCTGCACTTTTCGCGGCAGCGTGGTCGCGCTGGACATCGCCAGCGGCAGAACTCTATGGAAAAGCTACACCGTGCTCGAGGAGCCGGCGCCCACCCGCAAGAGCAATACGGGCGTCCAGGAATTCGGGCCGGCGGGCGCGGCGATTTCCTCATCGCCGACCGTCGATACCAAACGCAATGTGCTGTACGTGGCCACAGGCAGCTCCGCGAACGGCATCGAGCAATCATTGACGGACGCCGTCGTCGCCTTCGATTTGGCGGACGGCAGGCTGCGATGGGTCAAGCAATTGGCCCGACCGGAGCTCGGAACGGCAGCGGCCGGCTTTTGGAGTTCCCCTGTTTTACGAACGCTGGCGACCGGCAATCAAGTCCTATTGGCGGGACAAAAATCAGGGGTCGTCTACGGCCTGGATCCCGATCACGGCGGCGATATCCTGTGGCAGACGAAAATCGGCGTTCCCGTCGTGGGCGGCGCAGGCCCGAGTGTGGCCAGCGCGGGCGTTGCGGGTGCCGCCGGCGGAGTGGCCTGGGGCGCAGCGGCGGATCATCGCAGTTTCTATGTCGCCATCTCCGGTCTGCTGGCACAGCCCGCGAACGCTTCGGGAAGTTTGACGGCGCTCGACATGACCACCGGCGTTGCGCGCTGGCACGCACCTGCGCCGGAACCCGCCTGCTCCTGGGGCCAGCACAATTGCTGGCATGCGCAGTCGCAAGCGGTCACCGTCATGCCGGGCAGCGCCTTCTCGGGATCGCTGGACGGGCATTTGCGCGCCTATTCGACCATCGACGGCAAGATTCTGTGGGACTTCGACACGGCCAGGGAATTTCAAACCAGGAACGGCATGAAGGCCAGCGGCGGGCCCTTGGATCACGGCGGAGCCACCATCGTGAACGGTACCGTCTATGTCAATTCGGGTAACACCCTGCTGGCCTTCTCAGTCAGTGGAAAATAGGACTCGAAGAGCAACATGACACCATTTAAGCGATGCCTTGTCGGCTTCTGTTTACTTTGCGGTTTCGATGCCGCGACGGCGCTTGCGTCGAGCGCGCGTGCAGCCGACGTGGAGCGGGCGCCGGCCATCGAGAACTCGGTGGTGAAGGTGTTTGCGACCATGCGCTACCCGGATCCCTTCAAACCCTGGTCCAAGCAGGCGCCCAGCGAAGTGACCGCCTCGGGCGTGGTGATCGACGGCAAGCGCATCCTCACCAATGCCCATGTGGTGCTCTACGCTAGCCAGGTGCAGATTCAAGCGAACGCTGCCGGCGACAAGGTGCCGGCCACCGTGGTGGCGGTGGCTCCCGGCATCGACTTGGCCGTATTGCAGCTCGATGATGCGGCGTTCTTCGATACGCATCCGCCAGTGGCGCGCGCCAGCAAGCTGCCGCAGATCAAGGACGCGGTACTGGCCTATGGGTTCCCAACCGGCGGCAACTCGCTGTCCATCACTAAGGGAATCGTGTCGCGCATCGAGTTTGTGGCTTACAACTATCCGGTGTCAGGCCTGCGTATCCAAGTCGATGCCGCGATCAATCCCGGAAACAGCGGCGGCCCCGCGATTGCCGGCGACAAAATGATCGGGCTCGCCTTCAGCAAACTGGGCGGCGACACTCAGAATATCGGCTACATCATCCCCAACGAAGAAGTCGATTTGTTCTTGAAGGACATCGCCGACGGACACTACGATGGTAAGCCCGCCATTTACGATGAGCTGCAGACCCTGGAAAATCCAGCTCTGCGTGAGTTCCTCAAGCTGGACAAGGCCGTCGAGGGAATGGTGGTTCACCGTCCCTACAAGTCCGATGCCTCGTACCCGCTCAAGGAATGGGATGTCCTGACCCGAGTAGGCGATACTCCTATCGACAATCAGGGCATGGTCAAGCTGGATAAGGACTTGCGAGTCAGCTTCGCCTATCTGGTACAACGCTTGGCTAACGACGGCAAGGTGCCTATGACCGTCGTCAGGGCGGGCAAAACCCTGCCGATTCAATTGCCCGTGTCGGCGCAGCACCCCACCTTGGTTACCGATTTGCACGGCGGCTACCCGTCCTACTTCATTTACGGCCCGCTGGTGTTTTCAACGGCAACCTGGCAATTGGTGGCCAGCTTCGAGAACAACGCCGGCCTGCTGCGAATCTTGGGTGCCGTGAAGAGTCCGCTGATCACACGGGCCCTGGACCCGCCGGATGCCGAAACTGAGGAGCTGGTGGTCATCTCCTCGCCCTTCTTCCCGCACAAGCTCGCCAATGGCTACTCGAATCCCGCGGGCTCGGTGGTGTATTCGATCAACGGCACGCATGTACGCAGCCTGAAGCACTTGGTTGCTGTGCTGCGCGATCTGAAGGACCCCTTCGTCACCATCGAATTCGATCAAAAGGGTAATGAGGCCCTGGTGTTCTCGCGCGCGGCCATGCTTGCGGCCACCGATGATATCTTGACCGACAATGGAGTCCGGGCGCAGGGCTCGCCGAATATGATGGCGGTTTGGCAGGAGAAGGCGGGGAAGTGATTCGGCGCTGAGCGCCCAATGCGCGGCGGGCCATCCTCATGCGCCGGCTCGCACCGCAAGACGAGCCTCGTTATTCGAGGCTCGCCTGCGGGCGAGTGAATCTATACGACGATCATAAATCGCAGCAGATCAATACCGATAAGTTGCGGTAACTCCGATGGTTCGCGGTCGCACACCGCGGGCGAAGTAGAGATTATCGGTGGTCGGACCAGTTGCCCCGCCCGTGCCGGGCCCGAGCGAATAAGGCGCAATGTCGCGTGACTCGAACAACTGCGGATGCGCGTTCGTCAGGTTGTCTGCGTATGCCGAGATATCGAAACCGTTGAACCGAAGTCCGGCCCGGAGCGAGAGGTTATTGACGACGGGCAGTCCCGGAAGGGTGGTGTCAAACAGCGCGTTATTGCTGTTTTGCCCCGGTAGCAAGGATTTTTGCGCAGTCAAACGCTGGAAGTCGAGGCGCGCGTACGGCATGCGTCCTCCCCATTCGGGAAAGTGATACTCCGTCGATGCCGCGAACGACCAGGGCGCGCCGAGTAGGGCATCGCCGCTGGTGGCGATTGGGCTGACGGGGGTGACGACGCCGGGCGCCGTGCAGGCGGCACCGTTGTAAATCAGCGCACCGGCACAGGAAGTCTTCGTCAACTTGGCATCCGTGTAAGCCGCCGTCAGATCGAAAGTCAGGGCTTCGATCGGCTTGTAGATCACCTCTATGTCGCCGCCCTCGCTCTTGGCCTTGCCTAGATTGGCCGTGAACTGCTCGCCGCAGGCCGGTAGGTAGACATTTTGCTGAATGTTGCGCCAATCGATATAGAACAGGCTGGCGTTGATCTGCAGCCTGTGGTCCAAGAAAGTGTTCTTGCTGCCGATCTCGTAGCTCCAGAGGCTGTCGGAGGAAAATTGAGGCGGAACCGCGCTCAGGCCGAGCGAGCTGAGGTTGCCTGAGCAGATGCTTCCGACTCCGACGTTGGGACCGCCCGGCCGGAAGCCCTTCGAGGCACTGAGGTACACAAGGTCGTCGTGATCGGGCTGCCATGAAAATACGACCTTGGGTGTCACCGGCTTCTCGGTGGCGCTCGATTGGGTGATGATCGTGGTGCCCAGGAATGGTCCGGTTTCACTGACCGATCCCGTGTAGTCGAGTTTCGAGACTCGCAGTCCCGCCGTGGCCTTGAAGGTGTCGGTCACTTTGAAAGTGAGCTCGCCGAAGGCCGCAATCTGTTTATCGACGACCTTGTCTATTGGCCCAGTGAAGATCTGCCCGCCCGGGCAGAGCTGACCGGGGAAGCACACCGAATTACCGCCGCCAGTGTAGGCCACGACTTCTGAATCCAATGTCGGATCAATGATGTTCTCCGGCACGTTCTCGCTCAGATGCGAGAAAAAGAGCCCGGCGTTCCAGACGATTCGCGCGTTCGTGTCGCTCGAGGCCAGGCGGAACTCCTGATAGAAATTGCGCTGAGTGTCCTTGAACTGCGCATAGCCGTTGTCGCCCTTGGCGGGAAACGTATTCGGCAACTGAAAGGCAGGCGTTCCGGACGTCGAGGGAATGGACGACCAGGTCGCCCGCAGGTATTGCGTGTAGTCGGACGTCGCACTCTGGTTGCGATCGTAGAACGATGTGTTCGAGAATAAGGACGCGAACCCCAAGTCCCACTTGATCTTGATGGCGCTCATAGTGAAGGGGTCGTTGCTGGGATTGGTTCCGGCGTTGCCGTTGCGATAGACGTTCTGGGCGGGATTCGACAACGCGATCCAGTAGGCTGCGGTGTCGTTGATTTGCAGGCGCTGGTAGTAAATCGACGGCGTAATCTCCAGAGTGTCGCTGACCTTCCATTTGACGGCGAGCCGTGCCGTCGTGGTTTCCCAAAAGTTTGCATTCGACTGAGTGGTATTGCCGTTATAGATAGGAGTCGGCAGCTGAGCCGCGCTGTTTGGGGAGAGCGTGTAGCCCACCCGGTCAACCCAGCCACCATCGCGCCGATACGAGACGCTGGCGCGAAACGCAAGGACGTCGTCGATAATGGGTGCGCCGAAGGCAGCACCGCCTTCGTAACTAGCGCCCCCGCCTTTGGTGGTGGCAACGTCAACCCGCGCGTAGCCAGCCGGCTTGTTGAGATTGGGCTCGGGCGCTATGAAGCGCACCACGCCGCCTTCGGCGCCGGCGCCGAATAGAGTGCCCTGCGGCCCTCGCAGGACCTCGACGCGGTCGAGGTCGAACAGCGCGGGGAAAGCATTGATGGAGCCGAAACCGATGTGGCGCGTCTGAATCGGCGTGTCGTCGACATAGACACCCGTGGTTGACGTGCCGGCCGTCGAGTCGACGCCGCGGATGTTGATATCCGAGCCCTCGTCGTTGTAATTGCCTGCCGAACTCATGCCATTGCGCTGGAAATTGAGACCGGGCGAGAGGCGCGACAGATCGTCGATGTTCTTGAGCCCCTGCGCATCCATCTTTTCTTGGCCGAAGGCAATAACGCTGATCGGGACGTCTTGGAGCCGTTCGCTGCGTCGGGTCGCGGTGACGACGATCTCCTCAAGACCGCCGGTTGACGCCGGCTCGGCATCCGCTGTCGCCGCCATGGATATGGCCGACCACGCTAATTGGCCTGCCACTGCGGCGGCCAGTAAGCATCGCTTAATAGATTCCGAACTCATTGCGCACCCCTTAAAATGTTGCCTTTTCCCCACATATAGGACCAGGTATTTTTCTTATTCTTCTGGCTATCCGTTGCGCAAAGAAGCCGGTCTCTGCCAGAGCTTAATACGTCTGTCGAGGGTTGTTCAAGTTAATTTAATTAACTAAACCGTCGATAATCCGAATATGCCTGCGTTGCCGAGGATGGCTATGGATTTAGTTCGTTCCCAACAGCTCCGACACTTCCCGAGTGTCGGCCCGCTTCATGGGTCGGCCGTCGACGGGAGAGTAAGGCGACTGACGGATTCCATCGATGGGAAACACAGTGGCATCGACGGTTCGGCCATTGGCCTCGAAACGCAGTGCGGGATAGTTGAGGCTGCGTTCCGAATCCATTTTTACGCGCCGCTCATAGAACTCATGCGGCACGCCGATTTCCAGTAGCCGCAGGGCGACCGACTCAGATCTATCCGCGAATAGATGCAAGTTGATATCGCTGTAATTGGTGGCGGTGCCCGTGAGTACCGATCCCACCAATCGCGGCTGGAATTCGCCGAGCAGCACCATGGTGTCCAAGGCGATGCGGCGCTGCTCTTTCAGGGTGTGGTCGTGCGCATCGCGGCCGAATAGCCGCTGGTGCTCGCGCAGCGCAGCCTCGATTTCAATGTTTTTAGGTAGCACGGAGACATCGTTCACTCCCAGCCGATCCGCTGCCTTGCGCTTGGCTTGGAGAAAATCCTCGATGCCATGCTCGGCCATGATCCGTGCAGCCTCCTGGGCGAGCGCGCGGCGCAAATCCTCTGCACGCTGCGAAAACTTCTTAGGCATGGGCCTAGAATAACGGTTTATCACCGTCGTTCATCGGGTTCGAGCTATTCGGCCCCTCATATAGTTCGGACTTCGGCAGATTGCCTTCGATGAACTTCTCCATGATGCCGTTGGGGTTGTCGGCGCTGGCGAGCAAGCCCGTCTCGGGCGAGATGCGCACGGTGACTATGCCGTCCGGCAGAGGGACCCCGTGCTTGGGTGCTTTGCCTAAGGCCTCGTGCATGTAGTAAGTCCAGGTCGGTACGGCCACGTGAGCGCCCTCTTCGCCGTCGCCCAAGGAGCGATCTTGATCGAATCCAGTCCAGACCGTGGTGACGAGATCGCCGTTGAAGCCGTTGAACCAGGCATCGTGATGATCGTTGGTGGTGCCCGTCTTGCCAGCGATATCTTCGCGATTGAGCGAGCGAGCGCGCACACCGGTGCCGCGGCGAATGACGTCCTTCATCATATCGGCCAATAGATAAGCCACCTGCGGCCTGATGATTTGGGGCGCCAGATTCTTCTCCGGAATCATGGTCTTACCATCGTGAGCGGCCCCGTCCAAGACTGCGGTGCGTGCGCCGGCCGCGGTGGCGGCGGGCGTGGCTAGGGGTGGATCGGTGACGCGATCACATTCGGCGCAGGCCAGGGCGGGCGCCGCCTGCTGCAGGACCTTGCCGCCGGCGTCCTCGATCCTATCGATGCTGTACTGGTTGACCTTGTAACCCCCGTTGGCGAAGGCGGAGTAACCGATGGCCATCTGCAGCGGACTTAATTCAGCGGTTCCCAGGGCCAGCGTCAGGTCATTCGGTAATTGCGACTTATCGAAGCCGAAGCGAGTCACGTAATTCCAGGTGTAATCACCGCCGATGGCGCGCATCAGGCGCACCGAAACCAGATTTCGGGAGTGAACCAAGGCCTCGCGCAGGCGGATCGGTCCGTAGAATTTATTGGTGTCCTCCTTCGGTCTCCACGCCTGCTCCATGCCCGCCGCATCGATGACGATGGGAGCGTCCAGGATAATACTGGCCGGGGTATAGCCCTTGTCGAAGGCCGCGGCATACACGAAGGGTTTGAAGCCTGATCCCGGCTGACGCCGCGCCTGAGTCACCCGATTGTACTTGCTCTGAAAGTAGTCAAAGCCGCCGACCAGAGCGACCACCGCGCCGTCTTTCGGATCTACCGACACCAGGGCGCTCTGTGCCTCCGGCACTTGCACGAACAGCAGAGTCTCGGCGGTACGTCCCACCGTGTAGATTACATCGCCGCGGCTCAAAATCTCAGATGCCTGCGTCGGCCACCGATCTACCTTTTCGTCCGGCAATTCGCGCCTTGCCCAGGACAGCTTCTCCCACGGCAAGGTCACTTCACCGAGATCCCTGAGGTAGATCTTGGCGCTTTTCGCGTCGACTTTTTGCACGATGGCAGGCCGCAGGCCGCCGATCACCGGGAATTCCTCAAGCTGGCCGTCCAGGTCCTTTGGGGTCGTGAGCTTGGAGGCATCCACTTTGGCTGTGGCGCCGCGATAGCCGTGGCGACGATCGTATTCCAACAGCCCTGTCCGCAGCGCCACAGTGGCAGCCGCCTGCAATCGCGAATCGATGGTGGTAAACACCTTGTAGCCCGCCGTATACACATCATCGCCGTACTTTGACTGCATTTCGTTGCGCACCATCTCGGCAACATAGGGGGCGTCGGCTTCGATGGAGGCGCCGTGCAGCCTGGACTCCACGGAGCTCGCCTTCGCCTCATCGTATTCGGCCTGGGTGATGTAATTGAGCTGCAGCATCCGGCCCAACACATGACTGCGGCGCACCCGGGCGGCTTCGGCGCTGGCTACGGGATTGACCACCGATGGGGCGGTGGGAATCCCTGCCAGGGTGGCCATTTCAGCCACGGTTAATTGCTCCAAGGTCTTGCCGAAATACACCTCCGCAGCGGCGCCGACCCCGTAAGCGCGCTGTCCTAAGAAGATCTTGTTGACGTACAGCGAGAAAATCTCTTCCTTGGTGAATTCAGACTCCATCAGCAGGGAAATGTAGATCTCGCTCATTTTGCGTTTCATATCGCGCCGTGGCGTCAGAAACATATCGCGGGCCACCTGCATGGTGATGGTGCTCGCTCCCTGGCGAATTCCGCCGGCCTTGAGGTTGGCCACCGCCGCCCGCAAAATGCCTTGCCAATCAACCCCATGGTGCTGGAAAAAGCGGTCATCCTCGGTGGCCAAGAAAGCCTGGATGAGCTTCTTGGGGAGTTGTTCGTAGCGCACCGGGATCCTGCGCTGCTCGCCGATGGCGGCAAGCAGTTTCCCGTCGCGGGTGTAAACCCGCAGCGGGACCTGCAATTGCACGTCCCGTAGGCTGTCCACGTCGGGCAGCGCGGGCTTCAAGTAGACATAAGCACAGACATTGGCGAACGCAATGAGGGCAATTGCGCTAACCAAGACCATGCAAATGCGCGATATGAGAACTAGGTAACGTTTGGCCACAGGAAACCGTTCTAACTTATTGCACCGGCGATAGTGCGCAAGCATATTACCGCCGGTTACAGGGGCATACTCATCGAAAGATGAGGACGCAAAGCCACCGGTCCTAAGGGATAAGCCCAAGGATAGCGGGGTTGCCAGACCAAAGTTTAACCAAACGCCTATCTGAGAGCATGGGCAGAGGTCTGATCGGATGACTCGAAGCCTTCCTCTAAGACTGCGGATTGTCGCAGACCCCACTTTGCGCAGCCGCCGCTGCTCCACGGTCATTACCGTGAGTAGCTTCACGTTCTATTTAACAGTTTCTTGCTAAGTTTGCGTGGGCTAAGTTAATCTCATGCACCAGTTTCGACCCCCAAGATACTGAGCGAAAAAGGAAAATAGCTGTGTGGTCGTTCGGCAAAAGATATCGTCCGCTTCTGGGACTTGACATAACCACCTCATCGGTGAAGCTCATCGAGCTCACGATGTCGGGCGGCCAGTATCGCGTTGAGTCCTATGCCGCGGAACCCACGCCGCATAACGCCATCAACGAAAAGGCCATCGTTGACGCTGAGGCTGTGGGCGAGGCGATTCGGCGCGCGGTCAAGCGCTCCGGCGCCAAGAGCCGGCTTGCCGCCATCGCCATCAGCGGCGACGCGGCGATCACCAAAGTGATTCAAATGCCGAAGAATCTCGGCGAGAACGAACTTGAGGGCCAGGTCGAGATGCAGGCCGACCAATACATTCCCTTTCCGATGGAAGAAGTCAGCTACGACTACCAGGTAGTGGGCCCGTCTGAGAAAGACCCGGACATGCTGGACGTGTTGCTGGTCGCGACTCGCACCGAAAATGTCGAGCAACGGCAAGCCGCGGTACAAGCATCGGGACTGACCGCTCACCTGGTCGACGTGGAAGCCTTCGCTCTTGAAAATGCCTGCGCCCTGATGCGCCATCAGATGCCGGACGGCGGCCTCGACCGCACCGTCGCGGTGGTGGACTTCGGTGCCAGCAGCACCACATTCAGCGTGCTGCGCGACATGCGAGTCATCTACACCCGCGATTTCGCCTTCGGCGGACAGCAGCTCACCGAAGAAATCATGCGCACTTACGGGCTCTCCATGGAAGAGGCCGGCCGCGCCAAGAAGGAAGGCGGCCTGCCGAGCAACTATCAACCCGAAGTGCTCGACCCTTTCATCGACGATATGACCCAGCAGGTCAGCCGCTCGCTGCAGTTTTACCTGGCGTCCGGCAGCGGCCGCTCACAGCCCGACCAAATATTGATTTGTGGCGGCTGCGCCAACATACCCGGCGTCGCCGATGTCATCTCGAGCAGAGTCGGCGTGCCGGCGGAAAAAGGTGATCCGCTCGGCAACATGAAGGTGTCATCGAAGGCCAAAGCCCAAGCCGTGGGCCGGGATGCCACAGCGTTACTCACAGCCTGCGGCCTTGCGCTGCGAAGCTTCGACTAAAGAGCAGCCATGCCGCGTATCAATCTATTGCCTTGGCGAGAACAAGAACGGAAATTGCGCCGGCGCGAATTCGGCGTCGCGGCCATCGGCGCGGTGATCGCGGCCGGTGTTTTCGTCCTCGGCGGAAAGCTTCTGTACTCGGGCTGGACCGATGCCCAGAACGAGAAGAACAATCTGCTGAAGAAGGAGATCGTCAAGCTCGATGCGCAGATAGCCGATATTCAGGATCTTGAGAACCGCAAGCGACGATTGGTTGACCGCATGGAAATTATCGAGAAGTTGCAGCGCAAGCGGCCTGAAATCGTGCATCTATTCGACGAAATCGTGAAAACGGTTCCCGACGGCATTTACCTCACGACGATCAAGCAGAACAGCAACAAGCTCGAGATTCATGGCGTCGCGCAGTCGAGTACGCGCGTGTCTACTTTCATGCGCAATATCGATTCGTCGGTGTGGATGGATAACCCCGTTCTGCAGGTGGTCGAGTCCGCCAAGGACTCCGCGACCGGTGGCTCGAATTTCACGCTCTCCAGCGACGTGGTCGGCGTGGACCTCGAGAATGGCGGCCAAACAACGGTCAAGAAGGTTGCGGCGAAATGAACTTTGTCGATCAGCTCAAGAGTCTCGATCCGCGCGACGTAGGCCGCTGGCCGCTGCCGGTGCGCGCCTTCTTCATCGCATTGATTTTCGCGCTGGTTACTGCCTTCGCTTGGTACATGTTCGTGTGGAACGACGATCGCCCCATATTGCAAAAAGCGCAGGCGGACGAGCTGGATTTGCGCGCACAATTCGAAAGCAAGCAGCAGCGCGCCGCGAATCTCGACGCCTACAGGGCGCAGCTGGCGGAGATGGAGCGCAGCTTCGGCGCCATGCTGCGGCAATTGCCGGGCAAGACCGAGGTGCCGAACCTGCTGGTGGATATCTCGCAAACCGGCCTCGCCGCAGGGCTGCAGGAAAAGCTGTTCCAGCCGGGCAGCGAGAAGGGCAACGGCTTTTACGCAGAGCTGCCCATCAAAATCAAGCTGGTGGGCTCGTATCACGACTTCGGTAACTTCGTCAGCGGCATCGCCGCGTTGCCGCGCATCGTCACTCTGCACGACATCCAGATTACGCCGGTGGATACCAAGGGCGGTTACGATAATTTGACCATGGACGTGACCGCCAAGACCTACCGCTACATTGAGGACGAAGGCGCGCGCGGGGCGAAGAAAAAGCCGGGAGGGGCGACGTGAGAATTACCGGCAAAACCCTCGTTGTTTGCGCAGTCATCGCAGGCGTCGGTGCGGGCGGCTGTTCTGGCGGACAATCGGACCTTCAGAAATGGATTGCCGATACCAAGAAAAAGCCCGGTGGACGCATTCAGGCGCTGCCGGAAGTGAAGCCCTACGAAACCTATGTGTACAGCGCGGTCAAATTGCGCTCACCGTTCCAGCCGCAGGGTGCTGGCGGCGCCAATGGCCAGGCTTCCACACGCCCGAGTTCGCGGCGCAACCGCGAGTTTCTGGAAGGCTTCTCGCTCGACACTTTGAAAATGGTCGGCACCTTCAAGGTGGGCAGCAACTTTTACGGGCTGGTCCAATCCAAGGACGGCCTCGTACACAAGGTTCAGCCCGGCAACTACCTTGGGCAGAACGACGGCAAGGTGACGGATATCAGCGGCGGAAAAATTAGTCTCGTCGAGATCATACCGGATGGTCTCGGCGGCTATATCGAGCGACCGGCCTCATTGGCATTGTCCGATTGAGGCCCCCAGGGAGAAGAAAGCATGATTAGATTCAAGATACGAACGGCGATGCTGGGAGCGATGGCGCTCTTTGCAATGGGCGCAATCAGTTTCACGGCACAGGCCGCGGATCCGCTCAAGCTCGAGTCAATCGACGTTCAGACCTTATCGGGTCAACAGGTGCAGCTCAAACTGCACATGAGTGGCCCGGCTCCCGAGCCGCTGCCATTCACCATCGACAAGCCGGCGCGTATCGCGTTCGACTTGCCGAACACCACCCTTTCGCTGGCATCACGGCGCATCGACGTGCATTCGGGCGGTGTGGACACGGTGGTCGCGGCCGAGGCCAACGGCCGCACTCGTTTGGTCGTCAACGTGGACTCCCTGTTGCCGTACACCACTCAAGTCGATGGCAATACCATCGTCGTCACTCTCGGCAGGCTGCCGGGAGACGCCGCCAAGCAGGCGGCCCAGGTACGCGCAGGTTCCGGTCAAGCCGCCACGGCGGTCGAACGCGCGATCCGCACCATCGATTTTCGGCGCGGCGCCGACGGCACGGGCCGGGTGATTGTGCAGCTCACGGATCCGCGCACTCCCGTCAATGTGCGTCAGGAAGGCAATCAAGTGGTGGTGGACTTCGCCGGCACCGTGATGCCGAAGAATCTCATGCGCCGCTATGACGTCATGGATTTCGCGACGCCGGTGCAAACCGTCGATGCGCTGCGGGTGGAGAATAGTTCGCGTTTGGTGATCAGCGCCCAGGGCGACTTCGAGCAGCTGGCCTACCAATCCGACAATCAGTACACCATCGAGATCAAGCCGTCATTGAAGCGGGCAGCCGCTGACGAGAAGAAGGAATACACCGGCGAGCGCCTGACGCTGAACTTCCAGGACATCGATGTGCGCTCGGTATTGCAGCTGCTGGCGGACACCAGCGGCCAGAACATCGTGGTCAGCGACTCGGTCACCGGCAATCTGACATTGCGCCTGCAGAATGTGCCTTGGGATCAAGCGCTCGATATCGTGTTGCGCACCAAGGGTCTGGATAAGCGCAGGCAGGACAATGTCATCATCATCGGTCCGACGGCCGAACTCGCTTCGCGGGAAAAGGCCGAGCTTGCGGCGCGCAAGGAAGTGCAGGAGCTTTCGCCGACACGCACCGAGTTCATGCAGGTCAACTACGCCAAGGTCACGGACCTGGCGAAGCTGATCAAACCCACCGGCGGCGGCTCAAGCGGCACGAATTCCATGCTGTCGTCTCGCGGCAGCCTGTCTATCGACGAGCGCACCAATACTTTATTGGTGCAGGACACGGCGGACAAATTGGCCGACATCCGCCGCCTGGTGCAAACCTTGGACGTACCGGTCAAGCAGGTTCTGATCGAGGCGCGCATCGTCATTGTAAGCGACACCTTCGAGCGCGACTTAGGCGCCCGCTTCGGCGTGACCAGTGCGCAGAAGAACGGCAGCAACGGCCTGATATCGGTTACCGGCAAAGGCACCGGAGCGGACACCATGACTCAGTCCGGCATTGGTAACTTGGCGTCCAACGGCAAGGTCACACCCGTGACATCGCCCATCCTGGACAACCGCTACCAAGTGAATTTGCCGGCGGCGCATACCAATGGCAGCATCGGCATTTCGCTGCTCGGTGGCAGCTACATCGTCGATCTCGAGCTGACGGCGGCGCAGAACGAAGGCAAGAGCGAAACCATATCCTCGCCGCGCGTCATTACGGCGAACCAGAAAGAAGCGACCATCATGCAGGGTGTCGAGATTCCGTATCAGCAATCGGCCTCGAGCGGAGCTACAACCACTCAATTCAAGAACGCCGTGCTGTCCCTCAAGGTGACGCCGCTGATCACCCCCGATAACCGCGTGATTCTGGACCTCGACGTGTCCGACGACTCCGTCGGCCAGTTGGTGAGCAGCGCCACGGGAGGCAGCGTCCCCTCGATCGATACCCGGCAAATCATTACCCAAGTACTGGTCAACGACGGCCAGACCGTGGTTCTCGGCGGCATTCTCGATACCACCAAGTCGAAGTCGGCCAACAAAGTGCCCTGGCTGGGCGATATTCCCGTGCTGGGCAACCTGTTCAAGAGCACGACGAATGTCAACAACAAGACTGAACTCCTGATCTTCATCACGCCGAAAATCCTGCGTGAAGGGTCGAATCTCTATTAATTGCGAACACCGACTTCGGTCGGGCGAGGATGAATGATATGCGTAGACTATCGGTTATGGCTTTGTGCGCCGCAGCGCTGCTGGCAGGCTGCGGCGGCGGATCCACAACGATCGGCGCGGCGAGTGCGGGTGGCACAGGTGGCACAGGTGGCACAGGTGGCACAGGTGGTACTAAGACGACCTACTCGATGGGTAATGGCAGCGGCAGCGGCTTCCAGTCGGGAATGATCCAGCTTTCCAGCACTACTCTGTCGGCAGGCGGCACGGCCAGTCTCGGTGTGACGATGGTCGACCAGACCGGCACGCTGTACACGGGCTCAGCCGTCACGGTGACGTTCAACTCTCCCTGCGTGGCGCAAGGACTTGCGACCATAACCGCTGCCGGGAGCAGCACTGCGGGAGCTACTGCCGGTACGGTGGTCACTTCGAACGGCAGTGTCAGCGCGACTTACACTGCAAAGGGCTGTAGTGGCGCGGATGTCATCACGGCGAGCGCGACGGTTGTCAGTACGAGTCTGACGGCCACCGGTACGTTAACCGTGGCTGCGGCTGCGATTGGGTCTATCCAGTTCGTGTCTGCTTCGCCGGTCACGATAGGACTGAAAGGCACTGGGCTGGCGGAAACTTCCACAGTCATCTTCAAGGTAGTGGATGCGACGGGAGGCCCTCGACCGGGCGTCAGTGTCTCGTTCAATCTCAATACGACGGTGGGTGGGATCAGTCTTTCGCCGGCCAATGCAACTACCGCTGCCGACGGAACCGTGCAAACCGTCGTGAGTTCCGGTACTCAGCATACGTCGGTCCGCGTGACGGCTGCCATCGCATCGCCGGCGCTCAGCACTCAGTCGAGTGTGTTGACGGTCACTACCGGGTTGCCGGCTTCGGCTGGTTTCTCGATAGCGGTAGGAGCACCAAGCTACGCCTCCTCCGGGCTGGCCTGCCCGAATGTGGAAGCGCATGACACCGACGGCGTCACTGTTCCGGTCACGGTAAGGCTGTCTGACCGGTATAACAATCCGGCGCCGGACGGCACTTCCGTTGCGTTCAATACCAATGGCGGGCACGTCGTCGGCGCTTGTGCGACTCCCTCAGCCCCTGGTGCGGCAGACGGCACGTGCACGGTGCTCTGGACCAGCGCGAATCCACGCCCCCAGCTCAACAGCGACATCCCGGCCCTGCTAGCGGCGGGCCGCGCAACGATTCTGGCGACAGCGATCGGCGAGGAGACCTTTACCGATACAAACGGCAACGGCTACTGGGATCCGGGTGAACCTTTCGTTCACCTGGGCGAGCCGTACCGCGATGACAACGAGAATAACGCCTACGATTCAGGCGAATACTTCCTGGATTTCAACCAGAACGGGGTGCGGGACGCCCCAGACCCCTCCGCGACAGCGTTCAAGGGAATCACCTGCACGGGCAGCCCGGCGACCTGCAGCACCTCGACGCTGGCCATCGGTGTGTCGCACTTGCTGATCATGTCAACCGCCGCTGCGAACGTTGTAATCACCAGCGCTCCGGGTTTCGGGGGCCCTCCCCTGACGATCGTTCGCAGCGGCGTGCCTCCAGCAGCACCCCACACTGGTACGATCAACTTCAACGTGGGGGACTTGAACAACAATCCGATGGCTGCCGGCACGACGGTGAGCGTAACAGCGGATTCGGCCGTCGGAACGATCAGCGGGCCTGGAGCCTCTTGGACGATCGGGTGCCGCACGGCGGTCGGCGGGGAGGCGCTCTCGGTGACCCTGACCGCACCTGCAAACCCTGGGTCGGGCAACATTACGATTTCAGTGACATCGCCCGGCACGAAGACTGTCTCGGTATTCACCATTGCGGTACAGGTGACCTAGGCTTGAGCCTCGACGGCTAAGCGTAAGTAGCGGCCGCCCTCGGGCGGCCGCTTCATTTCTGCGTGCCGCGAGCGCAATCGAATGACCTGCCGAGGACAGCCTGCCGCTGCGCGTCCCAGTCGACTATGATCTGCGGCCAATGGTCTCCAAGCACAACATCTTTCTCATCGGGCCCATGGGTTCGGGCAAGACCGCCGTGGGGCGGCATCTCGCCCGCATGCTGCACTTCACCTTTCACGACAGCGATTCGGACATCGAAGCTAAAACCGGCGTGGATATCGCATTCATTTTCGACAAGGAGGGCGAGGCCGGCTTCCGGGTCCGCGAAAGGGAGTCCATCGGGCGCCTGACGCGTTTGGAGTCCATCGTGCTGGCCACCGGGGGCGGCGCCGTGATCGAGGAGGACAATCGCCGCGTGCTGGCCGAGCGCGGCGTGGTGGTCTATCTCGCGACCTCCATCGATCAACAGCTCGAACGCACGCGGCATGGGCGGCACCGGCCACTGCTGAACGACACGGATCCCGAGCAAAAGCTCCATGACTTGATGCTGCGCCGGGCAGCTCTCTATTCCGTAATAGCCGATATCACGGTTTCCACCGACGGCCGAAGGGTGCAGCTGGTGGCGGAGGAAATCCACCACAAGCTTCGGCAGGCACAGCTGCCTTAAGCTTCGTATAATCCACGCCGTGCAAACGCTTCAGGTAGACGTCGGGCATTCCCGCTATCCCATCTCCATAGGCTCGGGGTTGCTGGCCCATCGCGAGTTGCTGGATACGCACATTCGCGGGCGCGATTTGTTGGTCGTGACCAATACCACCGTGGCGCGTCTATATCTCGCGAAATTGGCGGGCGGATTAGGCGCCCGGAGGGTGGCCGAGTGCATATTGCCGGACGGCGAACAACACAAGACGCTGCAAACCGCCGGCCGAGTGTTCGATGCGCTGGTAGCCAAGAAAATGAATCGCGATGCCACGGTACTCGCCTTGGGGGGCGGAGTGGTCGGCGACATCGCCGGCTTTGCGGCGGCCAGCTACCAACGTGGGATCGGCTATGTGCAACTCCCGACCACGTTGCTCGCCCAAGTCGACTCTTCCGTCGGCGGCAAGACCGGAGTGAATCATCCGGGTGGTAAGAATCTGATCGGCGCCTTTTACCAGCCATTGTGCGTCATCGCGGACACTGACACTCTCGCTACGCTCCCAGACCGAGAACTGAGGGCCGGCCTTGCCGAAGTGATCAAGTATGGCTGCGTGTGGGATCCATTGCTGTTCGATTGGCTGGATCGCAACATGGCCAAACTGCTGCAACGGGACGTCGAGGCGCTGACCTACGCCATCGCAAGATCCTGCGAGATCAAGGCGACGGTGGTCGCCAGGGACGAACGCGAGCACAATCTGCGGGCGATCTTGAACTTCGGCCACACTTTTGGTCATGCTATGGAGGCCGCGACCGATTTCCGGACCTACTTGCATGGTGAGGCGGTGGGCTTAGGGATGCTGGTTGCGGCGGCCTTGTCGCAACGCCTGGGATTGATCGACGCCGCAATCAAGGACCGTATCCGCGATATCTTAGGCAAAGCCGGACTACCCACCGAGGCGCCGCGCATCGGGGCCGCCAAGGCGCTGGAATTTATGCAAATGGATAAGAAGGTGCAAGCCGGCACGATACGCCTGGTACTGCTGGAAAAACTCGGCCGGGCCATTGTGACGGCGAGCTACGCCCAAGCGGCGCTCCACGCCACGCTCGAGGAATACTTCGCGTGAGCGCTCTGGCGGCCTATGCGGCCCTCGACGCGCATTCGCGCGGCCGCCGCTACCCTGAAGCGAAACCCGCCTACCGTTCGGAATATCAGCGGGACCGCGATCGCATCGTGCATTCGACCGCCTTCCGCCGCCTGGTTTACAAGACTCAAGTCTTCGTCAATCACGAAGGCGATTTGTACAGAACGCGGCTGACGCACTCCCTCGAAGTGGCGCAGATTGCGCGTACCATCGCCGGGGCGCTCAAGCTCAACGAAGTGCTATCCGAGGCGATTTGCCTCGCGCATGATCTGGGACATACCCCTTTCGGACACGCCGGACAAGATGCATTGAACGAATGCATGACGGATTTCGGCGGCTTCGAGCACAATCTGCAGTCCTTAAGGGTGGTCGATGAGCTCGAGGAGCACTACGCGGATTTCGACGGGCTGAACTTGAGTTTCGAATGCCGCGAAGGCATTCTCAAACATTGCTCGTACAACAATGCGATTCAACTGGGCGAAATAGGCGAACGCTTCATCAACCGCCGGCAGCCGGGTCTCGAGGCCCAGCTCGCGAATTTTGCCGACGAAATCGCGTACAACAATCACGATGTGGAGGATGGCATCCGTGCCGGCTTCATCACCTTGGAGCAGTTGTTGGCGGTACCGCTATTCCGCAAGTATCACGCCGAAGTGCAGGAGAAGTACCCGGCGCTGGTGGGCCGGCGGCAGGTGTATGAAATCCTGCGGCGGATGATCAATCATTTGGTCAGCGATTTGATCGATTCTTCGGCGGCGCGGCTCAGTGCATCGGGCGTCAGGTCCATAGCCGAAGTCCGATCGCAGCCGGGGCCGTTAATCGGCTTTAGCGACGCCACGCGTGAATTGAATTATTCTCTGAAAACATTTTTGCGCGAATATCTGTACAAGCACTACCGGGTCAGGCGTATGACGGCCAAGGCGCGCCGCGTCATCGCTACGCTTTTCGAAACGTTTTTCAACGATCCCACCCTGATGCCGGACGAACACAAGGCAACGGGCTCGCGGCTGGAATTGGTGCAAGGCCCGGCTGGCCGCGCCCGCGCGGTGGCCGACTACATTGCGGGCATGACCGATCGCTACGCCATTCTCGAGCATCGTCGCCTGTTCGATCCCGGCGAACGTACTTGAGCGCCGTAACAACCGCTGCGGCGTGAGCCAAATAGAGCATCGTGATATGAGCTCCATCTTAAAGAACGACTTACTGCTGCGGGCTTTGCTACGCGAACCTACGCCGCGCCGGCCGATTTGGCTGATGCGCCAGGCTGGCCGCTATCTGCCGGAGTATCGCGCGACGCGGGCGCGAGCCGGCGGCTTTCTGCAGATGTGCACCAATCCTGACATCGCATGCGAAATCACCCTGCAACCAATCGATCGATTTCCACTGGACGCCGCAATTTTGTTTTCGGACATCCTCACGATTCCGCATGCCATGGATTTGGGGTTGGAATTCGAGGCCGGCGAGGGGCCTAAATTCGAACGTCCGGTGCGATCCGCGGCCGATATCGACAAGCTGGGTGTGCCGGATCCGGGCCATGATCTTAAGTACGTGATCGACGCCGTGGCACTGGTGCGTCGCGAACTCAATGGCAGAGTACCTCTTATCGGCTTCGCCGGAAGCCCGTGGACGGTGGCCACTTACATGGTGGAAGGCGGCGGCAGCAAGACCTTCGGCCAGATCAAGCGCATGATGTACGAGGCGCCGCGAGATCTGCATCGATTGCTCGAATTGCTCGCGAAGGCCACTATTGTTTACCTCAATGCGCAAATCGCCGCCGGAGCGCAGGCGGTGATGCTGTTCGATACCTGGGGCGGCGTACTGACGCCGCTGCAGTATGAAGAATTCTCGCTGCGCTACATGGCCGAGGTGGTCGACGCGCTGACGCGCGAGGCCGGCGGGCGCCGTGTGCCCAACATTGTGTTCACCAAGGGCGGCGGAGCCTGGGTAAAGAAAATAGCGGCCATCGGCTGCGACGCCGTCGGCATCGATTGGACCACGGACCTCGCCTCGGCGCGGCACGCGGTCGAGGGCCGTGTGGCCTTGCAAGGCAATTTAGACCCTGCCGCTCTGTTCGCGCCGCCGGAGACATTGCGCGCGGAGACCCTGCGAGTGCTTGCGAGCTACGGTGAAGGCGTCGGGCATGTCTTCAACTTGGGCCACGGCATTACCCCGGATGTCGACCCCGAACAGGTCGCGATACTGGTAGACACCGTCCAGAACTATGGTTTGGGCGGGCAGCCGAAAGAGGGGTAGAAATTTGTTAGCTCGCGCGGAGAGCACCTACGCGGGCGGCGCAGCGGCAGCGGCAGGGGTGGCAGCGCGTAGCTCGTCACGAAGTGCGCGGCGCAGTATCTTGCCGACATTGGTCTTGGGCAGCTCACTGCGAAAGTAGACATGCCGCGGCACCTTGTACCCCGTCAATTCAGTGCGGCAATACGCGATCAAGGCTTCTGCGGTGAGGTTCGGGTGCTTCTTGACAACGAACAGCGCGACCACTTCTCCAGAATTCTCGTCAGGCTGCGCGACCGCGGCGACTTCCAGCACGCCGGGATGCGCCGCTGCGACGCTTTCGATTTCATTCGGATACACATTGAAGCCGGACACTAGAATCATGTCCTTCTTTCGATCCTCGATGAATACGAAGCCGTCGGCATTTATGCGGCCGATGTCACCGGTGCGCAGCCAGTCGCCGAACATCACCTTTTCGGTCTCATCCGGCCGATTCCAATAGCCGCGCATGACCTGCGGCCCGAATACGCAGATCTCGCCCACCGCATTCACCGGCACCTCTTTGCCGTCGTCGTCACGAATCGAGATATCTGTCGATGGGATCGGCAGGCCGATGGAGCCGTTGAAATCTAGCCCCATCGGATTGATGCAGGCGGCGGGCGAGGTCTCGGTCAGTCCCCATGCCTGGGTGAGAACATTACCCGTGACTTTTTTCCAACGTTCCGCAACTACTGACTGCACCGCCATGCCGCCGCCCAGAGTGATGCGCAGTTCGCTGAAGTTCACGGAATCGAATCCCGGAGTATGCAGCAGAGCGTTGAATAGCGTGTTGACTCCGCTGATGAAAAAGAATTTGTATTTCTTGAGCTCGGCCACGAAGGCGGGGAAATCCCGCGGATTGGTGATCAGGATGCTGTGTGCGCCTAATCGCACAAACAGCAGGCAATTGGCGGTGAGCGAGAAGATGTGATACAGCGGCAGCGCGGTGATGACGATTCCCGCCGTCCGGTTTTTCAGGGCGGGTGTGATCCAGGCATCTGCCTGTAGTACGTTCGCTACCATATTGCGATGGGTGAGAATCGCGGCCTTGGCGACGCCGGTGGTGCCGCCCGTGTACTGCAGGAAGGCGATGTCCTGAGGGCCCAGGGGGACACGGTCGAGTTTGAGTCCGAGGCCGCCGCCTAATGCGCTTTTGAAGGTCGAGGCACCCGGCATCTTCCACTCCGGAATCTGTTTGCGCAGGTACTTCAGCACGAAATTCACGATGAAACCGCGCGGCACTCCCAATAGGTCGCCGATGCGGGTGACCAATACTTTTTTCAAATCCGTGCGCGGCAGCACTTGCTGCAGCACATGCATGAAATTCTCGACGATGACGATGGCCTTCGCTCCGGAGTCCTTCAACTGATGCTCCAATTCTCGGGCGGTATAGAGCGGATTGGTGTTGACGACCACCATGCCGGCGCGCAGCACGCCGAACAGCGCGATGGGGTATTGCAGGGTATTGGGCATCATGAGCGCCACACGATCCCCCGCCACCAGACCGGATTTATGCTGCAGCCAGGCGGCAAACGCGCGACTGAGCTCGTCGAGTTGGGCATAGGTCAATGTCGCGCCCATGTTGGTGAAGGCAGGGGAATGGCCGTTGGCGGCGCATGCTTCCTCGAAAATATCCCGCAGCGAGGCATAGCTGTCGGGGTCGATGTCCGCCGGCACACCAGGAAGGTATTGCTTCAGCCAATTTCGATCCACGCCCTTACTCCTCGTTTTTGTTCCGCGTGTATAGCATCCGCTCACGATGCCAGCAATGTTCTCGCTCGGCGGGAGTAAACTTGTGGTCATGATCGACCCCACGCTTAACCACACCCATAACCGTCATTTTTATATGCGAGGCCGACGTCCGGGAGCAGACTGGCGGCATGGAGCAGCCTCCATGTGCCTTTGGCGGCTGTCATTCATTGCCGCGTATCTGGGGTTGTCGGGCTGCGTAATCGGTTACGGTCCCTGCCTATTGCAGCAACCGCTCAAAAATACGCTTTCCGGGCGAGTTCACTTTCGCGACTACCCCGCGGCCGACGGGGTGGACAATGTGCCGGTGCTGGCTCTGGATAAGACCGCCTATATTTATGCTCCGGCGCAGAGCCATCATTGCTTGGCGGCGAACGACCTGCAGTTGCTTGGAGTGGCGGAATTTCCGCCGAACGTCATCGAGAATTCACATGTCAACGTGGATGGCGTACTGTTTCAGGCGGGGTCGGGCCGCGAGCACACCCCGTTTGTAATGAATGTGACCACCATACTGCCCGTCACCAACCCCCACTGAGGCTGGAGAGGGGATTCGTGGCGGATCCGTTTACAATTCAACGCTGAACTTTAATTCAACCAGGGAGTGACATTTCATGAAAAATACGAATCTTGTCGGACTTCTAGCGGTGCCCTTGATGGTATTGGCACTAGCGTTGCCCGCGCGCGCGGCGGACTCCGGTTCTCCGGTCTCCTGCAAGGATGGCACCACCTCCACGGCCTCCGGCCGAGGGGCGTGCAGCGGTCATGGCGGCGTACAGAAAGCATCGAAGAGCAAAGCGGCTGCGGAAGCGCCTGCTGCGGCCCCCGCCGCGCCTGCGGCCACGGGTATGCCCGCCACCTGCAAGGATGGCACTACTTCCACGGCCACAGGCCGAGGCGCGTGCAGCGGTCACGGCGGCATCCAGAAAGCATCGAAGAGCAAAGCGGCTGCGGAAACCACTGCCGCGGCCCCTGCACCGGCTGCAGCGACAGCACCGGCTCCCGCCGCGGCGGCAACGACGGCCGCCAAGTCCTCGGTTGTAGCTAAATCGGCGCCCGTTGAGGCGGCCAGCAATACCGATCCGACCGGAGCAACCGCCAAGTGCAAGGACGGGACTTATTCTAAGTCGACGCACCACGCCGGGACCTGTTCGAGCCACGGCGGTGTCGCCGCATGGCTGACGGCCAAGTAAGGCCCAATCCAGGTCAGTGCGGGTGGGCGGCGATGAGGTGCGCTGTCCACCCGCCTTAGGGACCGTGGCCGACGTCGCGGCTACTGTGCAATAGCGGCTTCAAGGCCGTCCAGACATTCGCCAATAAGGGGGATTGTCCGAGTTCGTTGGGATGAATTCCATCGGCTTGCATGAGATTCGGGTGAAGCGCGATGTCATTCAGCACAAAGGGCACCAGGGGCAATTTTTTGTCACGAGCCAGATCCGTGTAACACAGGCGAAATTGCTCCGTGTAATCAGGGCCATAATTGGGCGGCATGCGCATACCCAACAGCAAGACTTTGGCGCCCGACGCCGCGGCGAGATCGACCATGCGCACCAAATTGGCGCGCATTTGCGCAATGGGCAGCGCGCGTAGACCATCATTGCCACCCAATTCCAAAATGACGATTTTGGGTTGATGCAGAGTCAGCGCCCGGGGCAGGCGTGCGACTCCGCCCGCGGTGGTTTCGCCGCTGACGCTGGCGTTGACGACTTGGTAACCGTACTCTTGGGTCCGGAGCCTCGTCTGCAGCAGCGCCACCCAGCCCGACTCGAAGCGCGCCAGCCCGTAGCCGGCGCTGATGCTATCGCCGAACACGAGAATCACCGACGTTTCGGCAGGTGCGGCGCCGTGGGCCGCGACGGACGCAGCAATCAATACCAATAGGACCAGAAGCCGTTTCACAGGCGCTCCTCAATGCAAGATCAAATCGTTCTCGAAGCTCGAAGCGTATCCAAGACTGTTGCCAGCCCGGAAGGGCAACTCACCATTCTCGCCGATGTAAGCCTCAATGTGCGAACCGGCGAGACCTTGGCCATTGTCGGCGCTTCAGGCGCGGGCAAGTCCACGCTGCTGGCCTTGCTCGCGGGCCTGGATTCTCCAAGCACGGGCCGAGTGTTCATCGCCGGCGTCGATTTGACTGAACTCGACGAGGATGGCCGCGCCGCTATTCGCGGCAAGCATGTTGGGTTCGTGTTTCAGTCGTTTCATTTGATACCGTCGCTCACCGCCGTTGAGAACGTCATGCTGCCGCTCGAGCTTGGCGGCCGGCGCGATGCGCGGCAGGCGGCTGTAGCTGCGCTTGCGCAAGTCGGCCTGACTCCGCGCCTGGCGCACTATCCCAAGCAACTATCGGGCGGCGAGCAACAGCGCGTGGCCATCGCGCGCGCCTTCGTCACGCATCCGGCCGTTTTGTTTGCGGATGAACCCACGGGCAATTTGGACACGGCCACCGGACAGCGCATTACCGATCTGCTGTTCGATCTCAATCGCAGCACGGGCAGCACCTTGGTGCTGGTGACGCATGATCGTGCATTGGCGGGGCGCTGCAATCGCGTCCTCGAGCTCGATGCCGGCCACGCGGTGAACTGATGCAAGTCCTGCGCTTCGCTTTGAGAAACTTATGGCGCGATCTAAAATCCGGCGAACTCTCCGTGTTGTTGCTGGCGCTGGCAGTGGCGGTTCTATCCTTGACCGCCGTCGGTTTCTTCACCAGCCGCATATCGCAGGGAGTGCGTGCGCAAGCGGCGGAAGTGCTCGCCGCCGATCTGCGCCTGGAGGCGCCCAATCCCCTCCCGCCGCGCTACTTTGCCGAGGCGCAGGCCAGGGCTCTGAGGAGCGCGCGCATCTTGAGCTTTCCGACCGCGATATTCAGCGGCGATGTGAGTCAATTGGCCGCGCTCAACGCGGTGACGGCCACCTACCCTTTACGCGGCCACGTGCGTATTGCCGATGCGCCCTTCGGCGTGGCCCGCCCTACCGAGGGCGTCCCTAAGCGCGGTGAAGTCTGGATCGACGCGCGCATCATCGCTCAATTGAAAATAGCGCTGGGTGCGCCCCTGAGGATTGGTGCGGCAACATTTCGCGTCACCCAGGTGCTCGACTACCGGCCGGACCAGGGTACAGGCTTCGTGAATCTCGCACCGGCCGCGTTGCTCAATTATGACGATGTCGCTTCGACCCAGCTGATTCAGCCCGGCAGCCGCGTGACCTACGCCGCACTGTTTGCAGGCCCGACGGCGGCAATAGCGGAATTTCGCGAATATCTGGTATCTATCAAGGCGCCGGGCGAGCGGCTGCGCGAGGTCGATGAATCCAGCCGTCAATTGAATTCCGCCATCGATCGCGCCAGCCGTTTCCTCAATCTGGCGAGCCTTGCTTCCGTACTGCTGGCCGCGGTGGCGGTGGCCATGGGCGCCCGACGCTACGCGACACGACACATCGACGCCGTGGCATTGATGAAGTGCATGGGAGCTTCGCAGAGATTTGTGCTCGCCATATCGATCATCGAATTGACCTTGTTGGCGGTGTTCGCGGTGGCTATCGGGGCGCTGCTGGGCTATCTCGCGCAATCGGGCCTTGCTTGGGTTTTGCGCGATCTCATTCGCAGCGAATTGCCCGCCGCTTCGCTGGCGCCGCTGCCCATCGCACTCGTCACCGTGTTGGCCATGCTCATTGGTTTCGCTCTGCCGCCGCTGCTGCAGTTGAAAAGCACTCCGCCGGCCCGGGTGCTGCGCAAGAGCGTGAGCGCGCCGCCGCTGCGCTATGGCCTCAGCTACCTGCTGGCGCTGGCGGCGTTGTTCGCGATTCTGTGGAGCCTGGTGCGCGACACCGAGCTGGTGCTCTCGGTTCTTGCCGGCGTGTTGGGCGTGGGCTTGGTGCTGACGCTGGCGGGATTCGGTTTGGTGCGGCTCACGGGCCGGCTGCGCGGCGGGGTTGGGGTGGCGTGGCGCTACGGGCTTGCCAATGTGTCGCGCCGTGGCGGCGGCAGTGTGGTGCAAATCGTCGCCTTCGGCCTGGGGTTGATGGTGCTGCTGTTACTGGCGGTGGTGCGCGGTGATTTGCTCGCCGATTGGCGGCGCAGCCTGCCCGCCGATGTGCCGAACAATTTTCTGATCAATATACGCCCCGAGGAGCGGCAATCTCTGCAGGATTTCCTGCAGTCGCGCGGCTTGGGCAAGCCGTCCATGTTTCCCATGGTTCGTGCGCGCATTAGCGCCATTAATTCGCGACCCAGTGAATCTCTAAAATTTCCCGGCGATGCCGGCCGCGGGTTCTTGGAACGGGAGCAGAACCTAACTTGGTCGGCCGGCTTGATGGAAGACAATCAATTGATCGCGGGACAGTGGTGGACCGGCGCAGACGCGGGCAAGCCATTGGTCTCCATCTCGTCCGAATATCAAGAGGCCTTGCAGTTGAAATTGGGAGATAAGCTCAGCTTCGATGTCGCGGGAGAAAGCTTGACCGTGCAGGTGGCCAGCATCCGCAAGATTCGCTGGGATAGCTTCCGGCCGAATTTCTTTCTGGTATTCCCGCCGGGACTCTTGGACGGCGCGGCGGGAACGTACATGACCAGCGTGTTTTTGACCCAGGCGCAGCGCCCGGCATTGGTCGATCTGGTGCGTCAATTTCCGACCATCTCGGTGTTCGATGTCGATGCCATCCTCAAGCAAATCCGCGGCATCATAGATCGTGCCTCTCTGGCCGTGCAGTATGTCTTTCTGTTCACTCTGGCGGCGGGAGTCGTAGTGCTGCTGGCGGCCGTGCAGTCGACTCGGGACGAGCGCCGTTATGAAAGCGCCATGCTGCGTACCTTGGGCGCCAGCCGTGGCACGGTGTTGCAGGGCGTGGCCGCCGAATTCTCCGCGCTGGGGTTTCTCTCCGGCACCCTGGCGGCCTTCGGCGCCACGGGGGTGGGCTGGGTGCTGGCGCGCCGGTTGTTTTCATTGCAGTACACGATCGACCCTTGGGTGTGGGTGGTGGGTTTGGTCTGCGGCACCATTCTGGTCGGCTTGAGCGGTACGCTGGCGACGCGTCGCGTGGTGAATACGCCGCCTGTCGTCACATTGCGTGACGACTAATTCGGCCCTCCGGCCGAATTGAACGCCGCGAATGCGGGTGCGAGGCGCCCGAGCACCGAGTAATGCAGGAGGCTCAGCGCACTTCGAGAATCAGCCAGCCGATGGGAATGGGACTGCCGCGATTCGGCAGAGCTTCGATTCGCGCGCTGTAGATGCCGGCCGCAAGGCCGGTGGAATTGAGCGTCATGCGCAATTCGCCGTTCGAGTCCTTCAGTAAATTATTCAACACCAGCGCGCGGCCCTGATCTTTCTTGTCGACGAACATGCGGAATTCCATCAGCTTGTTCGTATAGCCCAGGTCGATATGTAGATCGAGCAGTTGCGGCGCGCTGCGGTTTACGACGACCCGCGCCCGGTCGATTCCCGGAACTCGGTCCGGGGCCACCCTCACTTCGCCGCTGGTCGCCGGCTGTACCAGGGAGCCCTGATTCATCAAGGTGCGGGTGTCCTCGAGTACGCCGCGCAATAGCACGAACTTTCCCAGCAGCGCCCAGAATGCGACCAGGCTCAAGAAAGCGACCACGCTCAAGCCGATCAACACATAGGTGGTCTTCCACCACGGCGGCTTCGGCTCGCTCAGGTCCAGCGATTGGCCGCTGGCCTCGAGCAGCTTGAGGCTGGTCGATGCACGCTCGGCCAGCTTCAGTTCACTAAGATATTCGGGATGCTCGCGGCACCAATTCTCGAGATCGCGAGCGCCTTTGAACGGCAGCTTGCTCTCCAGATAGCGCTCGACGAGTTGGTGATCTTCGATGAACTTGCGATCGAAGCGCGACGGCGCGGTTTGCGGATTTCCCTGGGATACAGTGCTAGCGTTCATGCCTTCATTCCTTTGTAGGATCATCATGACGCCTCTCGTGCGGGGAATATGTGAAATAATCGGCATATGGTCAGCCTGGTCCACGCCCGGGAAGCCAAAGGGCGAGACGGCCGTCACGATTTGCGGCGAGCAACGGCGGCGCTAGGCGGTCGGATGCCGCGCCGCGGGAAGCAGGCGGCCGCTGTCCAATGCCGCAAAGACCGCTTCTCGCTGCGCCGGAGTGAGGCGCCTCCAGTCAATCTTCTCGTTGCCTTCCATGCGCAGCAGCGCATCATCGGTGTACTTCACGATTCCGGGTTTGGCGCGCCAGCGTTGGGGCAGGGCCCTGGTGCGACCGCGGCGCACCAGGTCTATAACGGCTTGAATCACGCGCGGATTGTTGGCGAGATTGGCGTGCAAGTCATCCACGAAGTAGCACCTGAGCCTCGGAAGTTTCGCCGACGCCAGCGGTACCGTGCCGTCGCCGTTTCTATCCATCGCGTATTCGAATCCGGCAGTCGTGCGGCGCATGCTGACCACGGTGTCCTGATTGACGCCGATGATATGAATCATGCGCGAATCCACTGGCGCTAACCTGAGCCGGGTGACGCAGGCTTCACCCAGCAGCCGCGCGCTCGGGGTCGGACCGTCGGCGGGCCAGGAGCCGGCATCGAACAAATCCAGTCCCTTGACTTGTTGCGGCGACGGCAGCATGTGATAGAGCCCCGGAAATGTGCAGAAAACATTTTGTGCCAGGTATTCCGCGGAATGAGAACGATCGAGAGTCGACATCTTGCGCACGAACGGGTAGGTGCCGCGCAACGCCTGCACGGGAGCGAAGGAACCCTGATTGGGAGTACCTAGCATGATGAGCTTGCGCAGCAGGCGCTTGGGCAAAATCCGTGCGGCCATGCGCGCCACCAGACCTCCCATGCTGTGCGCGACCAGGACCGCCGGCCGCCCATCCGCCGCAATATCCGCCGCAAGTCTCGCGCCCAGCTCGTCGAGGGCGAGACGCCAGTCGTAGGGATAAAAGACCGCATCGCAGCCGGCGATGCGCAGCTGCAATTTCAACTTTGCGTAGGAGAAGAGCAACACCCCCATGGCCCTGATCGGATCTCCGCAGGGCAATGCTAGGGCGGTCAGCCGGCCGGCCGCGATCTGCAGCGGATCGATCCACAAGACTTCGGGTAAGCGGCTGCCAGTCCCGCTGTCCGAGCGGTGCAACGGGCCGCCGAGCTTTGATCCCATGATTCCCGGCAGGATCAAAACCCGGGAACCTCGAGTTATCTTGGCCTTTTTCCCCGCCGCGGCGAGTATCGATAATTCCGCATAGGCCGGTGCTCCGAAGTATTCGCGAAGACTTTCCGTTTGGCGGCCGCTGGCCAGAGCATCGAGAACCTCGTCGTCATCCGCGTGGAACGCCCAGTCCGCGTTCCTGGCGGAGAGTGGCCTGGAGGTAGTGCGTATTGTGGGCCGGGGTTTCGGCATGGTATTTCCGAACCTTAATTCTTGCTCGTCACGACGCGATCCACGACGTCGCATACGGCGGCGATGACCGATGCCCGCGTGCTGGATTTGCGCCATACGGCGCCGACGGTGCGTGCCGGTGCAGGCTTGGCGAATCGCCGAATAGTGAGGCCGCGCTGCGACCCGAACGGTGATTCCACCGCCAATTCGGGCAGCAAGGTAATGCCGAGCCCGGCCACCACCATTTGACGCAGGGTTTCCAGACTGGTGGCGCGATAATCCTCGGCCTCACGCACGTCGATGCGACTGCAGACCTCCAGCGCCTGGTCGCGCAGGCAGTGGCCGTCCTCTAGCAGCAGCAATGTATGGCCTTTCAGATCCTGAATCTTGATGGTCGATTTGGCGCCGAGAGCATGCTGGTTCGGCAGGGCAACCGTGAACTCCTCAACATACAGCTCGCGCGACTCAATGCCGTCCTGCGCGGCGGGCAGCGCCATTATCCCAAGATCGATTTCGCCGTCGCGTAGGCGCTTCAGCAGGGATTCCGTCTGATATTCATACAGCATGAGCTTCAAGGCAGGCAGCGCCTTGCGAAGTTTCGGCATGACTCGCGGCAGCAAGTACGGGCCGATGGTGGGAATCAGGGCCACTTTGAGTTTGCCTGCGAAGGGATCGGTGTTGTTGCGGGCGAGGGCTACAATCTCCTCGCCCTCGCTCAGCATGCGACGGGCGTGCACCACGACTTGCCGACCCACCTCGGTGAGTTGCACATTCTTTGGCTGGCGCTCCACTAGCTTGACGCCGAGATAGTCCTCGAGCTTCTTGATCTGGGCCGACAGAGTGGGTTGGCTCACGAAGGTGCGTTCGGCCGCCTTGCCGAAATGGCCCGTGTCGGCGAGCGCCACCAAGTATTTGAGATCCTTGAGATTCATTGCCCTGTCCCAATAGAGCCATCAGTGGCAATAGATGTAGTCTATCAAAATCGTCATTATTATCAAATTCCCTAATGGGTAAGCGGCTGCTAGCATCCTCTAGTGCCGGGCAGGTATAAACAGTAAAGCAACGGCGAACGAGTCTCGTAGCCTTCGCAGCGCGGCTCGTTCGCCTTCCTTAAAGCGATTTTTATTGGATATCAGCATGCTGGGCAGCAACTTAAAGGCGCAATTGAAGGGCTACCTGGAGCGCATCTCGGAACCGATGGAAATCGTCGCGTCCGTCGACGGCGGCGACAAGGCGCGCGAAATGCTTGAGCTGCTGGGATCTGGCCGGCGTGTTCGTGCAGATCGGGCTGGTGCCGAATACGGACTGGCTCAAAGGCGTTGTCGAGCTCTCGCCGCGCGGCGAAGTTGAGGTCGATGCGCGCGGCCAGACATCGGTACCTGGCGTATTCGCCACAGGCGATTGTACCGTAGTACCCTACAAGCAAATCGTGATTGCGGTGGGCGAGGGGGCAAAGGCTTCGTTGAGCGCCTTCGATCACCTTATTCGCTCGCCGCTTCCCGTAGCGGCCTAGGTGTAATCTCGGGGCCGCCGGCAGCGGCGGCGGGAACCCCAAGGGAACGAAACGATGTCTTCGATCATGCCACCTCATCGACTATCCTCGGGCGTCGTGGTGGTGAGTTTGGCGCAGCGGAAGTTGAAATATTTGCTGCTTCGCTCCTATCGCAATTGGGACTTTCCCAAGGGTCTGGTCGAGTCGGGCGAGGAGGCCATCGATGCCGCGCTACGCGAAGTCCGCGAAGAGACGACGCTCGATGATCTGTCCTTCGACTGGGGTCTGGAGTTCATGGAAACCGGCCCGTACAACAAGGGCAAGGTTTCTCGATACTACATTGCACGCAGCAAGCAGACGCAGGTGCGGCTGCCCGTCAATCCCGATCTGGGGAGACCCGAGCATCAGGAAGCCTGTTGGGTGGATATTGCGAAGGCCCTTACCATGGTGTCGCCGCGCCTGCAGCCGGTGGTTCAGTGGGCTCACGCCGTCATCAATCACGAGCCCATCCACAAGTCCTAGCCGATCGCCCGTGCCTTTCGCATGGGCACGGGCTCATAGCGGGGAGCTATCGGTACGGCCGCACCACCAGGACCGGCGCAGGGGCGACCACCGCCACGCGCGGGCCGTAATACCCTCTGTGATAATAGCCTGCCGGGGCGACCACACAGCCGGTCATGGAAATTGCCGATAAACTGAATGAAATCAATAGTTTATATAACTTGCTCATGTCCCGCTCCTTAAGATTGTGCGTCTCAGGGAAAACAACGCGGCGGTCGAATCGGGGATGACAGGATGAACAATGCTTAAGGTGGCTCGGTTCACGGCCGGTGCCTGTGCTCATCTGGCTCGTGGCGGACGTCACGCTAGGGAATGGAAGACCTTTTGCACGTCATCATCCTGTTCTAGCTTGTCGATCAGGCTCAAGACCTCTGCGGCCTGATCTTCGGGCAGTTCGATCGGCACGGAGCAGATGTACTCGTGCTCGGCGGACAGCGGCGTGATGCCGCGGCTCTCGAGAGCCTCCTGCAACCTGCCGAAGTCGTTGAAGGCGCCGCGAATCACCAGTTGCGGCTCGCCCTTGTCCCCGATGCTTTCGCCCATTTCTTCGAGGCCATAGTCGATCAAATCCAGTTCGAGTTCGTCCTGATCCTTGACGCCGCCAGGGTCCAAGCGAAATACGCCCATTTTCTTGAACATGAAGCCGACGCTGCCGGTGGCGCCGAAATTGCCCGCGCCTTTGGAGAAAATGTTACGCACGCTGGCCACGGTACGAGTTGGGTTGTCGGTCGCGGTTTCGACCAACAAGGCCACCCCATGAGGCGCATAGCCTTCGTAGAGGATTTCCTGATAATTGGCCGCTTCCTTGCCCGAGGCGCGGCGAATCGCGGCCTCGGTCTTGTCCTTGGGCATGTTGACGGCACGCGCATTCTGCAAAATCCGCCGCAGAGTAGGGTTCGCCGCGGGATCAGGGCCGCCCGAGTGCACCGCAATAGCGATATCCTTGGCAACACGCGTGAACTGCTTTGCCATCCTGTTCCAACGCGCAAACATCGCGTGCTTTCTAACTTCAAATATGCGTCCCATGATGCATATGGTAGCAATACCCGGTCAAACCGCTAGACTTGCCGCTACTTCCTTAAGGCGATTTTTATGAGTGCAGTTCCTACGGATGAGAGTCCGAGCGCGCCGAGCTTCCGTGACCTTGCCCTATCGGAGCCCGTGCTCCGTGCTTTGAGCGACGTTGGCTACGAGTCACCCTCCCCAATTCAGGCCGCGACCATTCCCGTGCTGCTGTCCGGAGCCGACATGCTGGGGCAGGCCCAGACCGGCACCGGTAAAACCGCCGCCTTTGCCTTGCCGGCGTTGACCCGCATCGATTTGACCAAGCACGAGCCGCAAGTCCTGGTGTTGGTGCCCACCCGTGAGCTGGCGCTGCAGGTGTCCGAGGCGTTTTTAAAGTATGCCGCGCATCTGAAGGGCTTTCACGTGCTGCCCATCTATGGCGGTCAAAGCTACCAGCCGCAACTCAATGCCCTGCGGCGCGGCGTGCATGTGGTCGTGGGGACGCCGGGGCGGGTCATCGATCACATGAACCGCGGGACTTTGAAACTCACGGGGCTGACGCTGTTGGTCTTGGACGAGGCCGATGAAATGCTCCGCATGGGCTTCGTCGATGCCGTCGAAAGCATCCTCGAACAGACCCCACCGAAGCGGCAGGTGGCATTGTTTTCCGCCACGATACCGGCGCCTATTCGCCGCATTGCGTCCAAGCATTTGCGCACGCCTACCGAAGTCACCATCAAGAGCAAGACCAGCACCGCGACCAACATCCGGCAGCGCTACTGGGTCGTCAGCGGCATGCACAAGCTGGATGCGCTGACCCGGATACTCGAAGCGGAAACTTTCGATGGCATGCTGGTATTCACCCGCACCAAACAGTCCACCGTGGAACTGGCCGAAAAACTCGAAGCACGCGGCTTTGCGGCCGCCCCGCTCAACGGCGACATACCTCAACCCCAACGTGAGCGCACCGTTGCGCGGCTCAAGGCCGGTCAAATCGACATCGTGGTCGCCACCGACGTTGCCGCGCGCGGGCTGGACGTCGAGCGCATCGGTCATGTCGTAAACTACGACGTGCCCTATGACACCGAATCCTACGTGCATCGCATCGGCCGGACCGGCAGAGCGGGACGCAAGGGCGAGGCCATACTTTTTATCGCGCCCAGAGAGCGCAATATGCTGCGCGCCATCGAACGCGCCACGCGGCAGGTCATCGAACCGATGAACCTGCCCACGGTCGACGCTGTCAACGCACTGCGCATCGCCAAGTTCAAGCAGCGGGTCGCGGAGACCGTTGCCAAGGGGGAAGCGGCGATTTTTCGGCCCGTCTTGGAGCAGCTGGAAGTCGAAACAGGACTGCCGCTCATCGACATTGCAGCCGCGCTGGCCAGCTTGTCGCAGGGCACGACGCCGCTGCTGCTGGCCGGTAAATCGGAGCGGCCTGCGGAAGCCTTCGCGCCGAGCGGGCGCAGTCACACCGAACGCGATGGGCGCAATGAGCGCCCGCCGCGGGCCGGGCCTCGAGAAGACGCGCCCGACCGCGCTTTCACGCCCGAGCGGCCGCGCGCTCGTGATGCTGCGCCGGCGTTCGAGAAGTCTGCGGCAACCGAAAAGTTCCAGCCGGCCGAGAAATTTGCAGAGGCCGGTGCGGAATTCCCGCCGGCACGCAGGCCCCGCGCAAAGTCCGCCGCCAGCCTGATGGAAACTTTTCGCATCGAAGTGGGGTCGGTACATGGTATCAAGCCCGGCAATATCGTCGGTGCCATCGCCAACGAGGCGGGGATCGAGGGCGTGCATATAGGCCGCGTGGATATTCGGGAAGATCATTGCTTCGTCGACTTACCGGAAGGCATGCCGAAACAGGTGTTCAAGGACTTGCAAAAGGTGCGCGTGGTTGGACGGGAGCTGCGCATCAGCCGGGTCGGCGAGAAGCCGCCCAAACCGCCACGGGATTCGACGGGTCGGCATGTCGAGCGCAAAATGCTGAGCCGGCGCAACGCGAAGAAATGACTTTATTGGTTGTTCAACATCGAGGAGTGAGTCATGGGCAAGGGCATGGATCGAAAGAAGGAAGACAAGAAGAAGCCAGCCAAGACACTGGAGGAAAAGCGGGCTGCGAAGAAAGAGAAGAAGCTGGCCAAGGGTTGAGCGCGCGCCGCGCACCGTCGCACCGACTTCGACCATTGCCGGTTCCGCGGGTGGTCAGACGACCCGCGACCGGCGCCCGCCGGCCACAAAATCGCTGATACTCGCGGCCATGTCGTTGATACAGCGCTGGCGGGCTTCCCGCGCCGCCCACGCCACGTGCGGCGTCAAGACCAAATTCGGTATATCCGGCTCCAGCAGAGGGTCGCTGTGGGGGGGCGGCTCCTGTGTCAGCACGTCTATTCCCGCGCCGCCCAGCCGCCCCGCTTTGAGTGCGGCCGCAAGCGCCTTGCCGTCCACCAATGCGCCTCGGGCCGTATTGATGAGCAGTGCATCCGGCTTCATCAGCGCCAATTCGCGCGCGCCGATCAGACCGCGAGTCGAGTCATTGAGCGGGCAGTGCAGCGAGACGATGTCGGCGATGGCCAGCAAGTCCTTCAGCTCCACGCTGTCGGGCCTGGGGCTCTGGCCGCTGCGGTTGGCGACGACCACGCGCATGCCGAAGGCTTCCGCGACCCGCGCCGCACCGCGGCCCAATTCGCCCCAGCCGACCACGCCGAAGACCCGGCCATCGAGCTCGTGGATCGGGTGGGACAGCACCGTGAGCGCCTCGTTCCGTGTCCACGAGCCATTGCGCGCCAGACGCGCATAGTCGGATACATGCTGAGTGAGACTCAGGATCAGGCCCCATACGTGCTGCACCACCGACGAGGTGCAGTAGCCGCGCACATTGCATACGGCAATCTCGAGCTCCCGCGCGGCGAGAAGATCGATGTTGTCGGTGCCGGTGCCCGCGACGGCGATCAGTTTGAGATGAGCGGCGCTACGCAGCAACTCGCGCGACAATTCGACTTTGTTCAACAAGACGATTTCCGCGTCGCGAATGCGCTCGGCGGTCTTGGCGTGATCCGACTCGCACAGCGTTAGATCGCCGGCGGCAGCGCTTAAGGTGGATAAGTCGAGATCGCCGTTCGATACGGTGTCGTAGTCCAGGAATAGCGCTTTCACGAGGGTGTCGCTTGCGTCACGGGTAGAATGCCTAGATACATGAAATATTCCGCAGTTAAATTATTGGTCGCCGCGAACGTGCTGGTGTTCATCTTGCAGAGCCTGTCGAAGGGCGCGATGGATGTTCTGTTCGGGCTCTGGCCGTTGCAGCCCATCGACGGCCAGTCGTATTTTTACCCCTGGCAAATCATTACGTACGCGTTCCTGCATAGTACCGGCAACATTACGCACCTGCTGTTCAACATGCTGGGGCTATGGATGTTCGGCGCAGAAATCGAGCGCTACGTCGGGCCGCGCCGACTGCTTGCCTGTTACTTCGCATCGGTGGTCACCGCCGCGCTCAGCCAGCTCTTCATACCCATGCTGTTCGGCGCGCCGCCGGCCCCCACCATCGGCGCCTCCGGTGGAGTGTTCGGGCTTCTCCTGGCCTACGCCGTCATGTTTCCGAATCGCAAGGTCATTCCCTTGATTCCGCCCATACCCATGCCGGCGTGGCTATTTGCCACCCTCTACGCGGGGGTGGAGCTTTTCCTGGGCGTCACGGGGACTTTCTCCGGTGTCGCGCATTTCGCCCACCTGGGCGGAATGGTGGGAAGCGCACTGGTGCTCATGCAGTGGCGGACCGCGCGAAGGGGCCGTTGAACCTTGTCACACCCACGCCCGTTCCCGGCGCCGCCGGAACCGGCTAGGCTATGCCGATGCAACAGAAGCTACTGAAGAGCACCGCCTGTTTGGCGGCATTGGCGTGCCTCGCCGCGCCGGCGCAGGCGGACTGGGTGCGCCGCGTCACCGACGGCATCATGGGTACACGGATCACCGTGGAACTGTGGGCGGACGATGAGGCCAAGGCCAACCAGGGCATCGACGCGGTACTGCAGGAAATGCGGCACATCGATGACTCGATGAGCACCTACAAGCCCACCAGCGAAGTTTCCCAGGTCAACGCCAAGGCCGCGGACGGTCCCATGCGGATCAGCAAGGAGCTGTTCGATCTGCTGGTCACGGCCAAGGAGTATTCGGTGATCACCGACGGTGCCTTCGACATCACCTACGCCAGCGTCGGCTACATGTACGACTTCCGCAAACATGTGCACCCGGACGAGCAACAAATCGGCAAGGCGCTGCCTGCCGTCAACTTTCGCCATGTGCTGCTGGATTCGAAGAATCAGACCGTGCAATTTTCACAGAAGGGGGTGCGCATCGATCTGGGCGGCATCGCCAAGGGCTACTCGGTGGATCGCGGCATCGATGTGTTGAAATCCTGCGGTTTCACCCGGGCATACGTCTCCGCCGGCGGCGACAGCCGCATCATCGGGGACCGGTTCGGCAAGCCCTGGATGGTTGGGATTCGTGATCCGCGCAAGGGCGAGGGAGAAGTGATCCGCCGTATACCCTTGGTTGACGCGGCTATTTCCACTTCGGGCGACTACGAGCGATTCTTCGAGGAAAACGGTGTGCGCTACCACCACATCATCGATCCGCACACCGGCCACTCCGCGAGCAAGGTGCGCAGCGCCACGGTGATTGGACCCTATGCCACGCGCACCGACGGCCTATCCAAGACCGCGTTCGTGCTGGGTCCGGAGAAGGCCATGGAGATCTACAATCGCATCGAGGACATCGATGCCATCATCGTCAAGCTCGACGGCACGGTGATCTACTCCAATGGAATCGAACCGGCGAAGGGCGCCGCACCGCCGAACTAGTTTCGATAATCGGGTACCCGGTTCCTACCTAATTTCGGTCGTAGTAATCGCGGTGTTACCTAATGACGGCCATGGAGGGACATCTGAGCGATCGGAGCAAACCTGATGGGCTGGTCAAGCAGCTTGCCGAGGACTGCGGCCCGGACCTTATCCGCTTTATCGCCAGGCGGCTGCGGTCGATCGCGGATGCGCGGGATCTAGCCCAAGAGACCTATGTGCGGCTACTGCGGCTGGAGCGCAAAGACCTGATTCGCGATCCGCGGCCTTACTTGTACCGGATTGCCTCCAATGTCTTGTATGAATACGAATTGGGCCGCAAGGCCGACGTTGCGGGGCTGAATCGCTGGTCGACGGAGCGAGGCAGCGACTCGGAATCGGGGTTGGTCGATTCAGAGGTGGAAACATTGGTGCTGCGCAGGCGGTTGGAGTCTGTATTGAGCGGGTTGTCGCCCAAATGCCGCGCGGTGGTGGTCTTGCACCGCAGAGATGGTATGACGTATGACGAGATCGGCGCAAAAATCGGGATATCTGCCAGCATGGTCAAGAAATACCTTGCCCAGGGCCTGCTGCACTGCCGTGAGCGCCTCAGAGATTGTCGCTAAGTAGACGCGCCGTGGACCTATCTCCAACAGCTAGAGAAGAAATTTTAGCGGAAGCGGTCGACTGGCTGCTGCGGTTTCAGGACTCAGCGCGCAACTGCCCTGATCGTCAGGCGTTCGGCAATTGGCTGACGCGATCACCCGCGCACATCGAGGAATACCTGGCCGTGTCGTCGGTCTGGGTCGGTTTGAGTGTTCCTAGCGAGGCGCAATTTAGTACCGAATCGTTGATTGCGGCGGCTCGCGAGGCGCATCCCGACAACGTCGTTCGGCTAAACACGTACCATCCCTCAAACGATAGGCAACCTCGCATCGTGCAGGTACGCGGCTTTGGCTCAGGGCGTTGGCTTGGCCTCGCAGCCTCGGTGGCACTCGGTATCGGCGCTTGGCTGGGATACGCCGGTTGGTTGCATGAACCCGTGTTTAAAACGGCCATAGGCGAGCAACGCAGCGTCAGTCTGCCGGACGGGTCGCTGGTTTTTCTCAATACCAATTCCGAGGTCCGTACTCGCTGGACAAAAGCCGAGCGGCATATCGATCTCATCAAAGGCGAAGCTCGGTTCCAGGTGGCAAAGAACGCAGCGCGGCCTTTTTTGGTGGTCACTTCTGACGCAACGGTCAGGGCGGTCGGCACGATATTCAATGTGCGCGCGGAGCGATCCGGTACCGAGGTTGCCGTGATAGAAGGAAGGGTCAAAGTCAGTGCCCTAACGGGCGGAGTCGCCGCGAAAAACGGCATGCACGATTCGAGCTTTGCGAGAGGCAAGAGTTTACCGATGGCCGAGCCTGTCCCGCCGAGCATCGAGTTGGCTGCCGGTCAACGCGCGGCCGTGGCCTTGAATCGAATAGACCCGGACGCCGGACCGCCGATGGAGTCCGTTGTCGCATGGACCGAACGGCGGTTGGTATTTCGTGACGAACCATTGGCCGGCGTGATCGCCGAGTTCAATCGCTACCGTGTTCAGCCATTGGCGGTGGATGACGCTCAGCTGGCAACGCTCAAGATCAGCGGCGTTTTCGATTCGAGCGATCCGGATTCTCTAATCGAATACCTTAAGTCCTTTGAAACCGTGCGGGTAGCAAGGCCGCACGACGGAAGCTTGCATTTGTCGCGAAGCACCTTAAACCCCAGCCCACCAAAATAGGGTGACCGAATTTTCATCGCAGACAGTCTTAATCTCTGAAGACTACAACATTGATTCGTTGATCGATCGGGAAGGGAGGGGGAATTGCCGGGTCACCGCAATGGCCGAGTGCTATTGAGAATTCTCTCGTTAGCTCTCGGGACAGTGCTGCTGGGCAATGCGCACGGTGAGGGGCTTGCAACGCCTCTACCGCCACAAATGCTGGCTGATGCACTGGAGACTTTCGCGAAGACGACGGGTTACCAACTCGTGTACCGCACGGAGGTAGCCGCGGGGTTGACAACCAAGGGTGCCGACGCGGGACTTCCCGCCGAGGTGACACTGCGTCAATTGTTGCGAGGTACTGGGCTCGCATTCGCGTTTGTCAACGATCACACCGTTGCGATCTACAAGGCATCTGACAGTGCGCTTCGTTCCGGCGACCACGCGGCGCCGGACCGGCGATCTATTCCTCCGACACCCGACGTCAATGACAAAGACAGTGCCGCCCGCAACGGTGCTGCCGACAACGTCAAAGATAAGGGGGATAGGACAATGATACGTAAAGGACTGATAAGCCGAATCGCCGGAGCGTTTGCACTGGTCATCGCATCAGTGGCATCAGCCGCCGAGGGCTCGCAGAATGTCTCACCTGATAGCTCACAAATCGTAAAGCTCGAAGAAATCGTCGTCACCGCGCAGAAGCGCGTCGGCTCCGTCCAGGACACGCCGTTCTCGGTGTCGGCGACCTCGCAGGCGCAGATCCGTAATTCCGGGGCGGGCAATATCGTCGACTTCGCGCGCAACGTTGCGGGCCTGAGCATTGCCGACCTGGGTCCGGGCCAAAGCCAAATGGCCATTCGCGGCATCAGCTCCGGTCAGGTCATTCGCGACCAGCCGGGCGTCAAGGAGCAGGTCGGCGTCTATCTTGATGAATCACCCATCTCGGTGGCGCTATTTACGCCCGACTTGGAGCTTTTCGATCTCGATCGTGTGGAAGTGCTGCGCGGGCCACAGGGCACGCTGTTCGGCGCCGGTTCCGAAGCGGGCACGGTGCGCTACATCACGACTCAGCCCAAGCTCGGTGTCCTCCAAGGCATAGCCGACGCCTCGGTCGAATTGCCGAAAAGCGGCAGCGTTGGGGGCAGCGGTCGCCTCGCGGTCAATCTACCCATGGGCGACAGCGCCGCTGCCCGTATTGTCATCTACGAGCACCACTTACCCGGCTTCATCGACGCGATTCAGCCCGGCGGCAGCGTCAAGAAGGACGTCAACGACGGCGATCGGGCGGGAATCAGGGTGTCAATGCTGTGGAAGCCCACTGAACAGCTCAGCATCACGCCCCGCCTGGTGTACCAGAACCTGACGACCAACGGCTACCCGCGTGAGGACGCCTACAATATTCTTGGTAACCCGTACATGACCACGCAGCCGGCGGTCACCATCGGCGACCGCGAACAGTACCGGCAACAACGCGAGGGTATCAACGACGATTTTGGTTTGGCCGATTTCAAGATTGACTACGACTTTGGCCCGGCGACGCTGACCTCGATCACCTCTTACACCCACCGCAGGGTCACGGTGCTGCGCGACGCGACGCAGTTGACCGGCAGCGTAAGCTATGACGTAGGCATTCCCGAGGTGCGGGTCAACTCACCGCTGTTTGACCGCACGCGCCTCAACGTTACGTCGGAAGAATTGCGCGTGGCCTCGAATGGAAAGTCCACCGTCGATTGGCTGGTCGGCGGGTTCTTCCAGCGCGTTGGCCGTCAATATGGCCAGGACCTCCCCACGCCAGGGTACGATTCCTTCAATGCGGCCGCCGGGTTCCCGCTCGGCCCCAATCCCGTCGGTCTCGTCGATACACCGTTCTTCTCCGACCTAAGCTACCGGTTCAAGCAATACGCGGGCTTCGGCGAGGCCACCTGGCATGTCACTGACCAATGGGGCCTGACCGGCGGTTTGCGCTATTACAAGTTCACGGAGTCTCGCATCCAGAGCTTCAACGGAGTGTTCGCCGGCAATGGTCCCACCGGCGTGCAAGGGTCGGTCGATTCCAGCGGCGTGTCCCCGCGCGGCATCGTGAGCTTTAAGCTCAACGACGATGTTCAATTCAACGCCCAGGTGTCGAAGGGTTTCCGACTTGGGGGCATCAACGACCCCATCAACAAGCCGCTCTGCTCGGCGCAGGACCTCATCGAATTCGGCGGACAGGGCAACTGGAAGGACGAGACCAGCAGGAACTACGAGCTCGGCGGCAAGTTCCGCTTCGCGGACCGCAAAGTGACGCTTAATGTATCGGCTTTCTACACCGACATTAAGGACCTCCAAGCGACCGTGACGGCCGGAACCTGTTCCTCGCGTCTTATTTTCAATGTGCCGAAGGCGCAGGCTCATGGCGTCGAGGCAGAGTTGTTTGCGCGGCCGAACTCCACCTGGGATTTCGCGCTGTCGGCAACCTGGATCAATGCGACATTGCAATCGTCGGTTGTATCCACCTCGGCGGCGACCGGGGTCGCTACCGTAATCGGCGGCCTCGCCAGTGGCAATCGTCTGCCGACGGCGCCGCAGGTTCAGGCGGTAGGCAGCATCGGCTATACGCTGCCGCTCGAAAACAAGCGGGATTTCTTCTCAGTGCTGACGGTGCAGTACGTCGGTTCCTCTTACTCGCAGTTCGAGAATGAAGAGCCCGGCTTCGGCCAGATCGGCGGCCAAGCCGCAGACCCGAATGCGGCGCGGCTGATCGGATACGGCGGCGTGCCGGCAAGCACCGTGATTTCATTCGATGCACGGCTACCCGCTTATTCGCTTGGCAATCTGCGAGCGGGTGTGCGGACCGATCGTTGGGAGCTGGCGGGCTATCTCAACAATCTCTGGGACAAGAACGCGCACCTTGCGCTCGACTACGAGCGCGGACGAAGCGCGCGCGTGGGGTACTTGACGAACCAGCCGCGGACCATCG
>JANYLM010000090.1 GCA_025357835.1 Gammaproteobacteria bacterium
CGGAAATCCTGCAGCGCGTCGGCGCATTCTTCGATATTTTGTCGACGCGCAATGTGCTGCTCGAGATCGGCGCCGTGGCGCTGTGCTTGCTGGCAGGTTGGTTCGTCGGCACGGCCCTGCGCGAGCGTTACCGGCGGCGCCGAGTCAAAGCCCCCACGGCCTTGACATGGAGCTATTTCGCCTCTCAGGGCAGCGTCGTCGCCACCCCCGCCATCATGGCGCTGGGCTTGGTGATGCTGGCCCGAACCGCGATGCACGCCGCGCACTTCGACAGCACGGCGCTGGATGCCGCGGCGCGCCTGATCGGCGCCTATGTGGTGGTTCGCATTATGGTGCTGTTGTTCGCCGCCAGCCTCGGTAACAAGTCCTGGATGCAGCACTGGGAAAATCGGGTCACTCTGTTCATTTGGCTCGCCATCGCCGCCGAATACCTAGGCTGGCTCGATCCCATCATCAACACCTTGGACAGCATCGGCATGGCGGCGGGCAAGAGCCGCATCACTCTATGGTCGGTGCTGAAACTATTGTTCACCCTGACCCTGTTCGTTTTAGTCGCGGCTTGGATCAGCCGCTGGGTCGAGCGGCGTTTGATGAAGCTCGGCAATCTCGCACCCTCGACGCGCATCGGGATCGCGAAATTCGCCAATGCATTCTTGATAGCCCTGTCCATCCTCATGGGCCTGAATGCGGCCGGCGTCGATCTAACGGCGTTGACGGTGCTGACCGGCGCCATCGGCTTGGGTTTGGGGTTCGGTCTACAATCCATTGCGGCGAACTTCATTAGCGGCTTCGTGCTGCTCATGGATCGATCCATCAAGCCGGGCGATGTCATCAGCCTCTCGGGACAAAGCGGCACCAGTACGGAGAACTTCGGCTGGGTACAGGAATTGCGCGGCCGCTACGTGGTGGTGCGCGACCGGGACGGCGTGGAAATGCTGGTGCCGAATCAGCAGCTGATCTCAAATGCCGTGATCAATTGGAGCTACACGGACCCGCGCATCCGGCTCAAATTGCCAATCCGCGTGAGCTATCGCGATGATCCGGAAGCGGCCTTGCAGCTGCTGCTCGCTGCCTGCGACCACCAATCGCGGGTGCTGCGCGATCCGCCGCCCGTCTCGCGCCTGATGCACTTCGGCGACAGCGGCATTGAACTCGAGCTGCGCTTTTGGATATCCGATCCCCAGGAAGGCGTGAACAACGTGCGCTCGGAAGTGAATCGCGCCATATGGAGGCTGTTCAAAGAGCACAACATCACCATCCCCGTGGCGCAGCACGAAGTCATCCTGCACTCCGCGCCCATGGACCTCGACTGACCGCCCGATTCCCATGCCCCTGATCATCACGCCCAGCATCGTCATCCCCGACGAGGAACTGGAATGGAAGTTCATCCGTTCCTCGGGTCCCGGTGGTCAAAATGTCAACAAGGTGGCAAGCGCCGCGCAACTGCGCTTCCTGCTGCCGCAGAACTCCAGTCTGCCAGTAACGGTCAGAAATCGACTGCGCCGACTCGCCGGCCAGAAGCTTATCGACGACGGCAGCATCCTGTTCAAGTCCATGAGCGAACGCAGCCAGGAGCAGAATCGCCGCGCCGCGCTCGATCGCCTCGAAGTATTGATACGGGCAGCAATGGTGGAGCCGAAAATCCGTAAGAAGACGCGTCCCACCAAAGCGTCCAAGGAGCGCCGCATCGATTCAAAAAAAAGGCGCGGCGCCACCAAGCAACAGCGCGGCGGGCAAAGCTGGGACTAAACCGTGTATTGCTCGACGGGTTGAGGCCAAGAATAGGGATAGGAACGCACGGGCCGACCACTGGCGCATTCAGTGGTCGCTCAGTGAGTACCTACCCCTCGAACGGCTGCTACCAACGAGGAGCAATGCGCCGTTAGAGGCTAAATAAGCGCCATTGACTACAAAATTTAGCGTTACAGGCCAAAGGCCGTGAACAAGGCTGCCGGTCACTCATGGAAAAGCTCGGCGCCGAACTTCTAAGGTGAGTAGCGCCATTCAGCCCAGCGTAACTTGCAAAATGCTGTGCCTGATTTGCTCGGACAGAACCAGTTGCGCGTCGGCGGCAACGGCCAGCAGCGGCTCACCGAATGAGAGTTTGCCGTCCCGGCATACTTGAATCACGTTTCGCAGGCGCAGCAACTCGAGAAAATTGCGAAACAGGCTCTTATCGAAGAAATCCGGCGAATTCAATCCATACAGCACCGACATGCGCTGCGCCATCAAATGGCAGCGCTGCTCCAACGCCTCCTGAGTGACGCTGCCGCTGCCCGCTTGCAGCAGCAATGCGATGGCCAAGTAATACCGTTCCACGGTTTGAATGGTCGCCTGGGCCAGTACCGACAGCCGTATGGCTTCGAGCGACGTCGAGGCCGGACGCTGCCACTCGCTGCGGTCGGCATTAGCGTGCAGCAGATACAGCCGCCTAAACGTCTCGAGCAATGATTCCACGACCGCGGTGACCGACGCTTCGTCCCAACGCAGGAACAACTCGGCCGCAATGTAGGGGTAGACCCGCCGCACCAAGCGGTGGATGTCGGCGGTGCGCATGGCAGCATTGCTCACGAAGCAGCAAGCCAGCAGCGACGGCAAGGCGAACAAATGCAAAATATTGTTGCGATAGTAAGTGGCCAGCACCGCGTTTTCGGCGTTCATGCGCATAATGTCGCCGAGCGGGTGCGCCTGCCGCTCCAGCAACCCAAAGGCCTCGGCGTAGCGGATCATTTGCCCACCGCTGCTGGTGGTGACCGTTACCAGCGGTCCATACGGCGCATCGTGCAGCAGCCGTTGATACAGCTCCACCTGGTGCAACAGGTCGGTTTCGGCCAATGCCTGGCGTGGAGTTGCGAGGATCGCCATCGCCACCAGATTGATCGGCGTCACGGCGGCCGCCGCATTGATCCCGACATTGATCTGGGTCGCGAGATCCCCAATTGCATCGTCGATCCATGCCGGCCGCGACTCGGAAGTCTCGGGCGCAGCGCCGCGCCAGTTCGAATTGTGCCGGCTTAAAGCTTCGTCGAGTGCGATGGGCTGACCTAAATTTACGTGTACCTTGCCGCGTTTGCTGCGCAGCACCGACACGACGGTCTTGAGCAGGCCGAATACGCTCTCCTTCTCCTTAGGGGCGCCCGACAACTCGCCGATGTAGGTACGCCCTTCGACGATTCGCTCGTAGCCGAAGTACACCGGCATGAAAACCACCGGCCGCGTCGGGTCGCGCAGATAAGCTCGAACCGTCATCGACAGCATGCCGGTGCGCGGCACCAGCAGGCGGCCGGTGCGGCTGCGGCCCCCTTCGATGAAGTATTCCAGCGGATGACCGCGCGCCATCATAATGCCCACATATTTGGCAAACACGGCGGCGTACAAAGCGTCGCCCTTGAAGGTGCGGCGCAGGAAGAATGCGCCGCCCTTACGCAGAAACCGGCCGATTCCCGGCAGATTCAGATTGATGCCGGCCGCGACGTGCGGCACCGCGAAGCCCTTGTGGTAAATCACATAGGAAAGCAGCAGATAATCCATGTGACTGCGATGACAGGGGACGTAGATGATCTCGGCGCCATCGCCGATCTCGTTCATTTTTTCCACGTGCTGGAAATTTACGCCGTCGTACAGCCGATTCCACAGCCAGCCCAGCACGCTGGACATAAAACGCACGAAGGACTGGGAATAATTAGCGGATATTTCGATGGCGTATTTGCGTGCCGCCAGCAGCGCCGCACGGCGCGACGACCCGCGCTCCTGCATTTCGCGGCGCACGGCGCTGCGCACGTCATCGGTCTTCAGCAATTGGGCCACCAGTGTGCGGCGATGCGACAGATCGGGCCCAATCGCCGAGGCACGCTGCGCCCGCAGACTTGTCCGCAAGTTGCGCAATATCCAACGTAGGCTGCGCTGCTCACTCATGCCTTCCGACAGGGCGTCGCGCAACCGCACCGGCTCGCCGAAGTGCACCAGCGTATTGCGGCCGTTGACCAGCACGTTCAAAGCCTTGCGGAAACGCCCGACCAACACCCAATTCTCAGCGAACAACAGCCGCCAGAGGCTGGCCTCCTTGTGCGGGGCGCGGCCCCAAAAGATAGCGACCGGCACGAGATCGATGTCCAGCTGTGGATGTACGGCGTCGGCGGCCACCAGCTGCTGCAGGTAAACCGGCGCACGCAGAGCATGGCGGGTGGTGAACAGTCCCGCGGGACGTATCAACTCGAAGTAGGCTTGGTCGGCGCGGCGCTCGCCCATCAGCAACCGCCTCTCGGGACGCGGCAGCCCCGAGTTGGCGCACACCATGCTCAAGACCGCGAGATCGGTTTGGCTCTCGCGCTCCAGGACATAGCACACCGGGTGCGGCCGCGCCGTGATCGCGCCCGGCGCATCATCGGGCTTGATGGTCACCCGCACCCACAGGCTCAAGACCCTGCGGACACTCCAACGCCACGCCTGGCTCAAGCCAACAACGGGGTTCATGTTCGCCCTGATTCTTAAGGAGCCGTGTCGCCGCGCTCTTGAGTGTCGACCGCCTTGCGTGTGGCATCGGCGTTCGCATCCACCGTTTTTTGCACTTCACGCGCCCGTTCTTCCGATTGCAACAGGGGATCGAATACGGTCTTTTTGGGTGGCGTCTCCGGAGACGCGCAGCTCAACATGAACAAAACCGACACTGACATTGTCAATACCTTGAACAAACCCATGTACACCTCGGAACTGCCAGCCGGTCAAGCCCTGGAGTGTACAATCGTTCCCGACTTGCAGTCACTCGGAGTTCGCGCATGGTTCGTTTTGCATTACTGATGCTTTTGTCGCGCGGCGTTTTTGCCGCACCCTCGATCGACATAGAGTCCGCGGCCAAGATCTACCAGGAAGCCGCGATTCGCGAACAGGTGCGCGCCTCGTTGGGAGCGATGCCGGCGCATATACGCCAACTGTTCTCGGCGGATACGACGGCGCATCTCACCGATCAGCAACTCGAACTGGTGACCGCCGCCGCCAAGCGGGGATTTCGCATCGACGTCTTCGAGGCGCCTGCCTTGAGCGCGCTCGCCGCCAATCTCGATGCCCC
>JANYLM010000139.1 GCA_025357835.1 Gammaproteobacteria bacterium
CGACTGGCGTTGGCGCGCCATCGGCGGCCTTTTCTACGAGAACTTTCTGGTCCAAGACATCTCCGATTGGGCATACCGCGCCGACGGGGCCGGGTTCATTCCGCTGATCGCGCCTCCCACCTCGAGCGCGAACAATCACGCCGTGCGTAACGACTCGATCGGCTTTTACGACGACGTGCAGCGCGGCTATAAGCAGAAAGCGGCATTCTTCTCCACTGACTTCGACGTCATTCCGAAGACCTTGACCATCACCGTGGGCACGCGCTACTACAATATGGATACCTTCGAGAAGGGTGCGAAAGGCGGCAGTTACGGCTGCCGTCCCGGCGGCTTGTACACCTTCAGTCCGGGCGACCATCTCGACGGCGCCTGCGACAACGGCCTCAATTTGGATACTCTCGTCGTGCCTCCCGGGAACGGCGCCTACTCAGACAAGGCCGTCGGCTTGGAGAAGACCTACAAGGGCTTCAAGAGCCGCGGCAATATCAGCTGGAAGTTCATGGAAGACGGCTTGTTGTACTACACCTGGTCGCAGGGTTTCCGGCCGGGCGGCTTCAACCGCGCCTCGGGATTCGTGAGTGCGGGCCAGTCGCCTTTGAAGGGCATTTTCTTGACGCCGATCGGCTTCGCGCCTGACGTGCTGACGAACAATGAGCTGGGTTTCAAGACGCAGTGGTTGAATCACCGCCTGCAGTTCAACGGCACCTTTTACCGTGAGGACTGGAAGAACGTCCAGATCGGGCTGTTCGATCCCGGTGTTCTCGGCAATCTGACCTTCACCACCAACGGGCCGGACTACCGTGTCCGAGGATTCGAGACTGAAGTCATCGCAGCGCCGCTGACAGGGCTCACGATCACCTTGTCGGCGTCGTGGAATCACTCCGAACTGGTCAACACCCCGACCCTGTATGACAAGAATGGAGCCGCCATCAATTGGGCCGCGCTCGGCCTGCACAATCCGTACGGCGAGACCGGCACGCCGCTCGCGCAGTCGCCCCCCTTCCAAGGCAACGTGCGGGTCCGCTATGAGTTCCCGATGGGACAATACACCGCGTTCGTGCAAAGTGCGGCTCAGCGTCGCGCGCATTCGATCTCCACGACCGACCGTCTCGAGACTCAAGTCGATGGCACGTCCATTGCCTACGAGCTGCCGTCGTTCACCACCTACGATCTCTCGGCCGGGATTGGCAGGGATCAATGGACCGCACAGGTGTACGGCACCAACATCACGGATAGCCGCGGTTTGGATTTCTCCACCTATGCACAGCGCGTCAGGGAAGACACGGTGGTCCGTCCTCGAACCGTGATGTTCAAGATCGGCTACAAATTCTGACGAGAGCCGATTCCGCGATGAGCCGTGTCGAGTCCGATGTCGCACGGGCTCGCGCGCTGCTGCAGAAACGACAATTTCCGCAGGCGCTGGCGGCGGCAGAGGCGTTGTACCTTGAGTTTCCCGAGAACCGGGACGTGCTCTATTTGATGGCCGTCTGCCAGCGCTACCTCGATCGAATACCGGACGCGCTGGCGACTCTCGAGCAATTCGCAGGCCTGCATCCGGGCTATGGCCGGCTGTTCCAGGAACGCGGTCACTGCTATCGCAGCGTCGGTGACGCAGCGGCCGCCATCACCGCCTACCAGCAGGCGGTGGAACGCAATCCGGCGTTGCCGGCGAGTTGGAAGGCGCTGGCCGCCCTGTTGAACTCGGTGGGCCGCAGCGCCGAAGCGGTGAACGCCGCGAATACGGCCGCCAGCCTTGCGAGCTTGCCGGTGGCCGTGGTCACTGCCCACAGCTTATTGGCCGAAGGCGACACGCACGCCGCCGAACAATTATTGCGGCCATTTCTGCTGCAGCATCCCGAGCACGTCGAGGCCATGCGCCTGCTCGCCAGAATCGGCATGAAGCTCGAGGTGCTGGACGATGCCGAATTTCTGCTGCAAAGCGTGCTGGAACTAGCTCCGGATTATCACGCCGCGCGCCATGATTACGCCCAGGTGCTCATCGATCGCCAGAAACACGCCGCGGCTCTTCGGCAAATCGAGCGACTGCTGGCGATCGAACCGCGCAATCCGATCTTTCGATCCTTGCAAGGAAACGTCCTGGTGGGCCTCGGAGAACATGAGAGGGCTCTGGAATTGTTCAATGAGCTTCGCGACGAGAACCCCGGCAACCCGACGCTGCATCTTGCGATTGCCCACGCCCACAAAACCGTGGGACGCCAGCGGCAGGCCATCGACTC
>JANYLM010000003.1 GCA_025357835.1 Gammaproteobacteria bacterium
CTCGCACGCGGGCCATCTCGGTGGCAGTGGGCGGCGCCACCGCGACCTGCGCCGACAATAATTGACGCTCCTGCTCGAACCCCAAGCGCCCGGTGGCGGTATCGACCGCGAACACGTCATGCCCGAGAGTACGCAACGCCGGGATGATTTGCGCCGCGCTCGCGATCGACACGTCGCGCTCCTCGCTGGTTCCACCGAACAGCACCGCGATTTTCATGGGCCGGCGGCGGTGCGAGCGGCCGCCGAAGCCGGCGGTTTACGCGCGACGACGCGCACCATACCTCCTGGAACCCTATCGCACACCACGGCCATGCCGAGAGTGCGCAATTGCTGTTCGACCCACTGCGGTGCCGAGCGCAGCTTACGATAGCTGCCGGCATGCAGCCGCCAGGAGCCGCGTTCGAGCTGATGTAGCAGATCGTGCACAGTTACCGTGTTATCCGCGTACTCCACACAGCAAGTCAGTATCCGCTCATCATCGCTGCGCACCGGAATGAAGCGTGCCGCATTTTTCAGCTCGGTGGTGACATAGTCGCGGAATGTGGCGACAAAGACTCCGCCCGGCCTGAGCGACGACGCCGCATCCTCGAAAAGTGCTTCGACACTGGATTGATCCCGCAAGTGGGTTAGGGTATCGCCCATGCAGAGGATGACGTCGGGGGGTGCGGCAAGCTGTGCCCTGAATTCGAGCAGGTTGGCGTTAACAATGCGAACGGGCAACGATCCCGCGCGCTGCGTCAAGTCCTTCAGCAAGGTTTCACAGCTGTCGATGGCTAGCACCGAGATCGACCGCAGTGACACGTTCCATCGACGCCGACGGTGTCGGTAGCTGCATCGCGTCGAGCTCGGCGTCGCTAGAAGCGAAGGTGGCATCGATATCGCCCACCATCCATGTGTAGACCGGACCCAAGAGATTGGCGTAGTGATCATCGACGGGCGTTGGCATGGACAGAACATAGCCTCGGCCTTATTCTGGAGGTGGTCTCGATCGGCATCATCATCATCGTCATCACCGCCTTCTTCGTGCGCATTCAGGGCACGGTGATCGACCCGCCCCAATTAAAGGTCACGGCTTCCAACTTCACCGGCGTGTTCTCGGCGTTCGCCGGAATTTTCTTTACGGTGATGGCCTACTTGATGGTGTTCGGCATTGGCGATGACACCGATGCACTCGGCAAGAGCGCGGCGCCCTTCGGCGCCGTGGCCGCGAGAGCGGGACTGCCCTGGGCATCCACCATAGTGTATTTCGCCGCGATGATCAGCGTGTTTGCCTGTGCCCTGGCCAGCATCACCGCCGCCGCGCGCCTGCTGTTCTCCATGGGCAAGTACCGGTTTCTACATCCCTCCATGGGGCTGGTGCATGACACTCATCGCACGCCGCATTGCGCCATTCTATTGTGCGGCGGACTGCTCGCCCTGATCTGTGTGGCCATGCTGCCGGCGGGGCTTTTGACCGCCTTCGGCTGCGCAGGGACTTTCGCGAGCTTCGGTTTCGTCATTGTCTATTTCGCGCTGTGCATCGTCGCGCCAATCGATCTTAAGAAAAGCAACGAGATGAAATTCCGGCATTTGGCGTTGGGCGCAGTGGGCGCGGCACTGATGATGTTCGTGGTCGTGGCCAGCGTATATCCGATGCCCGTGTATCCCTACAACATCCTGCGCTACGTCTTCTTCGGGTACATGGCTGTGGGCGCTGCTTGGTTTGCGCTGTTGAAAGCCAAGTCCCCGCAGATTCTGGCCTCGATCCAGCACGACATGGAAATCTGAAGCCGCGATCGGATTTAGTTGCGCCGCCAAGCGGGCAACCCGCCCAGGAATTTGAGAAGAGCTTCGTTCACCCGCTGCGGACGTTCTTGCTGGATGAAGTGTCCGGCGCCGTCGATGAGCAATTTACGCGCCAAGCCCGGCACCGTTGCCTCGAGGTCCTGAAGAGCCGAGGCGCCTGAACCCAAGGCTATGACGGGGTCCGCGCTGCCGGCGATGAACAGCGCGGGCTGGTGAATCAATGCGCCGGCCCAAGGTGCGGTGAGCTCCCAGTTGCGATCGATGTTGCGGTACCAATTGAGACCGCCACGAAATCCTGAGCGCGTAAATTCTGCGGCCATGTGGTCAAGATCGGCGTCCGTCAGCCATGACGGCAGACGTTCGGGATCGATGGTATTGGCGAGCCATCCCTTTCCCGGCAGCAGCGTGAGCTGCCGTGTTTCGGCCGGCGCATCGCCGGAAATCGAATACAGCACGCGGCGCAGTGCCGCGCGAGTGTCGCGTTCGAATTCCGCCTCGGCGATCCCGGGCTCTTGAAAGTGAAACCAGTAGTGCGAGAGCCGGCCTGCCTTGCGCAACATTTGCAGCGGCCGTGCCGGGCCGCGCCGGCGGAACGGTACGCTGAGCGCAGCAACGGCGGGAAATACGTCGGGTCGAAACAGCGCGGCATGCCACGCGATGTTCGCGCCCCAATCATGGCCGCAGATGACGGCGTGTTTCTCACCGAGCACGCTCACGAGATCGATCATGTCGCCAACGATGTCCATGATCGAGTAGGCGGAAATGTCTGCGGGCGCTTCTGTGCCACCATAGCCGCGCATATCCGGCGCAACCGCACGGTATCCGGCTTGCGCGAGCGCATGCAACTGAGCGCGCCACGAATACCAGCCTTCCGGAAAGCCGTGGCATAACAGCACCAGCGGACCCTTTCCTAGTTCGGCGTAGTGAATACGAATGCCGTTGGCTGTGGCATTGCGCTGCTGAATATCTTGCATGGGTACGCCCTCGTGGCGCCTATCGTATACTTTTGCAGTCCATGCTCACAGCCGTTCTATTCTTGGGATCCGCCGCTGCGATCTACTTCGCCTGCGAGTTCTT
>JANYLM010000028.1 GCA_025357835.1 Gammaproteobacteria bacterium
TACCAGAAGTACTGCGGCACCGCGAATACCATCGGCGTGCCCTTCCAGGTGATCGGACCAAAGGAAGTGCGCGACTTATGGCCCTTGGTCGAGCTGGGCAACGGCGCTGACACGCCCAAAATCGTCGGTGCGCTTTACCACCCGGATGACGGTCACATCGCACCGGCCGACCTCACCATGGCGCTGCGCAAGGGTGCGCGTAGCCGAGGCGCCGAAATCCATGAACAAACCGAAGTCACGGCGGTGAAGCGCACGCCCTCGGGAGAGTGGCATCTGACCACGAATAAGGGCGACATCGTCGCCGAGCACGTGGTCTGCGCCACCGGTAACTATGCGCGACAAACGGGACGCCTGTTCGGCATCAACGTGCCGTCCATTCCCGTCGAACACCAGTACATCGTGTATGACGAATCGCCCGAGCTGAAAGCCTATCGCCAGGGCGGTGGCCGCGAGCTGGCGGTGCTGCGCGAGTCGGACCAGTCCTACTATTTGCGCGAGGAGCGCATGGGTTGGATATTGGGCCCCTATGAGGCAGGCGCTCCGGCGCGCTTCGCCGATGGTGTGCCCGACTGGTTCGGCAAGAGTCTGTTCGAAGGCGATCTGGAGCGCTTACTGCCGCATGTCGAGGCGGCGCAGCGTCGCGTGCCGTCGTTGGCAACTTGCGGCATCAAGGATATCGTGAACGGGCCGATCGCCTATACACCGGATGGCAGTCCCCTAATCGGCCCCGCCTGGGGCGCCCACAATTTGTGGCTGAACGAGGGCCACAGCTTCGGTATCACCGCGGCGGGCGGCTCCGGTTGGCAGCTTGCCGAATGGATAGTCGAGGGCGAACCCGGCATCGACATGATGGCGGCGGACCCGCGCCGCTACGGTCCTTACACCAGCAAGCGTTACGTAGTGAAAAAGAACGAGGAAACGTATCGCAACGTATTCGTCATTCACTTTCCGGATGAGGAGCGCGGCGATGCGCGCCCCGCCAAGACCAGCCCGGTCTATGACAAGCTGGCACGCATGGGTGCGGTTTTCGGGCAACGCTATGGCTGGGAGCGCGCCAATTGGTTCGCGCCGCCGGGAGTTCCTGCCAAGGACCAGTGGAGTTTTCGCCGCTCCAACTACTTCGAGCACGTCGGCAATGAAGTGCGGCGCTTGCGCGAACAGGTTGGCGTCATCGATCTGACCCCGTTCACCAAGCACGAAGTGACGGGACCGGGCGCGGAAGGCTGGCTCGACAACTTGGTGGCCAACAAGGTTCCGACCAAGATCGGCCGGATGGCGCTGTGCCATGCACTTACCCGCCGCGGCGGCATTCGTTCCGAGTTCACCATCACCAAGATCGCCGATCAGCACTACTATGTGGTGAGTGCAGGCGCCGCCGAACGCTACGACAGCGACTACTTGCAGCGGTTGCTGCCGCAGGACGGCAGCGTGACCTTGAGAAATGTGACCATGAGCCGCGGCGTGTTCGTCGTCGCCGGACCGCGTTCACGGGATGTGCTGGCGAAGTTGGTGGATGCGCCTTTGGATAATGCAGCGTTTCCCTGGCTGACGGGACAGGTAACCGAAGTCGGCCTCGCTACCGATGTGTACCTGTTGCGGGTGAATTTTGTCGGTGCGCTCGGTTGGGAGCTGCACTTCCCCATCGAGTATGCGCACCATTTGTTCGACTCATTGTTCGCCGCCGGCGCCGAGTTCAACATCGGCATGGCCGGCATGCGCGCCATGGAGTCTCTGCGTCTGGAGAAGTCGTATCGCATGTGGGGCAGCGACCTGACCCCCGACTACACCCCCTACGAGGCGGGACTCGACCGCTTCGTGCGCATGAATAAGGGTCCCTTCATCGGCAAGGAGGCTCTGGAGAAGCAGCTCAAGCAAGGGGTGCCGCATCGCTTCATTACCTTCGAGGTTCACGGCGTCACGGATGCCGACCCGCTGGGCAATGAGCCGCTGTTCGATCGACAAGGCAGTATCGTCGGCCGCGCTACCGCAGGCTACTACGGACACGCCCTGCGCAAGAGTCTGGGCTTGGGTTACATCAAACCGGAATTCGCGGCGGTGGGCGGTGACATCGAGATCGAGATCCTCGGCGAGCGCAAGCGAGCCACGGTGCTCATCGATTCGCCGTATGATCCGGAGAACAAGGACTTGAGAGCCTAAGGCGCCGCAAGCGATATGAGCAGGCAATCATTTTCGGCACTGTCGCTGATCTGGCGCGGCCTCTCGCAGCATCGCGGTTGGCAGAAGCAATGGCGCAAGCCCGAGCCCAAGGCGAGCTACGATGCCATCATCGTCGGCGGCGGCGGCCATGGCCTCGGCGCCGCATATTACTTGGCCAAGGAACATGGATTGACGAATATCGCCGTTCTGGAGAAGGGCTGGATCGGCGGCGGCAACACCGGGCGCAATACCACCATCATCCGGTCGAACTATTTATTCAATGAAAGCGCCGCGCTCTACGATCATTCGGTGAAGCTGTGGGAGACCCTCTCGCAGGTGCTCAATTACAATGTCATGTTCTCGCCCCGCGGCGTCATGATGCTGGCGCACACCGTACATGACATTCAAGTGTTCAAGCGCCACGTGCATGCGAATCGCTGCAATGGGGTGGACAATGAATGGCTCGAGCCCGCCCAGGCAAAGGAATTCTGTCCGCCGCTCAACATAGAAGACAATATTCGCTATCCGGTGCTGGGCGCCGCGCTGCAGCGGCGCGGCGGCACGGCGCGACACGATGCCGTAGCCTGGGGCTATGCGCGCGCGGCCGACGCTCTGGGGGTCGACATCATCGAGAATTGCGAGGTGACCGGCATTCGCCGCGATGCCAGCGGTGCCGTCGAGGCGCTGGAGACCACGCGCGGCGTAATCCGTTCGCGCAAGGTCGGCGTATCCGCCGCCGGTCACACCAGCGTGATCATGGCGCTGGCCGGCGTCCACGTGCCGCTGGAGAGCTATCCTCTGCAGGCGCTGGTTTCAGAGCCGATCAAGCCTATTTTTCCCTGCGTGGTCATGTCCAACACCATCCACGCCTATATCAGCCAATCGGACAAGGGCGAACTGGTCATTGGGGCGGGTACGGATGCCTACACCTCGTACACCCAGCGCGGAGCGTTGCACGTCAACACTCACACGCTGGATGCCATCTGCGAATTGTTCCCCAATTTTCGCCGCTTGCGGATGCTGCGCAATTGGGGCGGCATTGTCGATGTGACACCGGATCGTTCGCCCATTATTGCCAAGACGGAGGTTCCTGGCCTATACGTCAACTGCGGCTGGGGAACCGGGGGATTCAAAGCTACGCCCGGATCGGCGCATGTTTTTGCGTGGACCATTGCAAAGGACGAGCCGCATCCCATCAATGCACCGTTCACCATCGAGCGTTTCCGCGACGGCTACTTGATTGACGAAGCCGCGGCAGCCGCCGTGGCCCACTGAACGGGACTCCCGATGCTGCTCATTATCTGCCCCTACTGCGGTAAGCGACCGGAAATAGAATTCACCTATGGCGGCCAGGCTCATTTGGCGCGGCCGATCCAACCCTCGCAACTCGACGATCAGGCATGGGCGAAATTCCTGTACATGCGCACCAACACCAAGGGTGTATATGCTGAGCGCTGGCGCCACGCGCGCGGCTGCGGGCGGTTCTTCAATGCGCTGCGAGATACTACCAGCGACCATTTCCTGGCTTTCTACAAGACCGGCGAAGCGCAGCCCGCGCTCCCCGCGCGGGC
>JANYLM010000036.1 GCA_025357835.1 Gammaproteobacteria bacterium
AAGGATTTTTCGTTTGCCCTTGCGACGATAGCCATAGCTGGGCCAGCGGCAGCGCTGGTCGTGTGGCTTGTAATACGTTCCGATTGAGAACTTGGCGCGGCCCCCCCGGTTCGCACACCGCTCGCGGTGCCCCATGATTATCACTAGATGCTTTCGAGTGCCCATACCACGTCTCTTTGGCGAAAAATATCTCTCACGCCCGATTCGCGGTTGCTCGTGTGACCGTCCCGTGGCATGCGGAGCGGCACGCAAGTTCTCTGTTGGAGGCGAGCAACTCGCGCAGCTTCACGAAGGCGCGCACGACGTAGATGCGCGTACCGGGGCATGACGGACAGGATTCCGGAGTGATGGCGGACAGTGTTCCGGCGGGATGACGGACAGGTTTCCGACACGGTGGCGGACGATTTGACTGCCTGAACGGAACGCTGTCCGCCATGCCGGACCGGTGTCCGGCATGGGCTCGGAATGATTCGACGCAAGCCTTTGTTTTCAGCCACCCTTCGCTCTTTTCTCCAAAGGAGCGAGGAGATGGCCCAACAGAGGCTAGCAATGCAAAAGATCAAAGATGTTCTGCGGCTGAACCTGCTCGGCGGCATCGAGAGCTGCCGACGACTGGCGCGCACCGTGGGGTGTGGCAAGAGTGCCGTGGCCGATTGCCTGCGGCGAGCGGCAGCGGCCGGCCTTGAGGATTGGCAGTCGGTTGCCTCGATGGACGAGGACGAGTTGCAGCGCCGGCTGTATCCGAACGCCGGCGGTGCACCGGCGCGCGAGTCGACCCGGCCGCTACCGGACTGGACGAAGATCCGTGAGGAACTGGCTCGTGCCGATCACCAGATGACGCTCGCCCTGCTGTGGCAGGAGTACAAGACCCAGCATCCCGAGGGCTACCAGTATTCGCAGTTTGCCGAGCTCTACCGGCGCTTCGAGCGGCGCCTGTCGGTGGTGCTGCGTCAGCCGCACCGCGCCGGCGAGAAGAGCTTCGTGGACTACTGCGACGGCCTGGCGATCTTCAACGAGCACACCGGCGAGCGCATTCCCACGGAGCTATTCGTCGGCGCACTCGGTGCCAGCTCCTATACCTTCGCGTATGCGTCGCTGTCGCAAGCGTTGCCGCTATGGCTTGACTGCCATGCGCGCATGTACGAGTTTTTCAATGGCGTCAGCGCGATCACTGTGCCTGACAACCTGCGCTCCGGCATCACCACGCCCGATCGTTACGAAGCAGAGATCAACCCCTCATACCGCGAACTCGCCGAGCATTACGGAACTTGTATCATCGCCGCGCGCGTGAGGAAGCCGCGCGACAAGGCCAAGGTAGAGGCGGCGGTGCTCGTCGCGCAACGCTGGATTTTAGCGGCTTTGCGTCACCGCCGATTCTATCACCTCGAAGATCTGAACGCTGCCATCGCAGAGCTGCTGGTCAAGCTCAACGATCGCGTCATGCGCCACGTCAAGCAGTCCCGCCGACAACTCTACGAGCGGCTCGATCGCCCGGCATTGAAGCCGCTGCCCGCGCGTCCCTACGAGTACGCCGAGTGGAAGCAGGTCGGCGTGAACATCGATTACCACATCAGCTTCGATGAGCATTTCTACAGCGTGCCGTACACCTTGGTCGGCGAGACCCTGTGGTGCCGCTCGACCCAGCACACGATCGAGCTCCTCCTGAAGGGAAAGCGCGTCACCAGCCACGTGCGCAGCTTCGTCAAGTACGATTACAGCACGCATCCAGAGCATCGACCCGCCTCGCACCGGGCGCACCTGGAATGGACGCCGTCGCGGCTGATCGACTGGGGCCGCAGCATCGGTGCGCATACCGCCACCGTCATCGAACACGTCATCCGCAGCAAACCGCATCCAGAGCAAGGCTACCGCTCGGCGCTCGGTATTTTGCGCTTGTCGCGCAAGTTCGGCGCCGATCGGCTCGAACTCGCCTGCGCCCGCGCGCTCGATATCCGCTCCCCGCATTACCGCACCATCAAGACCATGCTCAAGCAGCGGATGGAAAGCGTGACCTCGACCGAGCGGCCGCCGGCACCGGATCGCGGCGCAAACCTCGGTGCTGTCAACGTCCGCGGGCGACGCTACTACCACTGACAGACTGGATGACGCCAAAGGAGGTTGAACGCTAAATACCCATAAATCCCTGCTTTTCTGTGATTGCTGATCGTTTTTTGAACACCCTGAAGGAGTACTTCTCAATGTTGCTGGAACAAACGTACGACAAGTTGATCGCCATGAAAATGTTCGGTATGGCCGCGGCCATCAAGGAGCGCCTCGAGCGGCGTGACCACCAGAGTCTGAGTAAGGCCGAGTTCTTGGGGCTACTCGTCGATGACGAATGGTTGTATCGCGAAAACCGCAAGCTGACATCCCGCCTGAAGATCGCCAAGTTCAAACAGCGCGCCGCCGCGATCGAGAGCATCGACTACGCGACTCCGCGGGGTCTGCGCAAAGACCAGATCCTCGAGTTGGCCCAGAACCGATGGATCGGCGCTCATCAAAGCATCCTCATCATCGGGCCATCCGGCTCGGGCAAGAGCTTCCTGGCTCAAGCCTTCGGCAATCACGCCTGCCGCTCAGGCTTCGCCACACACTACGTGCGCCTGCCGACGCTGCTAAACCAGTTCGTGCAGGCTCGAGCCCAGGGCATCTATGACCGCTTGCTCAAGCGTCTCGCCAAACTCTCCGTGCTGATCATCGATGACCTCGGTCTTGCAAGCCTGACCGACCAACAAAAGCAGGATCTGCTCGAGGCGCTCGAGGAACGATACGGCACCGGCTCCACCATCGTCACCTCGCAGCTCCCGGTGAGCGACTGGCACGAATACCTCGGTGGCGGGCGAGTCGGCGACGCGATCATGGACCGCCTCGTTCACAATGCCCATCGCATCGAGGTCGCCTCCGACGAATCAATGCGAAAACCGCGTCCTGACTTGAAGGATGCCGGACAGTCTGATATCTAATCAACAGGCTTGCGTCGCTTCGCTCCGACACTGTCCGTCATCCCCGGATCAGCTGTCCGCCATCGCCGGAATACGCAGTAGACGCCCGT
>JANYLM010000057.1 GCA_025357835.1 Gammaproteobacteria bacterium
GCGGGCGTGACGGTGGAAGCCGAGGTCGCGGTTGCCGTGGCTGTCGGCGACGCGGCTGTCGGTGTGGCAGCAGCAGGCGCGGCCAGCGCCGCCCCGGCACAGGCCAGCAGCGTTCCGCGCGCAATAATCGACATAACTCGATGCTTGAAATTCATAACTGACCTATCGTTTACTCGCGTAACAATTCGCGAATGTGATCAAGATAAGCGCTCTCATCGCCGCGCTTGAAGCCAACATTGACGAACCGTACGACACCCGCACGATCCACCAGAATGGTCATGGGCATTTTTTGCAGTAAGTAGTCTCGACCGAGGTCCGCACCGGTGTCGAACATGATGGGATAAGACACCTTCATGGCGCCCGCGAACTCGCGCGCGCGGTCCAGATCCTCGTCGACCGAGACACCGAGCACCACCAAACCGGCTCGGTTATAAGTGGTGTTGATTCGGTCCAGAGCCGGCATCTCCTGCCGCGAGTCGCCGGCCCATCGCGCCCAGAAATTTACCATGACCACTTGGCCGCGAAATTCGGACATGCGCAGATTCTTGCCATCCATGGCCTTCAACACGAAGTCAGGCGCCGGCTTGCCCACCAACGTGGGCGCAGCCGCGATTGACGGGAAGGCCAAGACGGCGCCCATAATCAGGCCGCCGGCAAGCAATACTCTACCCATGCGGTGATGTCCTTTGAGCCCCCACCTTTCAGCGAGTTTGCCCTGATCAGATATTATGCAAAATCGCAGATGCGAGCCAAAGTGTCAACGCGCCACCTGCTGCTTTGCCAGATTTCTGTATGACTTGGCGCACATTCATAGAAATTCGTCGAGACGCGGCTCGATGCTCGTGAACCTATACGGTACAAGCGATGCAACGGGCGCGCGTATGTCTCTGGAATGAGACATCGGCCAGTGTTGCAGCCCGTCGCCGTCACTGCAGGATGACAACGCGGAGCTGTGTCGTCGACGATTCGCGAACCAGAGGCGTCGCCCGCGCGACTAGGTAACCTTGCCGTTCACCAGGCTGGCCAGCGGCTGATACGCGATCAGCGCATCCAGCGCGGCGCCGGTACCCAAGGTGTTATTCAAGTTCGGCGCCGGATAAAGACTCGGAAACGCCGCCGAAGCGCCGACACCATGCAACGCCATGTAGTTGAGTACCACCATCTGCACCAGATTAAACACGTTGTTGCCCGCCGGACTGCCCGAGGTGTTGAGCGAACCGTCCGCATTGAAATTCCCGATTTGCAAGCTCATCTCAGGATTGTTTTGCGCCGAGAGCGGCTTGCCTTTGGGATCGAATACCAGGAAGTACGTGGCGGCGACGTTTTGGTTGTCCGCGGTCCACACACCCTTGCCGCGGCCGCCGACCGAGCTGTCAATCATGCCGCTGCTCGCCAGCGAACCGTCGGTGAACACGTAGATCATGACTGGCTTGTTGACGCGCGCGGCATACTCCAAACAGGCGCCGATGCAATTGCCGACGTTGAAATCCTTGTCCTCGCCGTCGACGCGGTTGCCCGAGTGATAGTCGAAGCCGCCCATTTCAATGGTGCCGGCGGCGGCATTACCGTCAATCACCAGCTTCATGACCGCGGCGGTTTTCTGATAGTCCGAGTTGGCCTGGTATTCGGCCGCGTTAAAAATACCGCTCGGTCCCACGATATTGGGGTCGACGTCGGGATTCACTGCGGACGGGCTGCCGTACTTATCGACCACATAGGCCGACTTGGTATAGCCGCAGGCCTGGACTCCGTTGGGCCCCAGTGCTGCCGTATTCAACGCCGTGCCGGCTACGGTACTCGTATCATATGCCTTCACTTGAGAATACTTGGCGTCACTGATGCGCTTCATGGACTCCATGACATTGACGACGTCGGGGTTTGTACCGTCGGGCAAGGGCGGCAACAGAGTGGTCAGTTGTCCCGTGCTGACGAGCCCCTTGCTGTCGCTGGAGCTGGAAATTTTCACCGGCGTGGCACTCGGTATCATCATGGTCATGGGCGCCATGGAACTTCCACCCGACATTGAACTGGTGGAGCCGATCAAATCCAGTAGCCCGCCGCGCGCACCATAGGCATAAATGCCGTACATGGGATTATGCGGATTGACATTGGTGTCGTTCTGCGACAAGGCCGGGATAACCGTGCCCGAGGTGTTCGCCATAGCCGTTGCAGTCTTGACCCGGGCCTTGATGCCGCGCAAGTGCGCGCTGTCCGAATGAAACCGCAGCCCAAAGGTGCTGTCGATGAAATTTCCAGCAGTGCTGGGGTTCGGCACCATGGTGCCGGGCAGTCCGAGCTTGCTGTAGCCGGCGACCGAGAGGAAATCGAGCTGCCCTTTCGGGCCCCCGACCAGCACATTGGACCCGGCAATATTGCCCCCACCCGCCAAGTCGAAGCAGATGAACGGAATTTTGCCCGCGCCTGTCGTGATTTTACAGGCCGCGACCGCTGCCTGCGTGGGCCCATCGAGCAGAGTGCCGCCGCGCGCC
>JANYLM010000075.1 GCA_025357835.1 Gammaproteobacteria bacterium
TTGGCACGGTTCAGATAGCCGCCGAGGCACGCGAGCTGGATCAGGCAGGACTTGAGCGTGCGGGAGGCGGATGAGCCGGATCGACTGTCCGGCGCGAGTCGATGCAGGATTTGGATTTCCAGCGGCGTGAATGCCAGCCCAGCCTTGGCGGTTTGCGTTGCTCGATTGAGCATCGTCAGCCAGAAGATGCGCCAGCTTAAGATGCAGAACGTCGCCAGTAGATTGACGAGCCGTTCTGCGGTTCGCAACTTCGACTGCTCAGCTTGGCAACCGGATTTAAGTATCTTGTGGAAAACCTCTATCCTCCAGCGCAACGCGTACCACTGGAGTTTCTCGATTGCCTGCGCTCGTGTGTTGACGGGAAGGTTCGTGATCAGCTTCCATTCAATCGCATCTCGGCCCTTTGGCTTGCCACGCTCTGTTGCATGCAACACCGTGAGTTCCAATGCCGGGTATCGGCGCTGCTTGTACAGCGGTGGCTGCACCAGAATGCGTCGGAACTTAAGCTCCAGGACTGCTTCGGACATCTTGCCGTGGCGATCGCGCACTTCAATTCGGTGCAGTCCCTTGCAATCGACATCGGCCATCTCGGTTGCGATCGTATGCTTTCCGTCACCTGCGAGACGATCCACACAGGTTCGCAGCAGGAACTGTGTGCCGGCTTCCTGCGCCGTGCAAAAAAGCTCGTAGATATCGCTCTCTCGATCTCCAATATGCACGCAGCGCGCGGCGTCGTCCAGAAGGCTTGTCGATTGTTTCAAGTTATCCAGCCAGCGAATGCTCTCCTTCTTCTCAATCGGTACCCGAGTGGGGTTGATCTTTCTCTTCAGCGCATCTGAACCTTTGAATTTCTTGCGCGACCAGAATTTAATCGCGGTGAGGCCCAGAGGAAGTCCTTCGGTCGTCACTGCCAGGCTCGAGTGCATCAGAATCCCGCAACCGGTGTAGTACCTCGGCCGTCCGTCTGGACGACCGCCCGCGATATTGATACGCGTCTTGCCAACTGCATCGATATCTTCTCGCTGGTAAGTAAACTCCGTCGTGTCATGCATCACGAGAATCGGTCCATCAGTTGCAGCTGCCCGATCGCGCGTCGCATTAAAATGACCGCCGAGAATCTCCGCTTCACTGACTCGATCGTTGTCGAAAAATCGGTATGCGGCCTTCGTGTTCGCCCAGTCTTGGCAGACCAGCGGAATGCTGTCGCCCGGACTTGAGGACAACTGTGCGAGCAATGAGCGGAATCGCTTGCCCAGTCGCTCATCCTTGAACTCGCAGTCCGCAGCTTCCTGGTCAACCCACGCGTTGGGTGATTTTGCGTCGGCAACACGAGTCTGCCGGCGCTTTCGAACAAGGTCGTTCGGCATAAAGCACCGTGTTGTGGCACACGGATCATCTGTATCTCATCATCAAGAAACACTTGCAAGAATAATTTGCAAATCATTAGAAATAATCAGCAAGTTGTGGGTAATTGAAAGTTAGGTAAGCACGCCCTGCCGTAGACTTCGGATTTCTGTTGACATGTCGCTTGGGCTCAAGTGAAGGGGGACGGCATGTTGACACAAGAAAAGCGGGCGACGATGAGTGCGATGTGGCTTGCACATTGGCGCCGATGGCAAGGATCCGGGGTTTCGATGGCCGAGTATGCTCGCCGGGAAGGGTTTGACGCCGACGCGGCGTATCGGTGGCGGCGTGTGCTGCGCCGCACGGGGCAGTGGATAGAGGCCGATGGTACAGCGGCGGTGAGTAAAGCGGCGACGGTGAAGCAGCGCAAGGCCGCGGTGCGATTTGCGCGCGTCGCGGTGAGCGACACGTCGCCGCCCTCGGCGTCGATGTTACTGCGAGTGATGTTGACGAACGGTCGGCGTGCGGAGCTCGAGATTGGCGGCGCCGCGCAACTCGGTGAGGTGATAGGTATTCTGGAGCGGGCGGCATGATTCGCCCGACCGCGGCGGCCGTGGTGTATCTGTGTGTAGCGCCCACGGATTTGCGCAAGCAAGCTGCCTCGCTCGCGCTGCTGGTCGAGCAAGGCTTGAAGCGCAACCTCTTCGAGGCGGCGCTGTATGTTTTCAGCAATTCGCGGCGTGACCGGATCCGGATTTTGTACTGGGAACGCAATGGCCTTGTGCTGTGGTCCAAGCGTTTGGAGCAGCAACGATTTATCTGGCCGCGGATGAGCGAGGGCGACACGGTGTCGATGAGCGGCGGGGAGCTGAACCAGTTACTCGACGGCTTTGATGTGTGGGCGCAGGGGCATCGCGAGCTGCAGTTGAAGCGGGTCGGATGAGATGCGCAAAGTACTATAAATATAGGCATATTCTCGTGTATCGAGAGCTCTCATATGCGATAATACCAGCATGTTGGAGAGCCCTTCCGTCCTCGCCGATACCGCAGTAAACACGGGCGATCGTAGCGCTGTGCTGGAAGTGCAGATCACAGAACTGCGCGCTCGCGTCGAGGCGCGCGACCAACGCATTCGGCTACTCGAAGAGGCGCTGCGGGTCCTCAAGGCCAACACCTACGGCCCGAGCCGCGAGCGCTTGAGCGTCGCTGCTGGCCAGGTCGAACTATTCAACGAGATCGAGGCCACGCTCGATATCACCGACGCGGTCGGCATGGAACCGGAGCTCAAGGCGACCCCGCTACGCGAGGATAAGTCGGCCGGCGGCAAGCCCGGTCGTACGAAGCTCGCTTCCCATCTACCGCGGGTCGAGATCCGTCATGAGTTAACTGCGGCCGAACGCCAGTGCGGCTGCGGCGGCGTACTCGCCGAGATCGGCGCCGATGTCAGTGAACAGATCGACTATGTACCGGCCAAGGTCCAGGTGCTACGCCACGTGCGGGTCAAGTATGCCTGCCCGGGTTGCGAGCAGTGCGTGAAGACCGCGGCACTGCCTGAGTACATTCTGCCGAAGACCAATGCCTCCCCGGGGCTACTCGCGCAGCTGGTGACCAGCAAATACGTCGACTCCTTGCCGCTGTATCGGCAGGAAGCGATGTTCGAGCGGCATGGGGTTCGCTTACCTCGGGCAACCCAGGCGGCCTGGATGATTGGCCTCACCGTCCCGCTGCAGCCGCTGCTGAACTTGATGGACGAGCGACTGCGATCCTCCGGCTACGTGCGCATCGATGAGACGCGGGTGCAAGTGCTCAACAGCGACAAGGCACCGAGCGCGCTGCACTGGATGTGGGTCCGTGTCGCCGGGCCCAAACAGCAACGGATCATCCTCTTCGATTACGATCCGAGTCGCGGCGGCAAGGTCGCCGACGGTTTGATCGAGGGTTGCAGCGGGTATCTTCAGAGCGATGGCTATCAGGCCTATGAAGGCGTGAGTGCACGCGCCGGCCTCATTCACGTCGGCTGTTTCGCGCACGCGAGGAGACGCTTTTTCGAGGCACTTAAAGCCTTGCCCAACGCGCAGCGTAAACAGGCAAGCGCAGCGCATCAAGCCGTGCGGCGCATCGATGCGTTGTACCTCATCGAACGTCAGATCAAGGATCTCGACGACGAAGGGCGCACACGAATCCGCCGGGAAGAAGCCGTGCCGCAGCTTGCTTCCTTGCACGAATGGGCGGCCAAAATGCAGCATGAGACGATGCCCTCAGGTAAACTCGGCGAGGCGCTGGGTTATTTGATCACGCAGTGGCCGAAGCTTGTGCGCTATGTCGAAGATCCGCGCTTGGCGATCGATACGAACCTGGCGGAGAACGCGATCCGTCCTTTTGCACTTGGAAGGCGAAATTGGCTTTTTGCGGACACCGTCAAAGGCGCCAAGGCCAGCGCAGCGCTCTACAGCGTCGTCTCGACCGCCCGCGCCAACGGCCTCGAGCCACACGCGTATCTGCGTCGCTTGTTCGCTGAATTACCAAAAGCCAAAACCGTCGAAGACTTCGAGGCGATGCTACCCTTCAACACCGCGCTGATCTAGGCAAGGGCGGACTTATCCAATCGCTTACGTTCAATGAACCCAGGCAGCATCTTCGTGACGAAGCGCCAAGCGGCAAAGGCAACCGTCACCATCGCCACACAAGTAAAAGCGAGAGGCTCGGCGCGCGTGTCGTTGGTGCTTGGCTTGGTTATCCTCGCTGTGTTCATTCCGATTCACGTCATGTTGTGGCACTCGTTCCCCGTGTGGTATGACCTGACCGTTTCTGTCCCTCGTGCCGTTGATGATCATCGGATCGCGATTGGCGCCATCAGGCGGGCGGCGGGTTCTGACAAACCAGCCAGTCTGAGCATCGGTCGCGACTGAATTTCGTTGGATGCTGCCGTTTCAACGCGCCGCGCGGGTACGCCAGACAGGACGCGAAAATGCCCGCTGTTATACGGGGCCCTCAGAAATACTCCAAAGTTTGATAGTCAGTGTCTATGAGTTTCAAAGTTAGAATCGACTTTACATATAGGTCGACACAGCCGATTCTGGCGCCACAGAGTATTCAACGAAACTCGGAAGCAAAGAGGAACAACGCATGAGCAGTAAACCCACGAGACCCACCACCACCGACGCCGGCATTCCTGTCGCCAGTGACGAGCATTCACTCACCGTCGGGGCGGATGGCCCGATCGTTCTGCATGATCATTACTTGATCGAGCAGATGGCCAACTTCAACCGCGAACGAATCCCGGAGCGTCAGCCTCACGCCAAGGGCGGCGGCGCCTTTGGCCATTTCCAGGTCACCCAGGACGTCAGCAAGTACACGAAGGCGGCCGTGTTCCAGCCCGGCACTGAGACGGACACCCTGGTCCGCTTCTCCACCGTGGCCGGCGAGCGCGGCAGTCCCGACACGTGGCGCGATCCGCGCGGA
>JANYLM010000085.1 GCA_025357835.1 Gammaproteobacteria bacterium
GAAGCGTCCACCTCTGTACCAAGTCCTGCTGATCAATGACGATTACACTCCCATGGAGTTCGTCGTCGACATCCTGCAACGTTTCTTTGCTATGGACCGCACCAAGGCCACTCGCGTTATGCTGGAAGTGCATACCAAGGGGAAAGGCATGTGTGGGGTCTTTACTTATGAGATCGCAGAGACCAAGGTGGCTCAAGTGATCGCGTACGCGCGACAACATCAGCATCCGCTGATGGCAACGCTAGAAGAGGCGTAAAGTGCTAAGTCAAGAACTCGAATTTTGCTTGAATGACGCGTTTGCCGGTGCGCGCGAGGCTCGCCATGAATTCATGACAGTGGAGCACTTGCTGCTCGCGATCGTGGATACCCCCAAGGTCAGGGAGGTCTTGAAGTCCTGCGGCGCAGACACAGCAAAACTCAAGACCGAATTGAAGCAATTCATCGACCAAACCACGCCGCGACTGCCGGCCGGCGAGGATCGAGACGTGCAACCGACCTTAGGGTTCCAACGGGTGCTGCAGCGGGCCGTGTTCCACGTGCAATCGAGCGGCAAGAAAGAGGTCACCGTAGCTAATGTACTAGTGGCGATATTCAGCGAGAAGCAGTCGCACGCCGCGTACCTGCTCAGCATGCAGGACGTGTCGCGCCTGGACGTGGTTAATTTCATCGCCCATGGCCTGTCGAAGGCCGGTGGCGAGGAGCGCAGCGAACGCGAGGAGGGCGGGACCTCTCCCGACGCCGAGCGCGAGGGCGACGGCAGCGGCAATGCCCTCGAGAAATATGCCACCAACCTGAACGAGTCGGCGCGCAAGGGCAAGATCGATCCCCTGATTGGCCGTAAGCTCGAGGTGGAGCGCACCATCGAGATCCTGTGCCGCAGACGCAAGAACAACCCCTTGTACGTTGGCGAAGCCGGCGTGGGCAAGACGGCGATCGCCGAGGGGCTGGCCCGCATGATCGTCGAGAACCAGGTGCCCGACGTACTGTTGGACGCCACCATCTATTCGCTGGACATGGGCTCGCTGGTCGCAGGCACTAAGTATCGAGGCGATTTCGAGAAGCGCCTCAAAGCGGTGCTTGCCGAAGTCAAGAAGCAGCCGGGCGCCATACTGTTCATCGATGAAATTCACACCGTCATCGGCGCCGGTGCGGCATCGGGCGGCGTGATGGACGCGTCGAACCTGATCAAGCCCGCCTTGGCCAACGGCGACCTGCGCTGCATCGGCTCGACCACGTACAACGAGTATCGCGGGATCTTCGAGAAGGATCATGCGCTGGCGCGCCGTTTCCAGAAGATCGACATAAGCGAGCCATCCGTTCAGGATACGGTGGACATTCTGCGCGGGCTCAAAACCCGCTACGAAGAGCATCACGGCATCAAGTATGAGGACGATGCGCTGCGCGCGGCCGCCGAACTGGCGGCACGGCATATCAACGATAGGCATATGCCGGATAAGGCCATCGACGTCGTCGACGAGGCGGGCGCCAATTTGCGGCTGCAGCCTGTCGCGAATCGCGCCACGAGCGTCACCGTCACGCAAATCGAGAACGTGGTGGCGCGCATCGCGCGGATTCCGCCGAAGAATGTGTCGCTATCGGATCGCGACGTGCTCAAGAACCTAGAGCGCAATTTGAAACTGACCATATTCGGTCAGGACAAGGCCATCGAAGCATTGTCATCCGCCATCAAGATGTCGCGCTCGGGGCTGGGCGATCAGCGCAAGCCTGTGGGATCGTTCCTGTTCTCAGGTCCCACCGGCGTGGGCAAGACCGAGGTGACCCGTCAGTTAGCCCTCGCCATGGGCGTGGAATTCGTGCGCTTCGACATGTCCGAATACATGGAGAGGCATACGGTGTCGCGCCTCATCGGCGCACCTCCCGGCTATGTCGGTTTCGATCAGGGCGGGCTATTGACTGAGGCCATCGCCAAACACCCGCACTGCGTATTGCTGCTGGATGAAATCGAAAAGGCGCACACGGACGTATATAACCTGCTTCTACAAGTGATGGACCACGGCACGCTCACCGACAATAACGGTCGCAAGGCGGATTTCCGTCACGTAATCATCGTGATGACCACTAATGCGGGGGCGTTGGAAATGAGCCGACCCAGCATCGGATTCACACACTCGGATACCGCTCCGGATGCAATGGAGGCGATCAAACGCTTGTTTTCACCGGAATTTCGCAATCGCTTGGACTCGGTCATTCAATTCGCCAGCCTGGATCAGGACACCATCGAGAGGGTGGTGGACAAGCTCTTGATCGAGGCCGAAGCCCAGCTCGAGCAGAAGCACGTATCGATTTCCGTGGATGAGCCGGCGCGCCGCTGGATAGCCAAGCGCGGCTACGACCCGAAGATGGGTGCGCGGCCGATGGCTCGGGTCATACAAGAGTTCATCAAACGTCCGCTGGCAGAAGAGCTATTGTTCGGCAAACTCGTCAACGGCGGGCACGTGGAAGTGACCTTGAGCGAGGATGGCGAGAAACTCAAACTCGACACTCGCGCTGCGGATCAGCCGGCACTGTTGTCGCACGAGAGCTAGTACCGGAAAAGTGACGGAACATAGCCCTTCAGTGCGTACCTACCCCCTTCTGGGTGTCCACAGCGACGAACAATACGGGTATTGGAGCTGACCTAAGGCAAGAATTGTCGCGGCGGCTCGAGCTCAGCGGCCGCGGTATACGATGCGGCCCTTGGTCAGGTCGTAAGGGGTCATTTCGACGGTAACCTGGTCGCCGGTCAAAATACGGATGTAGTTTTTACGCATCTTGCCTGAAATATGGGCGGTGACTAGGTGGCCGGTCTTGAGTTTGACGCGAAACGTCGTATTGGGCAGGGTCTCGACGACCTCACCCTCGAATTGAATTGCCTCTACTTTTGACATGCGTCCTTGTGGTATGCGGGAAACCGGGCGCATTGTGCATAAAGCACCCTGTTAATGCAATTTACGCGGCGGCGGGGGCCCAGCGGCCGCTGGGCTGCCGACGGGCAAAACGGCGCAATAAGCCCACAAACTGGCTGCGTGAGACATCTCGGGCGCCCAAGGAAGCCAGGTGTTCACTGGCCACCTGGCAGTCCACGAGCTGGATGTCGCGTGCGCGGCACTCCTGGATCAGGCGTGCCAGCGCCACCTTGGACGCATCTCTGCGCAGGCTGAACATGGATTCCCCGAAAAATATCTGACCGAGCTGTATGCCGTAAAGGCCGCCCGCCAGTTGGCCGGCCTCGTAGGTTTCGATAGAGTGACCGAACCCCAGCTCGTGCAATTGCTCGTAAGAGGCAATCATGTCCTTGTTCAACCAAGTGTCGGGCCCTCCGCGGCGCGGAGCCGCACAGGCGCGTATGGTGGCGCCGAAGGCGTGGTCGACCCGTGTCGTGTACGGACCATTGCGCAGAGTCTTAGCTAAGCTGCGCGAACACTTGAATTCCTCTGGAAACAAGACCATGCGCGGATCCGGCGACCACCACAGTATCGGTTGTTGCGTGGAATACCAGGGGAACACGCCGCGTTCGTACGCCGCCAGCAGCCGCGCCGGGCTCAAGTCGCCGCCGGCCGCGAGCAACCCGGAGGGCTCGCGCAGAGCATGCTCCACGGGCGGAAACCAGTCGGGGTCAGCGTGTTCGCCCAACCATATGAGTCTGCTCAGAGCTGCAATTCCTCATCGGGCGCACGATGGTAGGGCACATGCTCATTGACCGCGGCCGCGTAAGTGTCGACGCCCCGGGCCTCGCGGGCCGCAAAATCTCGAATGGCCGCGGCAAACCGTTTATCGACGACGTAGTGCGCCGAACTCATGAGCGTCGGCACGAAACCTCGAGGCACTTTGTGCTCGCCCTGAGTTCCCGGCTCGAAACGCTGTAATTTCTTCGCGATGCAGTATTCGATTCCTTGGTAGTAGCAGGTCTCGAAATGCAGGCTGTGGTAGTTGCCTGCTGCGCCCCAGTAGCGGCCGAATAGGGCATTGTCGCCGACGAAGAATACGGCAACCGCGATATGCTCGGCGCCGATGCGCGCCAGCTTGAGCATCAGCCGTTCCGGCATGGTCGCGGCCACTCGCTTGAAAAAATCCAGATTCAGGTAGGGGTCATGGCCGTGGCGGTAGAAGGTGTCTGCGTAGAAGGCATACACCGTGTCCCACAGTGCATCGTCCATGTCGCTGCCGTGCAGAGTGTCGAATACTATGCCGGCCTCGGCGACTCGCCGGCGTTCGCGCTTGGCCTTTTTACGCTTCTCGGCGGTAAACGTGGCGAGAAAGGCATCGAACGACTCATAGCCCTGGTTGAACCAGTGAAACTGGCAGTCGCGGCGCAGGATCAATCCCGCCGACCTCAAGCGCTCGGATGTGTCGTTCGTGGGGAACAGCACATGCCAGGATGACAGCTGCTCGCTGCGCGCGTAGTCGATCGCCGACTTGATCAATAGGTCGGATACGAGCGTGGCGTTAGCCTGAGGGCTTATGAGAAGACGCGGTCCGCGCACTGGAGTGAACGGCACCGCGGATAGTAGCTTCGGGTAGTAGGGCAGCCCGTGCTGCGCGTAGGCATTGGCCCAGGAAAAATCGAATACGAATTCGCCGCGCGAATGGCCCTTGCGGAACAAGGGCATGGCGCCGACTGGGATGCCTTTCGCATCGTCGATCACCAGGTGCCGCGGCGACCACCCGGTTTGCGGCACGGCGCAGCCGGACTCCTCCAGCGCCAGTAGAAACTCGTGGCGTAGGAAGGGCTGGCCCTCCCCTAGCAGGGAGTTCCAACTCGCCGCGTCGATCTGCGCGATGCTGGAAAGTACACGCACGTTCACAGGATCACGCGTGTTGAACGCGCGGTTCTACGAAGGGCTGGACCTCAGCCCGCTCCAGATACTTGTCGGCATCGAGAGCGGCCATGCAGCCGGTGCCTGCCGAGGTGACGGCTTGTCGGTACACATGGTCGGCCACGTCGCCGGCAGCGAATACGCCCGCGATGCTGGTGGCCGTTGCCTCGCCCTCGCTGCCGCCCTTGACCAGGATGTAGCCGCCGCGCATCTCCAGCTGGTTTTCGAATAGCTGGGTATTGGGTTGGTGGCCCACGGCAATGAACACCCCGTCCACGGCAATGGAGCGGCTCGCCCCGCCCGACACGGCGCTAAGCCGCGCACCGGTCACTCCGCGGTCATCGCCGAGTATCTCATCCACGGCGTGATTCCAGACGATGGAAGCCTTGCCGGCCGATTCGAGAGCGAACAGACGATCCTGCAATATCTTTTCCGCGCGCAACTTGTCGCGACGATGCACCAGGGTCACGTGCGAGGCGATATTGGTGAGGTACAGAGCTTCCTCCACGGCGGTGTTGCCTCCGCCGACCACCGCCACCGCCTTGCCGCGATAGAAAAAGCCGTCGCAGGTCGCGCAGGCCGACACTCCCTTGCCGCGGAAAGTCTCCTCGGACGGCAGGCCCAGGTACTTCGCTGAGGCGCCGGTGGCGATGATGAGTGCATCGCAGGTGTACTCGCCGTTGTCGCCGAACAGGCGAAACGGGCGTTTACCCAATTCAACGCGATTGATATGGTCGAAAACGATGTCGGTGTTGAACCGTTCGGCGTGCCGCCGCATGCGGTCCATCAGGGCCGGCCCTTGGAGGTGTTCGACATCGCCGGGCCAATTGTCCACGTCGGTGGTGGTCATGAGTTGGCCACCCTGCTCCAAACCGGTGATGAGGAGGGGATGACGGTTAGCCCGCGCCGCGTACACGGCGGCGGAGTAACCTGCGGGACCCGACCCCAGGATGAGGAGTGGACTGTGCCTGTGGGCGCTCATGTATAATTTGCCTCTCTTCTGAATATCTTTATCAGCTCATGGTAAGTAAATCTGTGGGCGCCAGCCAGTTCAATCAAGGCCATGTTGAACTGGGGTACTATTACATATTATTCAATTAGTTAAGAAGTTAATATCATAAAAGGTCTAGATTTGACTGACGACGCTCAGCCTAAGAAAACCAAGCAGAAGAGCGCGCTCTCCGCGGCTGTCGCTCGATCCTTACGCGAAGGTACGCTGTGGGTATCGGCCGCACTTGCGCTGATATTGCTGCTGGCGCTCCTTTCCTATCGACCCCACGATCCGGGATTCTGGGATACCGGGGAGCCGGGGCAAGCGGTCAGTAATTGGATCGGTCCCGTGGGCGCCTGGCTTGCCGGATTTTTCCTGTTCCTCTTCGGCCGGCCAGCCTATTTGTTTCCTGTGATGTTGGCCTATGCAGGCTGGCTGGTGCACAAGGAGCAGGCGCTCCCGGATGCTCGCTCGCGCATCAATACCCTGCTGCGCGGCGCGGGATTCGCCCTGACCCTGGTCACGAGCTGCGGGCTGGCCACTCTGCACTGGGACGGGTCCGCACTGCCGAACAGCGCGGGGGGCGTGCTCGGGGAGCTGGCCGGGCGGGGCAGTGCGCACGGTTTGAGTTTTCTGGGTGCGACCCTGCTGCTGCTGGGGCTTTGGCTGGCCGGCGTGGCGCTTACCTTGAGCGTCTCCTGGTTCGAGATCATGGACCAGCTCGGTGCATGGGTGCTTAAAGCCATCGACTGGACCCGCACGCGAATCGAGCAGCGCCGCGAACTAGCCTCGGGCCAGCAGCGCAAGCAGGCGCGCCAAGAAGTCGTGCGTGAGGAGCAGAAAAAAGTAGCGAGCCGGCCGCCGCCGCGAATCGAGGCGGCCGCGCCCGTGCCGATGAAGAGCGATCGGGTCGAGCGCGAGAGGCAGGTGCCGCTGTTCGATGCGCCTAAGTCGAGCGAACTGCCTGCATTGTCCCTGCTCGATGAGGCGGGCCCGCGCGAGCAGTCGTACTCCGACGAAGCGCTGGAGGCGATGTCGCGCCTGGTAGAGCTTAAGCTGCGCGATTTCGGCGTCGAAGCCGAGGTGGTCGCGGTATTTCCGGGCCCCGTCATTACCCGCTTCGAATTGCGGCCGGCGGCAGGGGTCAAGGTCAGCCAAATCAGCAATCTGTCGAAGGATCTTGCCCGGGCTCTGTCCGCCATCAGCGTCCGTGTCGTGGAAATCATACCCGGCAAGTCGGTCGTCGGGCTGGAGATACCCAACGAGAAACGCGAGATCGTCACCCTTGGCGAGATCATCAAATCCAAGCCCTATGACGACGTCAGCTCGCCGCTGGCATTGGCGCTGGGCAAGGACATCGGCGGCGTACCCATCGTCGCCGATCTTGCGCGCATGCCTCACTTGCTGATTGCGGGCACGACGGGTTCCGGTAAGTCGGTGGGCATCAATGCCATGGTCTTAAGCCTTTTGTACAAGGCGACTCCGGAACATGTGCGCATGATCATGATCGACCCGAAGATGCTGGAACTCTCGGTGTACGAGGGCATTCCTCATCTCCTGTCGCCGGTGGTGACGGACATGAAGCAGGCGGCAAACGCCCTGCGCTGGTGCGTCGCCGAAATGGAGCGGCGCTACCAACTCATGTCCATGCTGGGCGTGCGCAACATCGGCGGCTTCAACCGCAAAGTCAAAGATGCTGCGGACGCGGGTAAGCCCATCAAAGATCCAATCCGCATGCAGAAAATCGCACAGGGGGTTCCCGGTGTGGTCGCGGAAGACGTGCCGGATCTGACGTCTCTGCCCTTCATTGTGGTGATCATCGACGAATTGGCCGATCTCATGATGATAGTCGGCAAGAAAGTCGAGGAACTGATTGCGCGATTGGCACAGAAGGCCCGGGCTTCCGGCATCCATCTCATTCTGGCCACACAGCGTCCGTCGGTGGACGTCATTACCGGGCTGATCAAAGCCAATATCCCGACCCGTATCGCATTCCAGGTGTCCGCCAAAGTGGACTCGCGCACCATTCTCGATCAGAGCGGTGCGGAGTCCCTGCTCGGCCACGGTGACATGTTGTACCTGCCTCCCGGTACCTCCATTCCGACTCGAGTGCATGGCGCCTTCGTATCCGATCAAGAGGTGCATCGTGTGGTCGGGGGGCTGAAGTCCACCTCACCGCCGGTCTACATCGACGAAATTCTGGAAGGTCCGCGCAATCCGATTCCCGGATTTCCGTCGGACGAGGAGGAAAGCGGCGAGGGCAGCGGCGATGCCGAGGCCGATCCCCTGTACGACGAGGCAGTGCGCATCGTCACTGAGACGCGCAAGGCTTCCATCTCCGGTGTGCAGCGCCGCCTAAAGATCGGCTACAACCGCGCGGCGCGCCTGGTGGAAGCTATGGAAGCTGCCGGCTTGGTGGGGCCGTTGCAGTCCAATGGGGCCCGCGAGATTTATGGGGCCGCGCCGCCCGAGGAATGAGCATATGACAGCCAAAAAACTCGCGCCGTGGGGCCGGACCCTTGCATCGTGGCGCAGAACCGCTGCCGGCATACGTACCGTCGCGCTATCGAGGCCGACTATGGCTGCCGCCAGGCTGATGTTGCTGGCGGTGTTCTTCAGTGTCGCGCTATCCGCATCGCCCGCCACCGACGTCGAGAAGTACCTGAACGGTCTCGCCACCTGGGCCGCCGATTTCACTCAGACCATCGACGATGGCCACGGCAATGTCCTGCGCAGCGCGGCGGGCCGGCTTTACTTGCAAAGGCCGGGCAGGTTTCGCTGGGATTATTCGCAGCCATCCGAACAACTGGTGTTGGCGGATGGCAAGCAAATTTGGTTTTACGACAAGGATCTCGCGCAAGCCAATGTGCGTGATATGGACACCGGTCTCGCGGGCACTCCCGCCAGCCTGCTGTCGGGCAATGCATCGGTCAGCACTCAGTTCAACGTCACCGCCCTGCCGCCGAGCGCGGGGCTGCAGTGGTTCCAGCTGGTGCCAAAGCACCCGGACACGGATTTTCAGCTAGTGCGCATCGGTTTCGACAAGGGTGAATTGCGGTCGATGTTCCTTGCCGACAAGCTCAATCAGATCACGCAGCTGACCTTTTCCAACTCGAAACGCAACCTGCCCTTGGCAGCGGATCTGTTCTCTTTCGTGCCGCCGCCGGGAGTCGATGTGATCGGACGCGGCGGCAAGTGACTGGCAGCGACGGCACGTATCGCCCGCTGGCCGATCGACTGCGTCCACAGTCTCTCGATGAGTACGTGGGTCAAGCGCATTTGTTGGGAGCGGGTGCGCCGCTGCGCCGCGCGTTGGAGTCCGGCCGCCCACATTCGATGATTTTGTGGGGCCCGCCCGGAACCGGCAAAACCACCTTGGCGCGTTTGGTGGCTACCGGCGCGCACGCCGAATTCATCGCGCTGTCGGCGGTGCTGGCCGGCATCAAGGACATCCGCGCGGTGGTGGAGCAGGCGCGCGGCTTGCGCGGCACGCGCGACACGGTGCTGTTTCTCGATGAAGTACATCGCTTCAACAAGGCGCAGCAGGACACCTTCCTGCCCTATGTCGAGGATGGCACTTTGATTTTCGTCGGTGCGACCACCGAGAACCCGTCCTTCGAGGTCAACAATGCGCTGCTGTCGCGGGCACGGGTGTATGTGCTTAAGTCCATCGATGCCGACGACCTCGGCAAATTGCTCGATCGCGCATTGCGGGATACGGAGCGGGGCCTGGGCAAACTGAAGCTGCAAATCGATGCCGGGGCCCGTGAGTTATTGGTGGCCGCAGCCGACGGCGATGCGCGGCGCATGCTCAATCTGTTGGAAACCGCCGCGGATTTGAGCTCGCCGCGGGACGCAGGACGCGGGCTGGACACCGATACCATGCGCGCCGTGATCGGCAGCACCTATGTGCGTTTCGACAAGGGCGGCGAGAACTTCTACGACCAGATATCAGCCTTGCACAAATCGGTTCGCGGCAGCGATCCAGATGCCGCGCTCTATTGGCTGTGCCGGATGCTGGCCGGAGGCTGCGACCCTCTGTACATCGCGCGGCGCGCGCTGCGCATGGCGAGCGAAGACATCGGCAATGCCGATCCGCGGGCGCTCACTATGAGCTTGGAAGCGTGCGCGGTATATGAACGCTTGGGCAGTCCGGAAGGAGAGCTGGCCATCGCCCAGGCCATTGTGTTCATGGCGTGTGCGGCCAAGAGCAACGCCGTCTACACGGCGTACAAGGCGGCGACCGCAGACGCCGCGAGTTTGGGTTCGCTCGAGGTGCCCCTGCATCTGCGCAACGCGCCGACGCGCTTGATGAAAGAAATCGGCTACGGCAAGGGTTATCGGTATGCGCATGACGAACCCGGCGGCTACGCTGCGGGGGAGCGCTACTTCCCCGACGACATGCCGGAGCGGCGCTACTATGTGCCGGCGGCGCGCGGGCTGGAGATCAAGATCGGCGAGGCGCTCGGCGCGCGGCGCGATCGCGATCGCAAATCGCGCGATGGCGGTTGATCGTGATCCCGCGCGTTGGCCTACAATAGTCCCGTTTCATACCTGAGGAATTTAACTTGCTCGACCCGAAGCTGCTGCGCAGCGATTTGACGGGAGTCGCCACCGCACTCGAGCGACGCGGCTTCGTACTCGACGTCGCGGCCTTCGCCGCATGGGAAGAGCAGCGCAAGGCCGTGCAGATCGAGTCCGATAGGCTGCGCGCCGAGCGCAATGCCAACGCCAAAGCCGTGGGGCACTCCAAGGCCAAGGGTCAGGATGCGGGTGCCTTGCTGGTGGTGGGCGAGTCCTTGGCCGAGCAACTGCAGGGAGTTGAAAAGCGGCTCGAGGCGATTCAAGCCGAGGTGTCGAATTTGCAGCTGGGGCTGCCCAATGTCCTGCACTCCAGTGTTCCAGAAGGGCGAGACGAGGCTGCCAATGTGGAGGTGCGGCGCTGTGGGGTTCCACGGCAATTCGAGTTCTTACCTAAGGATCATGTGGCCCTCGGTGAGCGGCTGGGCATGGATTTCGAGGCTGCCGGGCGAATCTCCGGAGCGCGGTTCGCGGTGCTGACCGGAAACATGGCGAGGCTGCACCGCGCTCTCGCTCAATTCATGCTCAATCTGCACGTTGCCGATCATGGTTATCGCGAGGCCTACGTGCCCTACCTAGTGCATGGCACGGCTCTGCAGGGCACCGGACAATTGCCGAAATTCGAATCAGACTTATTCGCCGTGCGCGGCGATCCCGGCTTCTACTTGATTCCCACGGCCGAAGTGCCGCTGACGAACCTGGTTCGCGACCAAATCCTCGCGCCCGAAGGGCTGCCGCTCAAGTTTGTGGCGCACTCACCCTGCTTTCGATCGGAGGCGGGCGCAGCGGGCAAGGATACGCGCGGCATGATTCGCCAGCATCAATTCGACAAAGTGGAATTGGTGCACATCGTGCGTCCCGAAGATTCTTACTTGGCGCTCGAGGAACTCACCGGACATGCCGAGAAGGTGCTGCGGGACTTGGAACTGCCGTATCGCGTGCTCGCGCTGTGCGCGGGCGATACCGGCTTCAGTGCGGCTAAGACCTATGATCTTGAGGTCTGGCTGCCTTCGCAACAACGGTATCGCGAGATTTCTTCATGCAGTAATTGTGAATCCTTCCAGGCACGGCGATTGCAGGCGCGGTGGAGGAATCCGGCCACGGGCAAGCCTGAACTGGTTCACACGCTCAATGGTTCGGGAGTCGCCGTCGGCCGCGCTCTGGTCGCGGTACTCGAAAATTATCAGCAGGAAGACGGCAGCGTTGCAATTCCGTCGGTACTTTCGCCGTACATGGGTGGGTTAACCAGAATGGCGTCAACCTAACGGTTGACGCCGCCGGGCATTGCGGACCAGTTCGCGACTGGCTAGCTGAGCATGAGCTACTAGTTGCGGTTGCCCATCATTAGGCGCAGGACATACCAGAACATCAGCGCGATCGAGGCGAAGAGCTGCATGGCTGCAGCGACGTATCGATCTTCAGGGTAATTGTGAATGATGTTCGAGGTGTCGTAGAGCACCGCAACGCCTGCGAACCCGATCATGGCCACCGAGAACCAGGTGCCGAGCTGAAAGCCGAAGATGGCGCCGCCGATCATTGCCACCAGGGCCAGGATTCCGCCCCACATGAGCAAGGCACGCAGGAAGGAGAAATCTTTGCGAGTGCGGTGCGCGACGACCATAAGCCCACCGGCACCCAATGCCGTCACTAGGGTGGCGCTGTCGATGGCGCCGGGAGCCTTGGCATCGGCGATGTACAGCAGCGGCACGAAGATCAGGGCTTCGGCAACCACGTAGGCGCCGTAGGCGAAGTACTGCATTCCGATCGAAGAGCTGGTTTGCGCGGTGCGCGAGGCCAGCCATCCGGTCAGCATGAAGGCGCCCAGAATCAGGAACCAATTGAAGCCGAGCATGAACTGCGCGATTTGCGCCGCCAGCCCGGACTCGAACAGCGCCAGCTCGACCAGAATGAAGCCGAGGATGCCCCCCACCAAGTGAGTGTAGGTGCGCGTGATGAACACGCTGCGGCTGTCCGCCTGGGCGCTCGGAAAGGCAGCGTTGTTGCTTGGGAAATTCGCCATTGTCCTGATCCTCCAGTGATACTCGAGGACCTATTTTAGCACCCCTGCGGCAGGGGTGCCGAATTAGCCCTGTGCAGCAGTATGGGGGCTAAAAACGCCGGTTCAACGCGGCGGCGTCGAATTCAGCTGCCATCCAGCGCTGCAATGCCTGCATAGACTGCGGGCGGCCCAGGAAGTTCTTGACTAAATCGTTGGCCGATAACGAGCCGCCCGGCTCCAGCACCGTGCGCCGATAGCGTAGCGGCGTATCGCCGGCGAGCAGGTTCTTGGAGTCGAATTGTTCGAAGAAGTCTTCGGCGATGACCTTGTCCCACATGTATGTGTAGTACGCGGAGGAGTAACCCGAGAGGTGTCCGAAGGAGGCGTACATGTGCGTATCCGCCAGCGGCGTGAACAGGGAATACTCAACCCCGTCTCGATTGGTGATGGCGTCGAGATTCACGTCTCGCGGTTTGGCGTTGTAAATGTCGTAGGACAGCGCCGCCAGACCGTTCTGCTGGGCGACGTAGCTTGCTCGGCCGAAAGCCGAGGCTCGATTCATCCGCAGCACCAGATCGGCCGGGATCGGTTTCTCGGATTGATAGTCGCGGGCGAACGATGCCAACACTTGCGGGCTCTGAATCCATTCTTCCAGCATCTGCGACGGCGCTTCGACGAAGTCCGACTCCATGGTGATGCCGCTGATCCCCGCCCATGCTTGTTGGCCCCCCAAAATGTGATGCATCAGATGGCCGAATTCGTGGAAGAAGGTTTGCACATCGGCGTATTCCATGAGGCCAGGGTCTTGGGCGGTCGGTGGCGGGAAATTGCAAATCAGAACGCCTTCCGGGAGTTGCTTGCCGCGGATGCCGTCGAGTACCTGCGCCATTTCTGCGTGGGAGAACTTGCCCGGTCGCGGGTGCATGTCCATATAAAAGCGCCCGATGACCCTGCCCGAGTCGAGCACCTGCCATGTTTCGACCGATTCGTGCCAGGCCGGGACGCCTTCATCGCGACGAAAGCTAACGTGGAATAGAATGGCCGCGGTGTCGAGTATTCCCTGCTTGACTCGGGCGTAGGGAAAATACGGGCGCACCGATTGGGAATCGAAGTCGAAGCTGGAACGGCGCACCTGTTCTCGGTAGTAGCTCTTTTCGTGTGCGCCGATGGTGGTCGCATGCGGGTCGGTTTTTCTCTTCTCCGCGAGCAGCATATGAAATTCCTTTTCCGCGACCGGACGGGCCGCCGCATCGAGATCGCGTATGAATTCTCCGATCCGCGCGCCGCTGACGATCATTTTGTCCGCTGCGTTGTAATCTGCCCATGATTTATAGCCGAGCAGCGCAGCGATTTCGTAGCGCGTATGCAGCAGCTCCATCAGCAAATCGCGGTTCTGCGGGTAGGCACGGGTGTTGAACGCCAGAAACAACCGGCGGCGAAGCGCGTCGCTCACCGCAAAATTCATCGCCGGAATGTAATCCGGATAGCTGGTGGTGATGTGGATGACACCATTCTTGTCGGGCTTGTGGCCGTCGATATAGTCCTTCGGCAAACCGGCGAGTTCGGATGCATCGCGAACTTCGACCGTCTTCTGTCCGTCGCTGATATTGCGCTCGAAGGCCGATTGTTCCTCGGTTAGCTCATCGTTGAGCGTCTTCAAACGGGCGCGCGCCGCGTCGTCCTGGTCGACACCGGCGAGTCGAAATTCGAGAAGCTGGCGGTGCACATAGTATTGAGTCGCCGCATCGCTGTGAGCGATGGGAATTGCCGCCAGTGCCTGGTAGACCTCGTGATTCAACGAGAGCGCGGTTTGCGCGGCACTGACCTTGCGCGTCACGGCCGTGGCTGCGTCGCGAAATGCCGCATCCGGATGCACCGCCTCCATGAGCGAGGAGAAATACAGTGCGGCGTTCATTTGCCTGACGGCTGCATCGTAGTTCGTCAGGGTGTTCTCGACGGTTCGCGGCCCTTTGGCTGCGATGATGCCGTCGATCGCCCGCTGTGCCGCAACGAGTCTGCCATTTTCGATTTTCTCGAAGGCCGCGACGTCGGGTTTTGTTTGCCAAATCGGCGGCTGGGCTTGCAGTAAATCCTGGGCGCCTGAGATGCCCGCGGCTACCGCTGCGATGAACCCGACGATACATGGCTTGGTGGTACGCATTCCACATCCTCGATTTAACTTTCGATGCGGGAGTATAAGATTCTGGCGACCGGCCTCGCGGTTTACCTGGGGCAGTTGTACGCACTCGAGGTGTATGTCAGGTAAAATTCTAGTCACCCCATCTAAAGAACGTGAGATAATCGACGTAACTAATTGATTTTAATGAACGGAGAGGTGGCAGAGCGGTTTAATGCTCCAGTCTTGAAAACTGGCGTTCCTTTACGGGAACCGTGAGTTCGAATCTCACCCTCTCCGCCAATTTTCATCCATGTTTAGCCGCGCCATACGGCTCTATGCCCGCACTGTTACGATGCAGCAAGTACGGTCATCGTTCATCACTGTGCAGCGGGCGTCGCGGCCGTGACGGCGAGCGGTTCGAGTCGTGCCTTGCGCGCCTCTTCGAGGCCATGTCCCTTGGGGCCGGTCTCGCGGCGCCACAGAAGCACCGCCGAGCACAGCGCGACTAGACTGAGCAGGAAGAAGAACCACAGCATGACCTTGTAACCCCCCGGGTTTTGCGCTCCGGCCCCCGCCTTGTCGGCGAGCCAGCCCGCGGCGAGATTGGAAGTGGCCATGCCGAGAGCTTGAATCAGGGTGATAAGGCCCAGTGCCGTGCCCAGACGGCGTGGCTCGACGATCAGCGTCGTGGCCGGCCAGATGACTGCCGGCACCAGCGAGAAGCTGATCCCCATCATGACGGTCGATACCCATAGATTGAGGTTAGTGAGCCCGAGCACCACGAAGGTCACCGGCAGGAGCAGGGTGCCGAAGACCAGCATCAGCGCACGGTGGCCGAGCCGGTCGGCGAGCAAGCCAAAAAAGGGGGTGGCGAAGACGGCCGCGAAGAACACCCAGCTATTGGCCACTCCGGCCTGGCTCAGCGTGAGTCCTTTGACGTGCTGGAAATATTCGATGGCATAGGTAGTTCGGAACGGGAAGAAGACGGCGGCATACAGCACGTGCAGTCCAAGGATGTACCAGTAGGACATATCGAATTTTAGAAGGTGCCGCCAATCGACATGTTCCGCGGCGGCTGAGTCTGCCACTCGCAGCCCCGGCCGGTGATGGCGGTCGAGCCAGTAGAACATGAAGGCCGCGACCAAGCCCGCGAGCGTAACACCGGCGCCCAGCCACAGCGGCGGCTGCCAGCCGCGGTCGTAGAGCGGACGCGCCCACGCCGTCGAGGTATCCACTGCATAGGAGCCGACACGGGCGAGGCTCAGATACAGCGCCGTGGCCAGGGCAATTCCGCTTCGGGAAAACCACTGCGCCAGGCCCGCGACCAGCGCGATGAAAATCGCGCCTTCGCTGACACCGAAGAGGAAGCGGCCGGCTACCATGATTTCGTAGGGATTGCCGACCGCGGTCAGTGCCGCGCCGAGCACGCCGATTGCCGCGGACCAGAGTGCCACACGCGCGGGTCCGTAACGGTCGATCAGTAAGCCGTTGATGAGCGCCAGGGCCACATTCGGGATGCTGATCACGCCGTTCAGCATCCCGAGCTGCGACTGGCCGAAACCGCGCTGCCGCTGTAATAGATCGGCGATCGGACCGATGACATCGGACTCGTAGTAGCTGCTGGACACGGCGATCGCCGCCAGCACCAACATCCACCAGCGCAACGGCGAATTGCCGCTGCTGCGGCTGGTGTCCGAACCGATCGCGACCTGACTCACCGGAAGCGGGCGCCTTGTCGCGCAAGTTCCTTCTGCACCGCCCCAATGTTCAGTTGGTCGAACGCTTCATCGCGCTGCAGCGATATGGCCGCGGCTACCCCTGCGCCCTGGCCGCTCACGGCGCAGCACATCATGTTGCGGGCCGAGGCATGCGACACCTTGTCGCCGCCTATACACCGTCCCGCGACCAGCAGGTTACCCACGCCTTTGGGAACCAGGGCGCGATACGGCACATGCCAGTAGCGCCCCGTGGTCGGCAGGATCAGGATGCCGTAGCCGTCGATGAACTCGGGAAAGATGCCGATGGCGTCGTCGAAACGGCCCTGTTCGCGGACATCGGTACCGGTGAGGTTGTAGAGCGCATCGATCTTGCGGGTATCGCGGATACCGAGCGTCATGCCGAAGTTGCGCAGCTTGGCGTCCTCGCAGCCCGGCATGAACTTGCGCAGCGCTTCCACCGCGTAGATCGCCTCGCGCCTGCCGCGCATCTCGCCCTCGGTCAAATCGCTGGGGTCGGTGCCGTCGATTTCCGGTACATGCACGAGGTTTAAATAAGTCAGATCGCCTTGATCGGTGACCGTGCCCCAGGTGCCGGCAATGGTATGCAGGCTGGGAGGAATGATCCCGGCGGCGAGGGCCTGCTTGAAGGGCTTGCGCAGGAAGGGCGAGAACAACTTGTCCTCTTTGCCTGTGGTCTCGTAATCCCATTCACCGTTGCCCGACCAATCGGCATAGGTCTGCGGATCGGCCTTTACCGCGTCAATGAAGCGACGCTTATTGACTCCGTTCATGGAGAACATGACGGAGACGGCCATCATTTCCTGCTTGGGCGATTTATGCACCGGCGCTCCGGCGCGAGTGGCGATATCCGCATCCCCTGTGGCGTCGATGACACGCTTGGCAAGGATGGCTTCACGGCCCGCCTTACTCTCGGTGATAACCCCCTGAATGACGCCGTTTTCCATGATGGGCGCCACACACAGCCGGTGCAGCAGCGGTGTGATGCCGGCTTCCTGCACGAACACATCGGCCACCCACTTGAACATCTCGGCGTCGAGCGCGTGGCTGAGAGACTGGGGCTCGGGCAGCGCTGCCCCCATGACCTTGGCACGCTCCTCGAACTCGATGCCGATGCCCTCGCAGTCAACGGTGTGCTCATGGCGGTACCAGGCAAAACCTTCGACGCCTACCTGGGTGATATTGCCGCCGAAACAGCCATTACGGTCGATCAGGGCGGTGCGCGCGCCGGCTCGGGCGGAAGCCAGCGCCGCCGCCAGGCCGCCGGGGCCGCTGCCGACCACCAGCACCTCGGTTTCCAGAACCACGTCAACCGAACGGGCGGCTTCATTAATCTTCTTCATCGCAAGTTAAACCTTCGGTAGGGGAGGCAGTATTGATCATGATATTGGTGAAGGTCATTTGATGCACGGAATAGGGCGCAGGGGCTGCCGCCGCCCACGACCGCAAGTTCGCTCAAGCCTACTTGCGCTGCCGGTTACGGTTGGGTCATAGTGCTGTCATAAATATGTCATCTGTTGTGCGTAAAAAACACCACAACGGGAACTTAAAGGGCCGAAGCGGGAACCGAGGCAGGCTCGCGCTTCCTGGGATGTTATCTGCTTTTTGAATACCTCGTTTTTAACGCCGTGCGCGTTACGTTCTCGTATTTCTTTTGCAACTGACCCTTTTCGGGAGACACACTTGAAACACAATCAAAAGCTCGCCTATGCAATCTCGGCCATACTCAGTGGCTACGGCGGGGCGTCCGGCGCGGCGGCGACCGGCGACACCGAGGCGGCCGGTTCATCGGGTATTGAAGCAATCGTGGTCACGGCCCAACGCCGGAGCGAATCCATCCAGAACGTACCCATCACAATTCAGGCGATCACCGGCGAGCAATTGAAGCAACTGAGCGTCACGACTTTCGACGATGTGCTCAAGTACCTGCCGAACGTAACATTGGGGACGAACGGCCCCGGGCAGGGGGAAATATTCATGCGCGGCTTGAGTGCCGGCACGGCAGGTGGCCAGTCGACGGCCACCTTCGCTCCCTTCCCGAACGTCGCGCTGTATCTAGATGATCAGTCCCTGCAGTTCCCCGCCCGCAATCTGGACCTCTACATGGTAGACATGGAGCGCATCGAAGTGCTCGAAGGCCCGCAAGGCACGCTGTTCGGCGGCGGCGCCCAGGCCGGCGTGGTCCGCTACATCACGAACAAGCCCAAGCTCAACGTTACGGAAGGCAACGTCGATGCCAGCTACGGCACGACCGCGCACGGCGATGCGAACAGCAGCGCCAATGCGACCATCAATCTGCCGCTGATCCAGGACAAGCTATCGGTACGTGCCACGATCTATAACGATAAGCGCGGCGGTTACATCACGAACGTGCCGAGCAAATTCACGCGCAGCAATAATGATTTGGGCAACTTCTACGCGGGCATCACGCCGGGAGCGAACGGCCTATGCCCCAACGGCTTGCCCACAACCTCGGGCAATTGCGTCCCCGGAAACAATGTCGTCGGCAATAACTATAATCTTGCGCGACGCGCATCGAACCCGGTCACCTACAACGGCATACGCGCGTCGGCGCTGTTCAAGATCAACGACGATTGGGACGTACTGATTGCCCAAACCTACCAGAACATGGAAGCGGACGGCTTGTCCAGTCAGTACCCGATCGGATCAGAAGGTCAGGTGCTGGGGGCTTGGGAAAACACTCAATTCAGCCCCGCCGTCAACAAAGACAAGTTCGAGAACACCTCCTGGACTGTCAATGGCAAGATCGGCGACCTGAAGGCCGTCTACACCGGTGGCTATCTGGTACGCCACATCGACCAGACCAACGACTACTCTAACTATACGCGCAGCGCCTACGGCTTCTACTACACCTGCAGCGGCGGCCCCGGCGGCAGCGGCTTTGCAACAGCGGGCACGCCGGGTACTCCTGGTAACGGTCCCGGAACCGGTGTACCTGCCGGCGGAGCAACGCCTCAGTGTTACTCGCCGATCACTTCTTGGCACGACGTGGTGCAAAACACCCACCAGAGCCACGAGTTCCGACTGAGCACGCCGGATGACTGGCGTGCCCGCGGGATTGTCGGGGCGTACTGGGAAGACTTCGAGATCCTGGACAATATGAATTTCCTCTACAAGAACATTCCTTCTTGTACGCCAGCGAACCTTGCCATAGCCACCGCCGGCGGGGCACCGTGCGTGGCCAACGTCGGACCGCCGCCAGGAACTACCGCGCAGGATCCGACCGTGCGCAACGACAACACGGCGTTCGGCGAGGATGTGTCGCGCGGATACAAACAGACGGCGGTCTTCGCTTCGTTCGACTATGACCTGCTTCCGAAGGTGCTGACGTTGACCGGCGGCACCCGCTACTACCACTACAGTGAGTTCGAGAAGGGATCCAAGTACACCACCCCTTTGAGTTGCACCAATATTCCGAATGGCTGTTACTCAGGCACCACCAATATCGACGCGGAGAATGAGAGCACCACGTTCAGCGGCTTTAAGAGCCGCGGGAACCTGACCTGGCACATCACCCCCGACATCATGGCGTATTACACGTTTTCTCAAGGATTCCGACCCGGCGGATTCAACCGTTCAGTTGCCGTCAAGGCGAATTTGAACGCGAAAAGCCCGAAGGATCCGCAATATGCGTCGCCTTTGAGCTACGCGCCGGATGCGCTCACCAACAATGAGGTCGGCTGGAAAACAGAATTCCTGGACCATCGCCTTCAATTCAACGGCTCTGTGTACAAGATGGACTGGAAAAACGTGCAGTTTGCCCTGTTTGACCCCACCATACTTGGCAATACCACCTTCGTCGTGAATGGTCCGGACTATCGTATCAAGGGCGTGGAGCTGCAGATTGTGGCACGCGTGACCGACGGCCTCACAGTGCAGGGGTCGAGTTCCTGGAATAGCGCTGATCAAACCAACGCTCCCTGCTTGGTCAGCAACTTCAAGGGAAATGCCAAAAATCCACCGTCTCCGACGCTCGGGCAGTGCATCACGACAGTCAAGGGGGCATCCTTTCCGAACCCGTTCGGTGAGTTGAAGACCCGGCCGGCTTTTTCGCCGCCTCTGGAGTTCAACATGCGTGTGCGCTACGACTGGTCGATCAGCGACTACAAGGCCTTCGCGATGGTGGGCGGCAACCACGTTGCGCACATGTCCAACCAGCCCGCGAGTTATCTCGACGGCAATTCCGAGACTATTCCGACGACCACCCATCTCCGGTATGACCAGGCCGGCTATACGACGTACGATGCGTCACTTGGTGTAGCAAAGGACAACTGGACCGCGCAGCTGTACGGCACGAACCTGGGCAATTCGGACGCCAGCACGTTCACGTCGTCTGCGCAGTTCATCAAGTCGGAAGTACCGTTGCGTCCGCGGGTTCTGGGTTTGAAGGTCGGCTATAAATTTTAATCACTGGCTTGCGATAGAATTGAAGGCGGGCAGCGATGCCCGCCTTTTTTTATCTGGAATCTTATGGACTCGACCGCTGCCAACGCGACTCCGTCGCCCGTGGAACTGGAGGTTCGCCGGATCCAAGCGCTGTTGAAGAGCCGCCAGTACGCAGAGAGTCTGCAAGCCGCCGAGGCGCTGGCGGTCGCCGTGCCGGAAAACCGCGATGTTCTATACGCGATTGCAGTCAATCAACGCTTCCTAAACGACATTCCAGGGGCGCTTGCGACTCTGGAACGCTTGCAGCGGCACCATCCTAGATTCAGCCGCCTGTATCAGGCACGCGGCCATTGTTACGTGGCTTTGAGGGATGGTCCGCAGGCAATCGACGCCTTCTTGAGGGGTGTGAACATCAATCCTGCGCTGCCCTCGAGCTGGAGCATGCTCGAGGGCCTGTACCGCATGACGGGTCAAACCGAGAACGCAGGCATGGCCGCGGCGCACGTCGCCACTCTCAAACGCCTGCCGCCGGAAATCGTGGAGGCCACCAGCTTATTTTCGGATGGGGAATTGCTGCCCGCCGAAAACATAGTCCGTGCCTATTTGCTGAAACACGGCAATCACATCGAGGCTATGCGGCTTCTCGCCCGAATCGGCATCGAGCGCGACGTGCTGGACGATGCGGAGATTCTGCTCGAGGCCGTCTTAGCGATCGAACCGGACTACACGATAGCTCGCTTCGAGTATGCCGGGGTGCTGCTCGAGCGGCACAAATTTTTGCGCACGCGCGAGGAACTCGAGAAGCTCTTGAAGCTCGAGCCCGGGAATCGGCAGTACCGCACCCTGTATGCGACCGCAGTCGTGGGTTTAGGGGAGCACGAGAGGGCTGTTGAGCTGTATCGTGAGCTTCTGATCGACGCGCCGCAGGCGGCCGATGTGCACCTGTCGGTGGCCCATTCGCTCAAGACCTTGGGAAGACGGCAGGAATCCATCGATGCCTACCACGCCGCCGCCGCCGCCCGTCCGCAGTATGGCGATGCCTACTGGAGTCTTGCCAACCTGAAGACCTATCGCTTTACTGACGAGGAGATCGCGCGCATGCGCGCCGAGGAACCGGCGCAGAGCACTCCGCTGGTCGACCGCTATCAAATGTGCTTCGCGCTCGGCAAGGCATTAGAGGATCGCGGCCAGTACGAGGAGTCCTTTCGCTATTACGAGCAAGGCAACGCGCTGAAGAGAACCGAAAGCCGCTACCGCCCCGAGGTCATCGAGACCAATACGCGCAAGCAAATCGAAGTTTGCACGCGTGAGTTCTTCGCGAGCCGCGAGGGTGCGGGCGCCCGCAGCACCGATCCGATTTTTATTGTGGGATTACCGCGCGCCGGTTCCACGCTCCTGGAGCAAATTCTCGCCTCGCACTCGAGAGTCGAAGGCACCCAAGAGCTCGCCGATATTCAGAGAATCGTCCTCGATCTGCAGGGCCGCGTCCCGGATCTCGCCAACCCACGCTACCCTGGCGTGCTCGCGGATTTGACCCCGGAGGACTTTCTGCGGCTGGGCGAAAAATACCTGAGCGATACGCGTATCTACCGGACCGACAAGGCGTACTTCATCGACAAGATGCCGAACAACTTCAGACATATCGGTTTGATCCACCTCATGTTGCCGAATGCCCGAATCATCGACGCGCGGCGCGAGCCCATGGCCTGCTGCTTCAGTAATTTAAAACAATTGTTTGCCTCGGGACAGGAATTTACTTACAGCATCGAGGATATTGCGCGCTACTACCGAACGTATCTAGACCTAATGCGCCACTGGGATGAAGTGCTGCCGGGACGGATACTGCGAGTCGAGCATGAGGACGTCGTCGACGATCTCGAAGGCAACGTGCGGCGGATTCTCGATTTCTGCGGCCTTGAGTTCGAGCCGGCCTGCGTGGAGTTTCACAAGACCGAGCGCAGCATACGCACGGCGAGCTCGGAGCAAGTGCGGCAGCCGATTTTCCGTGAAGGGCTCGATCAGTGGAGGAACTACAAGCCGTGGCTGGGAACTCTCATGGACGCGCTGGGCGATGCGCGTGTCCGCTACCGTTCCTAGCATGGCGGCAACCTCGCCGTGCGCGTCCACGAGGTGCGGCGTGAACATGATACCGTGGCGACATCTCAGTAGATGGGGTTGAAGGGTGTTGGCACCGAAGTCCTCACGGCAGGCGCAAATTGAATTGCTGCAGAGCCATGGTTATGTAGTCCTACCGCGGTTCGTGCCGGCCGCCTCAGTGACGGCGCTCAACGCGGCCGCGCGGGCGCAACTGACTGCCGCCGCAGACCCCATCGAATTCGAGGCCGATCTCCAGTATCCGGGCGCACCGACATCTCGGGCGGCCGCCGGCGGCGAGACGGTGCGCCGCCTGCTCGACGCCCACGGCCGCGACCCGGCGTTCGCACGGTGGGGCATCGCGCCGGAATTGCGCGCGTGGATGGAAGCCTATTTCGGCGAAAGCGTGCTGATGTCGCGCACCCATCACAATTGCCTGATGACCAAGCATCCGCTCTATGGAAGCCTGACAAACTGGCATCGCGATATCCGCTACTGGTCGTTCGAGCGCGAGGACCTTGTGTCCGTCTGGTTAGCGCTCGGCCGGGAGGATATCGACAATGGGGCACTGTGGTTCGTGCCGGGTTCGCACCGCAGGGTATTCGACGCCGATCGGTTCGACGCAGCGAAATTCTTCCGCGCCGATCACGCCGACAACGCCTTGATCCTAGGCACTGCCGAATCACCGCGGCTGGCCCCGGGTGACGCGGTGTTCTTCCACTGCAACACCCTACACTCCGCCGGCAAGAACCTCAGCGACGCGGTAAAGTTTTCTCTGGTCTACACCTATCACGGCCGCAGCAACCCGCCGCAGGCGGGCACGCGATCGGCGTCGAAGCCCGAAGTCGCACTGAAGTGACCCGAACCGCACCGCCGGCCGTGTCGCTCAGCTCCAGGCTGCGCCGGCCACCTGCTTGACGGCGGCGTTGAGCCGGTTCCAGGCGTTGATCTGCGCGATCGAAATGAGCAGTGCGGCTAGCGCAGCTTCATTGTAGTGCCGGGCCGCATCGCCCCAGATACCGTCGGGTACCGGGTCCGCGCGGTCGCTGAGCCGGGTGACGGCTTCCGCAAGCGCAAGGGCGGCGCGCTCGGCAGCGCTGAAGTAGGCTGTGTCGCGTGCCAGATAGTCAACTAAAAGGATGATTATCACCGAGTGCTGCGCAACTACCTCGGGTCCGTGTCATATTCGACCCGTATCCCCGAGAACACGCATCCGATACCAATGCCGCAATCCCAGTCCGCCGATGCCACCATTCCGTCCACCTGGCAATCCATCGTTTCCGGTAACGCAGAGCTGAAACTATCGTCGGTGGCGGCGGGACGAACTCCCGCCTTGCAGATGGATTTCGATTTCAAGGGCGCCGGCGGCTTTGTAGTGGCGCGCCGCATGCTTAAGCAAAGCATGCCGGCCGAATATGCGGTGAAATTTCGACTGCGAGGCCGCGGCCCGGTGAACCACTTGGAGCTGAAGCTGGTGGACTCTTCGGGTCAGAACGTGTGGCGCTATGTGCAGAAGGACCTACGGCTGCCGCTGCGTTGGAAGCAAATGACGGTGGAGAGCCGGGACATCGATTTTGCGTGGGGCCCGTCGAGCGGCGGTCGCCTTGTCACGCTGGGCTCGATGGAGATTGCCATCGTCGCGGGTGAGGGCGGCAAGGGCAGCCTGTGGATCGCCGATGTGCAGATCCAGGATCGCACCCCGACGTCGGCTGCAACGGCCACTGCTTCCAGCGCGCTGCCGGGTTACGCAGCGTCCGCCGCATTGCTGGGCTTGGGCTGGAAACCCCGGCCCGATGACCCGCGCCCGTGGATTGTCATCGATTCGATCCAGCCTCGCGCAATCGGCGGCTTGATCGTCGATTGGCTGGAGCAGGCGCCGGCGAGCGGCTTTCGTGTCCGTGGCTCGAACAGTGGTATTCGCTGGAAGACCCTGCACACCGCAGCGGCGGCGGGCGGCAAACATAGCTATGTATATCTGCCCGGGCTAAGAACACGATTTCTTCGTCTTGAACTCGATGAGCCGTCGGCCGGCGCGGCCTTGCGGGTGCAATCCTTCGAGTTCTCACGTTCCATGCATACCTTTTGGAATAACGTGGCCGGCGGTGAAGAGCGCGGTTGGCATCCGCGCTGGCTGCACAACGAACAAAGCGTGTGGACGCCCTTCGGCACCGCCGACGGCATTCATTGTGCGCTGATGAACGAGGACGGCATGGTCGAGGTGGAGCAGGGGTCATTTTCGATGGAGCCCATGCTGTGGGTCGGGAGCCGGCTCATCACTTGGGCGGACGTAACTTCGCGGCAGGAGCTGCTGGAAGGTTGGATGCCCGTGCCGTCGGTGATCTGGGAAACCGCGGATTGGCGTTTGTGCATACAAGCCGAGGCGACCTTGAGCGGCGCGTCGCGCGTGCGTTATCGCTTCGAGAATCTTGACGATCGACCGCTATTCGCCCGCTTGTTTGTGCTGGTGCGACCGTTTCAGGTCACCCCGCCATGGCAGAATTTCCGCGGATTGGGCGGCGTCAGTCCGATTCACGACCTGATCTGGCGCGACGGGGCAGTTTGCGTCAATGGGACTTCGCTGATTGTGCCGGCGGTCGGGGCGGAGGCGATTGAATCATCGGGCTTCGCAGCGCTGCGTTTCGATGAGGGATTCATGGCTGCCTACCTGACCAACGGAGCGCTCCCCGGCAATGCGCAGACTCAAGATCCGTTCGGTTTCGCGACGGGTGCGCTGAGATTTGATTTAACGACCAAAGGCCGCCAAACTGTCGAAAGCGTCCTGCACTGCATGCCCGCGGCCGCGGCCGGCGCGGTGGGCGAGCCGGCATTTTCTTGGGGCGCCCGGCTGCCGCTGATCCCATGGACTGGCAATGGCTGGATGACGGACGCAGTGCATGCGGCACTCACGGCCACGGCGCACATTCTGGTGACTCGCTCCGGTCCCGCACTGCAACCGGGTCCCCGTCGCTACACGCGTTCCTGGATTCGTGATGGCGCCATGATGAGCGCGGCCTTACTGCGCATGGGCCACGCGCAAGAGGTCCGGGAGTTCATCCGCTGGTATGCGCCGCATCAGCGCGCCGACGGCTTTGTGCCTTGTTGTGTGGATCGAGAGGGGATCGATTGGCTGGTCGAACACGACAGTCATGGGGAATTGCTGGCGTTGATCGCCGATTACCATCGATTCGCGTCCGATGCTGCTTTCCTCCAGGAATGCTGGAGCTTCATTGAAAAGGCGGTGGCATGTATCGAGGCTTTGCTCGGTCCGGAGGGGCTGTTGCCCATATCGGTGAGCCATGAGGGCTACCTTGCCCAGCCCGTGCATTCCTACTGGGACGACTTCTGGGCGCTGCGCGGTTTGCGCGATGCCGTGGAGCTGGCTCATTCGGCCGGCCGCGAGGCTGCGGCGCAACGGTGGTCGGCACTGAGCACGCGCTTTGCCGCTTCGCTGTTCACCTCGATAGAGGCAACCCGAGCGCAGCGCAAATTGGACTTCATTCCAGGCAGTATCGAGTGGGCGGACTTTGATCCCACGGCGACGGCGAATGCGCTTTACTTGCTCGACGTCCCCGACGGTCTGGACTGCCGGGCCGTGGAGCATACCTTCGACAAGTATCTTGCGGACTGGCGCAGCAAGCGTAGCGGCGCGGTGGCGGCGTCGAACTACACGCCGTATGAAATCCGCATCATCGGCGCCTTGGTGCGCCTGGGAAGGCGCGATGCGGCGCTGGAGCTCTTGCGGTTCTTTTTGTCAGACCGCCGCCCCCAGCCGTGGAACCAGTGGCCGGAGATTGCATGGCAGGACCGCAAGGCGCCTGCCCATGTCGGCGACCTACCGCACACCTGGATTGCCGCCGAGTACGTGCTCGCCGTGCGCAGCCTATTTGCCTACGAGCGCGAAGCCGATCGCGCCCTCGTTCTGGCGGCGGGCCTGGCGCCCGAGTGGATCGAGGATTGCGGCGTTCAGGTGCACAAGATGCCGACGCTTTACGGTGCCTTGAGCTATTCGTTGCGCAGAGTGGATTCGGCCACATTGCGGTTCGAGATCGGCGGCGGAGTCGCAGCCAAACTCGTTCTGCGTCCGCCGCTGGGCACCGCGCTGCGCAGCGTGCTGGTGGACGGCAGAGCGTGCGCGAGTTTCGACAGGGATTCCGTGACCCTGCCTGGCGGCCCCGCGGAAGTGATCTGCACCTCGTTCTGAGAGTCCTCGCACACCCGAGCGCTATCCTGCCTTGCCGAAGCGTGGCAAAGTGCTGAGCACGGTGATAGAACGCTCAAACGAAATCTCCGGCACTTTTCCCGAGGGCGAGGCTGCCCATCTGGGTCTTGGGCGGCAGATGGGGCTCATCGGCCGTACTATCTTCGGTTCGCCGGTGGGCAAGACGCTGGTATTGCTGGTGGCCGCCATCATCCTCGTGGTCGCCACCACCGCCTACGGACAAATTCGCCTCAACGGCTGGAACAAGCCTTTCTACGATGCCTTGTCGCGCCGCGACCTGCGCGACTTTCTGTTCCAGCTCGGCGTGTTCTTCCTGATCGCGGGATTTCTCCTCGTCTTCAATGTGGCGCAGCGGTGGTTGGTCGAAACTTTGGAGCTCAAGCTGCGTGAGGGGCTGGTGCTCAGCCTGCTTCGCGATTGGATGCTGCCGCGCCGAGCGTTTTGGCTGGCCAATGCGGGATCGATGGGCGTCAACCCAGATCAACGCATACATGAAGACGCGCGCAAGCTCTGCGAACTTTCCGCCGATCTCGGTATCGGATTGCTGCAAGCGTCGATATTGTTCCTTACCTTCGCGGGCATCCTCTGGGGCCTTTCGAACGACTTTATTTTCCATGTCGGCGACCGGGACTATACGATCCCGGGTTTCATGGTGTGGGCGGCGATCGCCTATGCCACCGCCGGTTCGCTTCTGAGCTACTGGGTCGGGCGAAGCCTCATCGGCCGCAACGCGCGGCGCTACGCGCGCGAGGCTGACCTGCGTTTCTCCCTGGTGCGCGTCAACGAGCATGTCGACGACATTTCGCTGGCGGAGGGGGAGGCGGACGAGAGGCGCCGCATCGAATTGCATTTGGGCAATGTGCTCGCGGCGACGCGCCGCATCGTCATGGGCCACGCCAATCTGACTTGGGTCACCGCCGGCTTCGGTTGGGTGACCATAGTTGCACCCATCCTGGTGGCGGCGCCCTTGTATTTCAACGGCAAGGTGTCCTTCGGCGGTCTGATGATGGCGGCCGGCGCGTTCAGTCAGGCGCAGTCGTCGCTGCGCTGGTTCATCGACAATTTCAGCGCCATTGCCGACTGGCGCGCGACCTTGCTGCGAGTCGCGAATTTTCGCTACGCGTTGATCAGCACCCATGAGCCGCGCGGCTACGAGAGCCGCATCGCCTACACCGAGGGTGACCCAGGCGCCATTGTGATCGATGACCTTATGATCGTATCCGCCGCAAATGCCGATATGCTCAAAGAGACGAATGCTGTCGTGAAGAGCGGCGAGCGGGTCCTTATTCTGGGCGCGCCCGGAACCGGCAAGACGCAGCTTTTTCGAGCATTGGCGGGACTGTGGCCCTGGGGCGCCGGACACATCACGCGCCCGACGGGCGAACAGATTTTCTACCTGCCTCGCGGCACGCCCTACATGCCCCGCGGAACTTTGCGCGAAGTGCTCGCCTATCCTTTGAAGGCCGAGAGTTTCGGCGACGGCGCTTTCAAGCGCGCGCTGTACCGGCTTGGGCTGGAACGGCTCGCGCCGTTGCTCGATACCACCCACCGTTGGGATCGGGAATTGAGTCTGGACGAGCAGCTTTGCCTCGCCATCGCGCGCATCCTGCTGCAGAGCCCGCCCTGGGTGCTCATCGACGGGACGTTTGGTTCCCTCGACGACGACGTGCTCGAACTGGTCATCGATGTCTTCAGCAATGAGCTTCGGCACACCGGTGTGATACATATCGGCGGACCCGCCCAGGCGCACCCACTATTCACACGCGTCTTGCATCTCATCAAAGCCCCGCGGGGCGAGAAGAGTGCGAGGCCCGCGGCCGCACCCGGAAATCCAGAATGAGAATAGCGAATTGCCTCGTATCGCTGTTTTTCCTTGCGATGGCCCAGCCATTGGCTGCGGCGCCGGACCTCGAATTTCACTCGCCCGCCTCCGCGAACGACGCGGCCGCCGCCGCGACCATGCGCGATTTGGCTGTGCGCCTGGTTCCCGTCTATCAAGACACCGATCCGGACCGGTATCTCGCGAATTTGTCTGCGCTGCAAATGGCGGCAGACAACTATACGGCCGCGGATATGTCGCGAAAATCCCTGCGCGATCGGCGGCACCGCGCCACCCCGTCCCGGCCGGTCAGCCGCGAACTGATATATGACATGTACGCGCATACCAGGGCCATGGAGGTTGAAAAACGGGTTCCATTCGCGGAGGGATTCGCAGCAACTTACCGTGATGCGATGCCTCGCCTCAGCGACCGGGACGCCCACACGGTTACGGAATGGCTCGAGACCTCGCCGCTGGTGTTTCGGGATGCTCTGCAAAAATTATTGGACCGGCAGCGAACGGAAGACAGCATCGGGCAGTCCGAAGCGGTGGAGCTCATTTGGGCGTACCTTGCCTTCGATGCCTATAGGACTTTCGGTCCCGTGGTGGGGGCTCTCGACGCCGCGGAGGATGACCGGCGTTATACGGTCGACAATGAAATCCGGATCAAGACTATCGACGGAGCCAGCATAAGCGCGGTGCTGGTTCGCCCGAAGAATCCCCACAAGCCGCTACCCGCGCTGCTTGAATTCACGATGTATGAATCCCGAAACTACGCTAAGGAGTGCGCTGCACACGGCTATGTGGGGATCGTGGCATATGCCCGCGGCGTTCATGGCAGTCCGCAGCAAGTAGTTCCCTATCAGCACGACGGCGACGATGCGCGCGCGGTTATCAATTGGATTGCCAAACAGCCTTGGAGCGACGGCCGTGTTGGAATGTATGGCGAGGGCTACAGCGGCTTTACCGCCTGGGCAGCCGCAAAGCGCCTACCGGCCGCACTCAAAGCCATTGCCACAGCGGGGGCCAGCGCACCCGGCATTGATGTCCCCATGGTGGGCAATGTTTTCCAGAACTCCGCGTACCGCTGGTCCTCCTACGTGACCAATACCAGGGCCTCGGACGAAAGTGACTATTACGACGATGCACAGTGGCGTGCGCTCGATCAGAAGTGGTACATCAGCGGCAGGGCATACCGAGATTTAGGCCGTCTTCACGGCAAGCCCAATCCTATATTCATCCGCTGGCTGAATCATCCGAGCTACGATCGGTACTGGCAGGCGATGGTGCCTTACCGGGAACAATTCGCGCGCGTCAATATTCCTGCGCTGACGATATCGGGCTACTACGCCGGAAGCGAAAGGGGCGCCCTGTACTATTTCGGCCAGCACCATAGATTCAACCTGCATGCCGATCACACGCTGCTCATCGGTCCTTACGACGATGCCGTGATGCAGCGGGGGCCATTGGCGATGCTGCAGGGCTACCAAGTCGATTCGGCCGCTCTCGTCGACCTTCGTGAGTTGCGTTATCAGTGGTTCGATCACGCGTTCAAAGGCGGTGCAACGCCGCCCTTACTAAAAGGCCGGGTCAACTACGAGGTCATGGGCGCTAACGAGTGGCGCCACGCTGCCTCACTCGAGGCCATGGCCAAGGGGTCGCTACGTTTCTATCTGGATCCCGCTGTAGCGGGCGGCGCCCATCGATTGACGCTCCATAAAAGTTTGAAGCCGGCGTTCGTCCGACAAACGATGAGCTACGTGGATCGCAAGGATGCCGCCTGGGTGCCGTCCCTGGATCTGATCAACACGAGTTTGGCGACTCACAACGACGTGACGTTCGTGAGCGAACCGCTGACGAAGATCACCGAGTTCAACGGCCTGTTCTCCGGTTGGCTGGATTTTACGGTGAACAAGATGGATATGGACTTGAACGTTATTCTTTACGAGCTCTTGGCGGGCGGCAACTACATTCGCTTGTTCAGCCCAAGCTACGAATTACGCGCCAGCTATGCGCAGGACAGAGCCCACCGGCACCTGCTCAAGGCGGGCGAGCGCCAAGACTTGACGTTCCGGAGCGAGCGAATGACCAGCCGGCAGCTACAGCCCGGCAGTCGTCTGGTCATGGTTCTCGGCATCAATAAGCGGCCGGATCGCGAGATCAATTACGGTACCGGGAGCGACGTCAGCGAAGAATCCATCGCCGATGGCAAAATACCTCTCAAGATCCGCTGGCATAGCGACAGCTACATCGAAATTCCGATTCGCAGATAGGCTGGACTAATCATTGAAACCGCGGGTCATCGACCAACCCGGGGTCGGTCAAGTGGCTTCCAGGCGCGGGGTGGGTATGGCGACCATGACTGGCCCAAAGGCGTCGGCTACAATCGAGGTCGCCGGCTACCGATTGCAGCATTTTGTGGCGCCTGCGGCCGTGCGCTAGGGGGACTGGCGGGTCTGTCTCGAATTCTTCGACATACCTCTGCTGTCGTGTCAGACTATGCGGTTTTGACGCCCGCCTACCGCGGGCTACTTGTTACACTACTTAACTTTTCCACGGATACGCCATGCCCCGCACAACGCCCCTTTCCGATATCCGCAATATCGGCATCATCGCCCACGTCGACGCCGGCAAGACCACGACGACCGAGCGCATCCTGTATTACACGGGGCGTAAGCACACCATCATAGACATTCACGATACCAAGGATCTGAAAACGTCGACGACCACCGATTATCTGGAGCAGGAACAAAAGCGTGGCATCACGATCCAAAGCGCGGCCGTATCCGCCTTTTGGCGCGAAAAGAAAATCAATCTCATCGACACCCCGGGACACGTGGACTTCACCATCGAGGTCAATCGCAGCTTGCGCGTACTGGACGGTGCCGTCGTGGTGTTCGACGGAGTCGCCGGCGTCGAGCCGCAGTCGGAAACCAACTGGCGTCTGGCCGACAACTACGGCGTTCCGCGCATTTGCTACGTGAACAAAATGGATCGCAGCGGCGCGAATTTCCTGCGCTGCGTCGACATGATCAAGAAGCGCCTGGGCGCACGCCCGCTGCCCGTACAGCTTCCGATCGGATCGGAGGAAAATTTCAAGGGGATGATCGATCTAGTCGAAATGAAGGCGCTGGTCTGGGACTCGGACGACAAGGACGCCCAGTGGCAAATTCTCGATATCACTGCCGACATCGCCGATAAGTTGCATATCAATACGCCGAGCGATCGAAAAATTCTGGGGGATATTCAAAAGTATCGCACGGAATTGGTCGATACTTGTCTCGAACAGGATGATGAGGCCATGGAAGCCTTCCTCACGCACGGCACAGTTCCCTCGGGCGATGTGCTGCGCAAGGCATTGCGCAAGGGTACCCTGCACTCCGCATTCACCATCGTGTTGTGCGGTTCATCGTACAAGAACAAGGGAGTCCAGCAGGTGCTCGACGCGGTCGTTGACTACATGCCGGCTCCTACCGATGTTGCTTCGATTAAGACAGTCGATGCCGACGGCGAGCCCATCGGCGAGCGGGTGTGCTCGGACGACGAACCCTTCTCGGCTCTGGCGTTCAAGGTCATCAATGACGCCTATGGCGCGCTCACCTTCATCCGCGTCTATTCCGGCGTGTTGACCAAGGGTGCCTCAGTTCAGAATTCCACCCGCGGCAAGCGGGAAAAGATCGGCCGCATGGTGGAAATGTTCGCCAAGGAGGCCAATCCGGTAGAAGAGGCCCGCGCCGGCGACATCATTGCGCTGGTATCCCTGGCGGATACCGAAACCGGCGACACACTATGCGATGCCGCCGATCCGGTTGTTCTCGAGCGTATGCGCTTTCCGGACCCCGTCATCAGCGTGTCGGTGAAGTCCAAGCTCAAGGCGGAGCAGGAGAAATTCGGCACCGCTCTCGGCAAGATGGTGCGCGCCGATCCCTCATTGCATTTGGAGACGGATCGCGAAACGGGCCAGACCATCCTGCGCGGCATGGGCGAACTGCATTTGGAAGTCACGCTGGACCGTATGCGCACCGAATTCGGTGTCGAGGGCACCATGGGCGAGCCGCAGGTGGCGTATCGCGAGACCTTCACTAAGAAGCTGACCGAACAGTACATCCACAAGAAACAAACCGGCGGTTCCGGCCAGTTCGCCGAAGTGTGGATCACTTTCGAGCCGATGGAACGCAGTGCCGGCTTCGAGTTCGTCGATGAAACTGTGGGCGGCTCGGTGCCGCGAGAGTTTGTGCCATCGGTCGAGAAAGGCCTGAAGATTCAGAAGGAAGACGGAGTGCTTGCCCACTATCCTACGGTGGATTTCCGCGCGACGCTGATCGACGGCAGTTTCCACGACGTCGATTCCAATGCGCTCACCTTTGAAATTGCGGCCAAGGCCTGCTTCCGCGAAGCCATTCGCAAGGCGGGACCCATCCTGCTGGAGCCCGTGATGAAGGTCGAGACGGTGACGCCGGGCGACTACCTCGGCGATGTGATCGGCGACATCAATCGCCGGCGCGGCGCCATCCAAGACCAATTGGAGCGTGGTACCAATATCGCGGTCGTGGCGAATGTGCCGCTGTCGGAAATGTTCGGCTACATCGGACAGCTGCGCGGCATGACCAGCGGCCGTGCCTCCTACACCATGGAGTTCTCGCACTACGAGCCCGTGCCGCGCCAGGTCGCGGACGAGGTCATTGCCGAAGTGGCGAAGGCCAAGGCTGCGGCCCAAGCCTAAGTCGCTGCATGGGGCGGCCCGGGAACGGTCCTGGGCTGCCGCTACAAATACCATAGCGGGAAATCGCTTTAGCTCAACGGTAGCGGTTGCCTTCCCGCCATTTATGTCTTTACACATTACCGGCACCGGCCTATCTTCCCTAAGGTTCAGGTCACACAGGTCGTCCTCGTGAGTAGTTGTACGAGTGGTAATCAGTGCCGCGCAATCGGCACTCGCGCATTGGCTCGATAACGCTTCAGAACCGCCGAAGCGCCTTCCGGCCGGATGCGGAAGGTGTGAATGGCTCGAAGGGATTCGATTCCCGCCGATCTTGACCTTCCGATTTCCACCTCGTCTTCCACGCGGGACTCCTGCTGTTTTTGGAGCGTGGCGATGGTCAATTGGATTAAAAGCATTGCGGATAATCCGCGGGTAAGGCAATTGGGCCCCGGTCTCATTACCGGTGCCGCCGACGATGATCCGAGCGGCATCGCCACTTATTCTCAGGCCGGGGCGCAGTTCGGCTACAGCATGCTGTGGACCGTGCTGTTCACCTATCCTCTGATGGTCGGTATCCAAATGGTCAGTGCTCGCCTCGGCTGCATCACGGGTCGGGGGCTTGCTGCGAATGTGAAATTGGTGTTCCCGCGGTCCGTGCTGTACGGCATCGTCGGTCTGCTGCTGATTGCCAATACCATCAACATCGCCGCCGATATCGCAGCCATGGGCGAGGCGCTGCGTTTGCTGCTCGGTGGCTCGGCGCATCTGTATTCCGTGGCCTTCGGCGTGCTGTGTTTGGGACTGCAAGTCTTTCTGCGGTACGCGGACTACGTACGCTATTTGAAGTGGCTGACCCTCGCGCTCTTATCCTATGTAGCGGTGATATTTACCGTCCACGTCCCCTGGGGTGCGGTCCTGTCCCAGATGGTCGTGCCCAGCCTGGTCCTGGATCACAACACCATTACAATGATTGTGGCGGTGTTCGGCACCACCATCAGCCCGTACTTATTCTTTTGGCAGGCCGCGCAAGAGATGGAGGATTTGCGTGCTATTACCGCTCGCAACGGCGGCGGCTCGTTACTGCCGTACGCAGAGGAGGTGGCGCGGCGCCACTTGCGGCGCATACGGTGGGACACCTACGTGGGCATGGGCTTCTCGAACTTGATTGCCTTCTTCATTATCCTGAGCACGGCGGCCACCTTGCACGCTGCGGGCATTGTCGACATTCAAACCTCGGCTCAGGCAGCCGAAGCGCTGCGACCCATTGGCGGTCAGACCACATTCTTGTTGTTCAGCTTGGGGATAATCGGCACCGGTATGCTGGCCGTGCCGGTGTTGGCGGGCTCGGCCGCTTATGCAGTATCGGAGAGTTTCGACTGGCAATCGGGCCTGGACATGAAGGTGCACGAGGCCTATGAATTCTACGGCATCATCGCAATTGCGACCGTGGGCGGCGTGGCATTGAATTTTACGCATTTGGACCCGATGCGGGCACTGGTTTGGAGTGCAGAAATAAACGGCGTCATCGCGGTTCCCATCATGGTGGTCATGATGCTGCTGGCCTCTCGCGAAGACGTGATGGGGCGATTTGTGATTTGGCCGCGATTGCGGCGGCTGGGATGGGCAGCCACGGCGGTGATGGCGGTGACCGTCGTTGCGATGATCATCACGACGTGAGGAGCTTAGGTTAGGTAAGCTTCCCATTCATGAACGAACCGTCATCGCTGCCCGACGCCGCCTTTGCCTCGGACGAGCGCACCGAGAAGCTGAATACCAAGGCGGCAGGGATTATCGGCCTGGCGGTGATGTGCAGCCGGCTGCTCGGGCTGGCGCGCGAGCAAATCTTCGCCGCCCTGTTCGGCGGCGGCGCCGCAATGGATGCATTCACGGCCGCTTTTCGCATCCCGAACCTGCTGCGTGATTTGTTCGCCGAAGGCGCGCTGTCGACGGCATTCGTCACCACTTTCAGTAAAACCATTGCGCGCGGCGGCGATGACGCCGCGTGGCGTCTTGCGAATAAAGTCGCGACGTTGACGGCGGTAGTTCTGGGCCTCATATGCATTGCCGGGATGGTGTTTTCGGTCCAGCTGGTGACGACCTTGGCACCGGGCTTCGACCCCGAAAAGGCGGCGATGACCGCACACCTTACCCGCATCATGTTTCCCTTCATTCTCCTGGTTTCGCTTGCCGCCTTGGTCATGGGAATGCTCAATTCCAAGAGCGTCTTCGGAATGCCGGCGATGGCGTCGAGTTTCTTCAATATGGGCTCCATCGTCGGCGGGGTGATTCTCGGTTATTGGATCGATCCACACTTCGGTCGGGGCGCGCTGGTTGGCTTGGCCTTTGCCACGGTGTTCGGCGGCGCTCTTCAGCTCGCCGTGCAACTACCGTCGCTGGCACGGCTCGGGTACCGTTTCCGTCCGGATTTTCGCTGGCGTGATGCCGGCGTGAAGGCGATATTGCTGTTGATGGGGCCCTCGGTGATCGCCGCCAGCACCACCCAATTCAATGTACTTGTCAATTCGATGTTTGCCTCGACGCTCGGCGACGGACCGATTTTCTGGCTGTCGATCGCGTTTCGCCTGATGCAGCTGCCTTTGGGTCTGTTTGGTGTCGCGCTGGGCACCGTGACCCTGCCGCTGCTGTCGCGGCTGGTGGTCGCCGGCCAAATGACCGCGTTTCGTGAGGAGCTTGCGCGAGCGATGCGTTTGGCGCTGCTGCTCACTATTCCGTCGACGGTCGGACTCATCATGCTGGCCGAGCCCATCATTTCCGTGCTCTACCAGCACGGGAAATTCAACGCTTATCAGGCGGCGCAGGCCGCCGGCGCGCTGCGGTTCTACGCCGTCGGTCTTGCCGGCTACGCCGCGCTCAAGGTGTTGGTGAACGCGTTTTACGCCCTCGATAGACGCAAGACACCGATGCTGATTAGCTTCCTCGCGGTGGCGCTCAATCTGATGTTGAATTGGATATTCACCTTCCACTTGGGATGGGGACATCGCGGACTGGCTTTCTCCACCGGCTGCATCGCAACCGTGAATTTCCTATTGTTGTACGCGCTGATGCGCCGGCATCTCAACGGTCTCGAATCGCGCCGTATGCTGGTTATGTTGGGAAAAATAGCCATTGCGTCTGCCGCCCTGGTTGCGGTTTGCGCCGCCTCGTCGCATTGGCTGCTCGCGGACTGGCAAACGCAGGCCTTTCTAAGCAAACTCGCCGCGGTTCTCGGCACAGTCGTTGTGGGCGCGCTCGTGTTTGCCGCCTGCGGTGCTGCCTTGCATATCGACGAGCTCAAGGAACTGCAGGCAGCGCTCATGCGGCGGCTGCGACGCGCTACATGACCGGCTTGGGTATTTCGAGCCCTCGGACCACCGCGGGACGCGCCATGAATGCATCCAGCGCGCGAGTGACATGCGGAAAGTCGCTTATGCCGACCAGATCTGCAGCCTGGTAGAAAACTACCAGGTTGTTGACCCAGGGAAAGGTGGCCACGTCTGCAATCGTAAAAACGTCGCCCATTATCCAGGCCCGGTCCGCGAGCTGCCGGTTCAGCACTCCCAATAGGCGTTTTGATTCCGCGACATAGCGGTCGCGCGGGCGCTTGTCCGCAAAATCTTTGCCTGCAAATTTATTGAAGAAACCGACCTGGCCGAACATGGGGCCGACGCCGCTCATTTGAAACATCAGCCACTGGATGCATTGGTAGCGGGCCGCCGGACCCTGCGGCATGAGCAGGGTGGTCTTCTCGGCGAGATAGATCAGGATGGCGCCGGACTCAAATAGCGGCAGCGGTTTGCCGCCGGGACCGTTGGGGTCCAGGATAGCCGGAATTTTGTTGTTGGGATTGAGGGATAGAAATTCCATCGTCAGCTGATCATTGCTGTCAAAGCTTAGAAGATGCGGCTCATAGGGCAGCCCGATCTCCTCCAGCATGATGGAGACCTTGACGCCGTTAGGAGTCGGAAGGGAATAGAGCTGTAGCCGGTCGGGATGCCGGGCGGGCCATTTCTTGGTAACGGGAAATGCAGACAAATCGCTCATATTGAATCCTGTGGCCGGGTAGAGCGTATGGTAGCGAAACTGGCGCCGATAATCGTGTGCGGCGACAAGCGGCGGACGGCTACGCCGCACGACTGCATAAGAACCACGGGCGTGCTACTTGAACGATCGAATAGTAGTATCGTGCTGTGTGCGGGTACTGGCTTTCCCAATCTTGCACAAGTTGCTCGCGTCATAACAATTGGAGGACGTTAGTGCACATGAATACTTTGTTCCCGATGCTCTGCTTGTCTTTGATGCCGCTGACAGGCCAAGCCCAGCAGGTTACCGCCGGTTCGGCCGCGTCCCCGGCGGCCCCTGCGCCGGTTACCGCCATCCGTGCCGGCAAGTTCATCGATGTGGAAGCGGGTCGCGTGCTCGCGAACCAAATTATTCTGATTCGCGGCTCGAAAATCCAGGCAGTCGGCTCGGAACTGGCGATACCGAATGGCGCCAAGGTTATCGATCTATCGAAGATGACTGTGCTTCCTGGGCTCATCGACTGTCATACCCACCTGGCCGACCTTACGGACGCTGAGCCTCTCAATGTGCTGAAAAGGACGGCCGTGGAAACCGCCTATGCGACTGTCCCCAATGCCGGCGTCACGCTGCTCGCAGGCTTTACCACGGTGCGCGACGTCGGCGTCTACAGGGCCCTCAACGATGTGGCGATGCGCGACGCCATCGCGCACGGCATCATCATAGGGCCGCGCATGTATGTGGCGGGGGCGTATGTCACCATCAGCGAGGGGGCCGGTGCAATGACCGGTCTATCGCCGGATATCCAGCTGCCCTGGGATTTGCGCTACGGCGAGGCGAACAGCCCCTGGGAAGTGCGGCAAAGGGTTCGAGAGCTCGCGCACCGCGGTGCGGACCACATCAAGGTGCTTTCCACGGGGGCCGTTCTGACCCATGGCAGCAACCCGAAGTCCATCGAGTTTACCCCCGAGGAGTTGCGCGCCGCCGTCGAGGAGGCCGCCAATTTCGGCCTGCGCGTCGAAGCGCACGCCCATGCGGCTGAAGGCATCAAGAATGCGATTCGCGCGGGGGTCGCGTCGATCGAGCATGCCACGCTCATCGACGATGAAGGCATTGCGCTTGCCAAGCAGCACGGCACCTATCTGGATATGGACATTTACGATGAGGAGTGCATCCAGTCGGCCGCGGATACGCCAGCTGAATTTCTTCAGCATGACAGGGATCTAGCGGAGGCTCAACGCCGCAACTTCACTAAAGCGCTTCGTGCCGGTGTAAAGATGACGTTCGGCACCGACGCCGGTGTCT
>JANYLM010000136.1 GCA_025357835.1 Gammaproteobacteria bacterium
GAAGATCTCGAGCAGCGCAAATTCGCGGCTGGTCAAATCAACGGGCTCACCGGCCAAATGCACGGTGCGTGCGATCAGATCGAGCTTGATCCCGCGGTGTTCCAGCACGGCTTCCTTGACCGCCGATTGGCGGCGCAGCAAGGAACGCATGCGCGCCAGAAGCTCTTCCATACTGAATGGTTTCGACAGGTAGTCGTCGGCTCCGACGTCAAGTCCTTTGATTCGATCCTGTACGGCATCGCGGGCGCTCAGGATCAGCACGGGTTCGTTGAACCCCGACTTTCGCCATTGCTGCAGGAGCTTGAGACCGTCGCCGTCCGGCAAACCCAGATCGAGGATAATCGCGTCATGGGCCGACTCGCAGAGCGCGTCGCTGGCTTCTTGGCAGGTGCGAACCCAAGTGACCGCATAGGCGCGCTCCAGCAGCGCTTGCTTGAGGAAGGTTCCAATCCGGTGTTGGTCTTCGACTATGAGTATTTTCGTAGCCTACCTCTTTTCCCGGCCCGAAGCGCCGAACAACCCTAGATCTCTCGGCGTGAGTAAGGGCTATTCGGCTTAGGGCGTCAAGTGATTTACGGGTGCGGCGGCACCCAAAACTTGGCGTAGGAGCTCTTGCCGTCGGTATACGTGGTCCACACTGCGTGCGTGGCGGGGTCGACCGCGACGTAATTTTCCACCGCGTGCAGCCGAATGGCCGGCCTCTTGCCGGCGTCGGTGGTGCTGAATGGTATACTCAAAGCACGGCGGCCAGCTCCGATGAGGACAACGGTGCGGGAATTCCGTTCGATGGGCGCGACAAGGTCTGAGCGATAATCACCCCGGCCCGCGGGCGCGAACCGTGTGCGCGCGTTCGCCATGATAGCTTTGAATAGCCGATCTTTGCCGGTGGAGGAGTCGATGCGCCGATTAATGATGGTGGGATTGGTCGGGTTTCTCGTGGTATCGGGCTGCGCTTCGACGAAGCCGGCTGCCACTCGAGCGACTCCCGAGGTCGCGCGTCCCGCCGTCGCGGCAGCGCCTGACGCCGCGCGCGGCGCCGCCGTTGCGACTGCACCTGACTCCGTGCCGCCATCATCTCCACCGGCGCCTGCCTCACCACCCGGTCAATCGGAATCGTCGAGCGTCGCTTCGAATCGCAGCGTGGCGCCCATCCAGGCTGCCGATGCCGTGTCGGCTGTACCGCCGCCCTCAAGCGCGGCTCCCGGCTCGATTCCGACCACGGCAAAATCTTCCACCGGCATTCGTCCGGCTAAGCAGGCGAGTGCGGCGGCGGCGCTCGGGGCAGCCAAAGGACCGGCGACAACATCCAGGCCTCCGACACCGGGTAAATCGCCAACACCGCCGCTATCCGCGTCGTCTGCGCCACCGGTGTCGTCGGCATCGACCCCCGCGCCGCAGCCGACTCTCAATCTGGCAGACTTGAAACAGCGCCTACGCGAAACCAGTGCCATCGGCGTGTTCACGAAACTCTCGCTGAAGAATCAGGTGGACGATCTGCTCAAGTCGTTTCGGGATTTATATCGCGATCCGAACAAGCGCCCGTCCGCGGAACTGCGACAGCGCTACGATTTATTACTGCTCAAGGTGCTCAGCTTGCTCCAGGACAGCGACCCGCCTCTCGCAACGGCAATCGCGTCGTCGCGAGAGGCGATTTGGAGCATTCTCGCCGACCCCGACAAATTTGCGAAGATCTGACAAATACTTAGGAGACATCATGGCACTGCGTATATCTGCCCTCACTTTGACCGCGGCCACTGTATTGAGCGCCGCGCCCGCGCTCGCCGCGGATGATGCGTCGCTCGGCAAGGACCTCAAGGCGACCATCGCTTTGCAGGGGATGCCCTGCGATCAATTGGTCGAGACGAAACGCACTGGAGACAGCGACTACACGGCCTCGTGCAAGGACGGCAACCGTTATCACATCTTTGTGAACCCGCAAGGGCGGGTGGTCGTGCAAAAGATTTAGGACGGGTGTCGCGCGCTGCGCGATCGTGAGCGAACTTGACTACGCCGTCCAAAGATCCGGCAAGCGCGCCGGTGCGGACTCGCCTCGATAGGTCGACGCCGCAGCAGCACTATGGAAATTAGTTTGACTACGCTATTCGATCCAATCAGAGTCGGCGATCTGCAACTGCCGAACCGCATTATCATGGCGCCGCTGACGCGCAGCCGCGCTGGTGCCGGCCGCATCGCCAATCGTTTGATGGCTGAGTACTACACCCAGCGCGCCTCCGCCGGGCTCATTCTGTCGGAAGCCACCGTCGTAACATCGATGGGGGTGGGCTACGCCGACACGCCGGGAATCTGGTCATCGGAACAGGTCGAAGGGTGGAAGCTCACTACGCGAGCCGTGCATGAGGCCGGCGGGCGTATATTTTTACAGCTTTGGCATGTCGGCCGGGTATCCGATCCGAGCTTTCTGAACGGTGCAACTCCGGTGGCGCCGAGCGCCGTAGCCGCCAAAGGCACTGTCAGCCTGATTCGTCCGCCGACGCCCTTCGTTACGCCGCGCGCCCTCGATCGTGAGGAGATTCCGGGCATCGTCGCGGCATTTCGCAGGGGTGCCGAGAACGCGCAGCGTGCCGGATTCGATGGCGTCGAATTGCACGGCGCCAATGGCTACCTGTTGGATCAGTTTCTGCAGGACAGCAGCAACTTACGCACCGACGATTATGGTGGTTCGCTCGAGAACCGCGCGCGGCTGATGCTGGAGGCAACCGACGCGGCCATCTGCGTGTGGGGCGCGGGCCGAGTCGGCGTGCATCTGGCGCCGCGCGGCGACTCGCATTCGATGGGCGATGCGGATTTGCCGCGCACTTTCGAGTATGTCGCCCGCCGGCTCGGCGAGCGCAAAATCGCTTTCATCTGCGCGCGCGAATACGTCGGTGCCGACCGCCTCGGTCCGAAGCTCAAGGCGGCGTTCGGCGGCGTCTATATAGCGAACGAAAAGTTCACGTACGAGACGGCACAGCAAACGCTCGAAGCCGGCGAGGCCGATGCGGTGGCCTTCGGCAAGCTCTTTATCGCCAATCCCGATCTGCCGCAGCGATTTGCGCTGCGGGCGCCGCTCAATGAGTGGAGGGCGAAGGAGTTCTATGCCGGCGGTGCGCAAGGCTACACCGACTATCCCAGCCTGGCGCAGGCTCATCAAAGCCCCGACTTGAATACCAGCCAGGCGCGCGTGAATGCGCGCGTTTCTTCGGGGGTGTAGACGCTTTGTAGCTCGAAGCGGGTGCGAATGGCCGGCGGCGGATAGACAATGGTATTGCCGCGAACCGCAGGCTCGAGCAGCGGCACCGCCGCCGCGTTGGCGGTGGCGAAGCCGATAAAGCGCGTGACCGAGGCGGAGATTTCGGGCCTCATGACAAAATTGATGAAGGCGTGGGCCGCCGCCGGGTTGGGCGAGTCGGCCGGGATGACCATGTTGTCGATAAAGAAGGGCACCATTTCGCGGGTGAACGAGTAGTCGACTTTCACGCTGCCATGGGACTCGTTCACCATTCGGCGCGCGACCATGGCATCACCGGAATAACCGATCGCCAGACACAGTTCACCCTCAGCAATTTGCTGGTAGTAGCCCGCGGTGGAAATGCGCCGGATATAGGGCCTCACTTCCTGAAGTTTGGCTATCACGGCGTCGAGCTCTGCCTTGTTGGCAGAGAGCCTTGGCTGGTGGAGATAGCGCGACACCATAGGCAGCACATCGCCCCAGGAGTCCAGCATGCTGATTCCGCAAGCGGCGAACTTCGCCGCGACGTCCTTCTTGAAAATCATGTCCAGGCTGTCCAGGGGCGGGTTCAGCATGAGGGCTTTGATCTTGTCACTGTTGTAAATGAGCCCGGTGGTGCCCCACATCCACGGCACGGCGTATTGGTTGCCCGGATCGACGGAGCTCAGCATCTGCATGACTTGCGGATCGGCATTGCGTGCGTTTGGAAGGCTCGCCCGGTCGAGTTTCTTCCAGAAGCCTTTCGGAATTTCGCGCGCGAGTTCCGGCGCCGCGTTCATGGTGACGATGTCATAGTTCGAGTGGCCGACGGACAGGATGGTCTCCGCCGTCGCCGGAGAATCGAGCACCGCGTAGTTGACGTGGATTCCCGTCGCGATTTGGAACTTCGCGATCAATGCGCTGGGAAAATATTCAGGCCACGCATAGATGTTCAAGACTTTGGCGCGGTCCGCCGCGGCGCCGGTCATCCCCAACATGAGACCGATGCCGACCGCCGCACTTCGAGCTGCTCTGCTTGTTGTTGTCATCTTATGGCCGCGTCGCCGCTCTGGCGGTCATGCAGTCGATTATGTGCCGAGACGCATCTGTGTCAAACTTTTCCGGGATGCGTCAGTCTGATTCATGGTATCGGCGCCCCGGCAAAGTCCGGGAGTGGCGACGGCTTCTTCGTTTGCGATCGGGCGTGCTACGCTAGTCGCGTGAAATGCATGGTAATTCGACGGAAATCGATTCGATGGGGCGGGTTCAGCGGCGCGGCAGCCGTTATCGGACTGCTGGCCTTCACCGGCGCGGAGCCCGCGTGGGCCACGCTGTACACTCTGTCGAGACCCAGCGATGCCGTGGTGGGCCAAGACAAATCCGTGGTGACGGTCTACGAGGACACTCTCTATGACCTCGCGCGGAAGTTCAGCTTAGGCTCCGAGGAATTGATCCGAGTCAATCCGGGGGTCGATCCTTGGCTGCCCGGCGCCGGTAAAACGCTGGTGGTTCCGGATCGCCACATTCTGCCGCCGGGGCCGCGCGAGGGCATAGTCGTCAACTTGCCCGAGCACCGGCTGTACTACTTTCCGAAGCCGAAGCGCGGCGGCCCCATCGAGGTCATCACCTACCCGGTCAGCATCGGCAAGATGGACTGGCGAACTCCGCTGGGAACCACCCGTGTGGTCGGAAAGCAGAAAAACCCCGTGTGGTACCCGCCCGAATCGGTTCGCAAGGAACATGCGGCGGCGGGCGATCCCTTGCCCGCCAGTGTGCCGTCGGGCCCGGACAATCCGCTTGGCCTATTCGCCATGCGCTTGGCGGCGGGCAATGGTACCTACCTGATCCACGGCACGAATAACCCGATCGCCGTCGGTCTTGCGGTAACCCATGGCTGCATCCGCATGTATCCGGACGATGTAGCCGCTCTGTTTCCACTGATTCCGGTAGGCACGCAGGTGCGCCTCATCAACGAACCGATCAAGGTCGCCTGGGTCGACGGCGAGCTACAACTGGAAGCGCATCCGCCCGTGGATGCGCAGGGTCAGAGCTTTGAACCCAACATAGACCAATTCGCCGAAATGCTGCGCACGGCGGTGGGCGTCACCACGGTCGCGATTCACTGGGACTACGCGCGTGAAGTCCTTCAGAAAGCGGATGGGGTGATTGCCACCGTGGCGCTCGAAGCCGATAACCCCAATTTGCCCATGACCGGCCCTGCGTCGGCCGCTGAGCCGGCACCGGCTCCCCAAGCCCCGTTATCGGCGCCTCAAACCACACCGGGCCCGGCGTCTGAGCCTGCGAGCAACGCGACGTCTTCCGCGAAACAACCGGGCACCGGGCGGTAGCTCGCTTTGAGCCGTTCTGCTCAACCCAGCCGCTGGGCCACGTTGAGCGCTTTGGGCGTCGTCTTCGGCGATTTGGGCACCAGTCCGCTGTACACTCTGCAAACCGTAGTGCAGGCCACCGGCGGCAAATTCACCCCGCACACCGCGCTCGGCATCCTCTCGCTGCTGGTTTGGACACTGATCATCACGGTCTCGATCAAGTACTGTCTGTTCGTCATGCGCGCCGACAACCGTGGCGAGGGCGGTATTCTGGCCTTGATGTCGCTTATCGGCGCGAACGGATTCCATTCCGGATTCAAATTCCTGACCGGAATTGGATTGCTAGGCGCGGCGCTAATCTACGGCGACGGAGTCATCACGCCGGCGATTTCGGTGTTAAGCGCGCTCGAAGGCGTCAACGTGGTGACGACTGCGTTCAAACCCTTCGTCATGCCGATGGCGGTGGTCATTCTTCTGTGCTTGTTCGCCGCGCAGCGCTTTGGAACCGAAAAAATCGGCCGCGCATTCGGGCCGGTGATGATGCTGTGGTTCATCGTCATCGCCGTGCTGGGTGCGCTGTCCATCGCGCGCCATCCAGGCGTCATTGCGGCGCTCGATCCACGGTACGCCGTCGAGTTCATGGCGCGCTCGGGAGGCACCGGCTTCTTGGTGCTCGGCGGGGTGTTCCTATGCATCACCGGCGGCGAGGCGCTGTACGCCGATATGGGGCATTTCGGCAGGGGTCCTATCCGTTGGTCCTGGTACTGCATCGTATTGCCGTCCTTGCTGCTCAGTTACAGCGGTCAGACGGCCTATTTGCTGGATAAGGGAACGGTTACGGGCAATCCCTTTTTCCAGATCGCGCCGTCATGGTCCATCTATCCGCTCGTGCTGCTGGCTACTCTGGCCACCATCATCGCCAGCCAGGCCATCATCACGGGCTCATTCTCCATGACCCGGCAGGCAATGCAGTTAGGCTGGCTGCCCGGCGTCGCAATCCGGCAGACATCGGATCGCATCTACGGCCAGATCTATGTTCCCGTGGTCAATTGGCTGCTGATGGTGGCGACGATCGCGACGACGATTGCGTTCGGAAGCTCGGATCGGCTTGCTGGCGCCTACGGCACCGCAGTGTCGACCACTATGCTGCTGACCACTGTCCTTCTGTACCGAGCCATGCGCGATGTATGGCGTTGGCCCATCGCCGCCGCGATTGCCGTCGCCGGCGTTTTCCTGTTCGTCGATGCAAGCTTCTTCCTGGCGAATCTCTTGAAGATCGCCGACGGCGGCTGGCTGCCCCTGAGTTTCGCCGCCGTCCTGTTCGTGGTCATGATTACCTGGCGCAAGGGTACCGATGCCGTGCGCGCATCGCTCGTGCAGCCGCCGCAGGCCGCGGATCGGTTCTTATCCGACCTTAAGAGCGGTGTGATCCCGCGGGTGGAGGGCACCACGGTTTTCTTGACGAGAAGCACGCAGAAGGTCTCCGGACTCATCATGGCCCATGCCCATTTCGTCGGAGTTCTGCCGAAGCACGCCATTGCTCTGAGCGTCGTGTTCGAGAACACTCCGCGCAGCGCCGGCCCAGCCTGCACGGTCGTCGACCATGTCGGCGAGGGTCTGTGGCATGTGGTGGCACGATTTGGCTTTCTGGAAATCCCGGATTTGCGGCGTGCGCTCGAGCAAGTTCACGGTCTCGACGCCGCCGTCGATTTCGACAAGGCCATGTTCGTCGGGACGCGAGATCTCATCGTGCGGAAACACAAAATTTCCAGCCTGAGCGGCTGGCGCCTGACGCTGTTCGCGTTTCTGTATCGCAACTCGGTCAAGGTGGTGGATCGGTTCAGTCTGGCGCCTCGGAACGTGATCGAGATTGCCAGGCAAATAGAGATCTAGTCCGCGCGAACCGCACGGCCTTTTTTCTCAGCGCACGGTTTTCATCGCGAGAATTATCTGGCCGCGCACAGCTCTCAACAGGCTGATGTCCTCCGAGCCGATCGTTTCCGTTTCGGACATATCGCGGCCCACCAAGATACAGGCGATCGGGGAATCTTCCGAGACGATGGGCAGAACGATGAAACTCACCGTTCTCGGGCACGCCTTGGTGAAGTAGCTGGGAAGGCGTTCGGCGATTTTCGCATCCAGGGCATTCTTGATCTGTAGATCCGATCCGCGCCGGATTGCCGCCGAGAACAGATCCTGGGGTGCGTCGATGTCGATTTCCAGATAACTTGCCTGGACGTTCGAGACGTCTCCGCACCATACGCGTGCGCGCATTTGCGCGGTGCCAGCGTCGCGCAGAAATAGGATGGAGCGGGCGTAGCCGAATCC
>JANYLM010000141.1 GCA_025357835.1 Gammaproteobacteria bacterium
ATTTTCTCCATCAGGACTGCGCCGCTCAAGCTGAGTATTTGACGCCGCATGGGCTTCGGCAGCGCACGCATCATTAGGCCTAAAGGGAAAGTAAGCGGAAACGGCCTGTGAAGGTGCTCGGCTTCGTTTGCGCTGGTAATAATCTTGTGTGCATGCCAGCCGGCTTGCTTGAAGAACTCAAACCAATCCTTCACTTGAAATAAGAAGGGTGCTGCTTTGAGTTTCTTCTCCCAACTCCTGGGCATCTTCCGGCGCTCACCGGCGTTGTCAAAATCCTGTATCCAGCGGCAAAATGTGGGTATGCCATGCAGGTCTGTCGCCAAAAGAGCGACGTCATCTGTCGAAAAATAAGGGATTACCCCCTCGCTGATCACCAGTGCGTTCTTCGCCTCATCTCCGAGTTTGGCAAATAGTTCATTCCGCGACGAGCGATTGGACAGATCCAAGCCAATCCGCTCGACGCTGCACGCTGGTGCGTACGCAAGCAGCTTGGCGTTTTTCGATTCGATGAGATCAGGAAAATCAATCTCGATCCACCGAATGCCGGATGGCAGATTCATACGGTACGGCCGCGTATCGAGGCCCGCGCCCAGATTCAAGACGGTGTCGACGCCAAGCCGAAGGGCTTCATCGATCAAGCGATCGATAGCCGATGTCCGGATGACCATCCCCCAAGCTGCCACGGCTGCGTGCGGAATGGAGCTAGCAATCTTGCGGCCCCGTTCACCGGCCAATAGTTCTGCTAGTGGATCGTGAAAAGCTGCCTCGGGTCGCCGGCTCTCCATCGACCTGATATGCGCCATCCACAACGCCGTATCCGCCACATGCGTGATCATTCCATCATCGGTCATGGAACTGTGCGCAGTCCGAGATGCCGTTCAAGTGGCACCTGCGGCGCAATTCGAAATTGCCGGCTTGCCTGCGAAGCGGGCCCTGATCCACTCGAGCTGATCCGGGGTCGAGTTCTCCATGGTCGGGTCGTGATCGAGACCCGGGTAGCTGCGGAACGTCACCAACCGCTTGGCAACACACATCCGCTTGACCGCGGCACGCACGGCATCGATAGGCACGGTTTGATCCGCTTCGCCGGCGATCACGAACAGCGGGCCGCCAATGGGCGCGTTAGCCAAGGCGTTGCCTTCAAAAAAGCGGTGTATCCATGCGCTCTTCTCCCAGTTCGGGCGCAGCAGCGTCCCGACAGGCGCTGCGGCATAGGTCGCATAACCGTAGAAAAAGCAGCCTTTGGCCGTGACGTCGGCGTAGTGCTCGAGCACGCTGTCGGATAGCAGGTCGTGTGGATTGAACTGCGGATATCGCGCGTGGATTCCGGCGGCCATGAAGGCCAGATAGAAGCCGACGCCCGGCGTGTTGCTCAGATGACCAAAAAAATCCGACTCCCGCGCCACCCCGGCCACGGAGACGGCGCCGAGGTAGTTGGGGTCCTTCAGATCGTACTGAGCTTCCGCCACGCCCCAGGCAGCGAGTCCGCCCTGCGAATGTCCGTCGACCACCCATTTCAATCCCAGGCTGCTCACGGCCGCACGTGCGGCCGGAATCGAGTTGACGACGTCATGTGCCTGCGCGACCTTGTTGACGTATTGGTGCGCTCCCTCGGTGCCCAATCCATGGTAGTCCGTAGCCACCACCGCGAACCCGGCGGCGACCATGGGCATTAGGCCCTCGTCGCCGTAGTACACGTCTTTCATGGCGGAGGGCGCGCACAGGCGGGCCACTCCGCTGGTGCCATGCGCCCAGGCGATGACGGGCCAGCCCTTTGGCGGCGGCGTTCCGGCTGGGATCAGGACCACCCCCGAGGTGGCGACGTCTTGTCCGGTCGAGTCCAGTGAGTGATAGAGAATCCGCACTGCGGTGGCGCCTTTCGGTAGGGAATAACCCGAAAAGGCTTCCTTACGAAGCAGATCGCCGGGCTTGGTCGCGGCCAGATTCGCAGGTGTCGAATAAAAATCGGTGATGGGCAAACGGTCGGCTTGTTCCATCGTTACGGCCTGAGCCAGAGTCTTCGGCATTTCCTGCGCCTGCACCTGGCCGATGCCCGATAATGCCAGGAACCCCAGCAGCCAAATCCCCGAATGCGGCCGCGCGGTATGCGTCCAAGTGTTCATTTTGGCTCGAATTTCAAGGCCACGCCGTTCATGCAGTAGCGCTCGCCGGTGGGCTGCGGACCATCCGGGAATACATGCCCCAAATGCCCGCCGCAGCGGGCGCAGTGAACTTCGGTGCGGGCCATGCCGAGACTGGCATCCGTGGTCGTGCCCACGGCCTTGGGCATAGGTGCGAAGAAACTCGGCCAACCAGTGCCGCTGTCGAATTTCGTGGACGATTCAAACAGGGACAAGCCGCAGGCCGCGCAGGCGTACCTGCCGGCGCGATGCTCCTTGTTGAGCGGGCTCGTGCCGGCGCGCTCGGTGCCATGCTGGCGCATCACGGAGAAGGTTTCGGAAGGTAAATCCTTCTTCCATTCCTCATCGGAGCGCTCGATAGTGGTTTCTAGGGTGCCATTCATGGGTGTGTCCTCGAGATTGGGTTCGCGTGCCTACATAATGCACGAGCGCCGTAGTCGGAACGTAGTAGACGCTGTTGGCCCAGGGCGTGTGGAGAAGCTGGTCGTGTGGAGTGGTTGCCAAGGTGTAGGTATGCGGATTTTTAATCGTTTTGGGCTTTAATAGCAGATTTTTAATCGTTCTGAGCTTAGAATAATCGTTCCTGTGGGCCCGGGGGCGAAGAACTGTGCTGGAAGGGATCGGATATAGGTGGCTGGTCGAGCGCTACGGCCTGGCCCTCACCCAGGCGCTACGCATCGAGACGGTCATCGGCCCGACCCGAGCATCTGTTAGCGATGGTACGACCGAGCGGCGCACCGTGCAGGAGTTGCTACGCCCCGAGGCTACCATTGCGGGGCATCTGGGGTTCGCTCTCAAGCATGAGGGGATTCATCTAGAAGCGCTATCCCGACTATTCGCCACGGCACCCGTCGCCGAGATTGAGCACTGGATTCGGTCCGAGCCCACCGGACAGTACGCGCGGCGCACCGGTTTTCTATACGAGAGGCTGACGGGCCGAACCCTCGACGTGGCGGACACCACGCGCGGCAACTATGTCCCCGCAGCAGACCCAGGACGCGAGCTTACGGTTGCAATGCCGGCGAACAACACCCGTTGGCGCGTGCGCGACAATCTGCTCGGCAGCGCCGCGTTCAGCCCGCAGGTCCACCTAACCTCCGATACGAAGCGAGCTCTTGCTTTCGACGTGGGTGAACGCATCGCCCGGCTAGAGGGGCAGTTTAGCGCCGACCTCGTGCTGCGCAGCGCGGTGTGGCTAACGATTAAGGAAAGTCGTGCGAGCTTTGCGATCGAGCACGAGGAGAACAAGCGCGATCGCATTCAGCGCTTCGCCGCAGTGATCGAGCAACGCACCGGACAATCAGTTGATCCGCTGAGCGCCGCCGAGCTGGAGTCATTACAGCGTGAGATTCTCGGACCGGACGCGCTGCACTATGGTCTGCGGCGCTCGCCCGTGTTCGTCGGAGAGTCGGCCCGCGTCGGCGAGGAACGCGTGCACTATATCGGGCCGCACTGGGACGACGTGCCGCCGATCCTCGCGGGATTACGCGAGCTCTTGATGCGCACGGCCGGATTGTCCCCCGTGGCGCGCGCGGCCCTAGTCTCCTTCGGTTTCGTCTACCTGCACCCGATGATCGATGGCAATGGCCGCATCAGCCGCTTTCTGATCAATGATGTGTTGCGTAGAGACGGGGCCCTACCCGCGCCCTACATCGTGCCAATCTCTGCAACCTTGCAGAAGCAGGATCTGCGCCCATTGAGCTACGACGGCGCGCTCGAGATCTTCTCCCGGCCACTGATGCAGCAGTACCGAGGCCACTCATCGTTTGTGGCGGAACAGCGTGGCGACGATGGAGTCACGTACAATTTTCAGTTCGACCGGTACGCAGATGCGTTATCCGCTTGGCGCTATCCTGATCTGACGCGCCATGTTGCCTTTCTCGCCGATGCGCTCGATCTGACCATCGAGCATGAGATGCGTGCAGAGGCGTTATATTTGCAGAGGCACGCTGCGGCGCGAGCGCGCCTGAAGAGCATCGTCGAGGGACCAGACTCTGCGCTAGACCGCATTATCCGATCGATACGCGGCTCTCGCGGTGCTGTCAGCGGCACGTTGCGGACGGATTATCCGATACTCGATCGTCCTGAGATCGCAAACGATGTCGTATGCGCGATTCGCGAGGAATTTCCGTGGACGGAGGCGAACTAGTACTCGGCACTGAGTGCCTCGCCCTTCGGGCATTGCGCTGCGCAGTCCCTGCGCCGCGCAAGCCCTGGGTAACCATCCATGGTCACCCGTGTGACCCATGCGTCGTACCCGCGATCTCGGCGTTCAACTCGGCCTGACGGCCGAGTTAGTCATGCGCCCGCGGCATGAGCAGTTTAGCGATCAGCGACGTCCACCCTGACTGGTGCGATGCGCCGACACCGCGGCCGGTATCGCCATGGAAGTATTCGTAGAACGGGATGCAGTCCTGGTAGTGGGGGTCGGTTTGCAGCTGCGGCTGATGACGCAGCACCGCACGCTCGCCGTTGGCGTCCTTCAAGAAGATGCGCGATAGGCGCTGCGACAACTCGGTCGCCACCTCGTCGATGGTGAGGTAGCGCCCAGACCCCGTAGGGCATTCCACCTTGAAATCGTTGCCGTAGTAGTGATGAAACTTCTGCAGCGACTCGACGATGAGGAAATTCAGCGGGAACCAAATCGGACCGCGCCAATTGGAGTTGCCGCCGAACTGTCTCGATGTGGATTCGCCCGGCGAGTAATGCACCGATTGATCGACACCATCTACCTTGAGCACGAAGGGGTGCGCGAGGTGTACGCGCGACAAGGCCCGAATACCGTAGTCCGATAGAAATTCGGATTCATCCAGCATACGCCGCAGTAGCTTCTTCATCCGATGACCGCGCAGCAGCGACAACAGGCGCCTCGCGCCGCGGCCCGGCGACTGCCAATGCGACACAAGACTCGCAAGATCCGGGCGGTTCTTCAAAAACCATTCCAGCCGCTTTCTGAAACCCGGAAGTCTGTCCAGCATCTCCGGTTCCAAGGTCTCGACCGCGAACAGGGGAATCAAGCCCACCATGGAGCGAATCCGCAGCCGCACGCGGGTGTCGTTCGGTAAATTGAGTACATCGTAGAAAAACTGATCTTCGTCGTCCCACAAGCCGACGTCCTCGCTGAACATACAGCTCATGGCTTCGGCGATATTCAAGAAATGCTCGAAGAATTTGCTGGCGATGTCCTCGTACACATGATTGTGTTCGGCTAGCTCCAGCGCGATGCGCATCAAATTTAGCGAATACATCGCCATCCAGCTGGTGCCGTCCGATTGATTGATGTAGCCGCCGGTGGGCAGCTGCGCGCTGCGATCGAACACGCCGATATTGTCGAGGCCGAGGAAGCCGCCCTGGAAGATGTTCTTTCCTGAGTTGTCCTTGCGATTCACCCACCAGGTGAAATTCAGCATCAGCTTGTGAAACACGCGCTCGAGAAATTCGAGGTCGCCTTTGCCGCTGTTTTGCTTACGGTCTATCTGGTACACGCGCCAGGCGGCCCAGGCATGCACCGGCGGGTTGACGTCGCCGAATGCCCATTCATAGGCGGGAATCTGCCCATTGGGGTGCATGTACCATTCGCGGGTCAGCAGCACCAGTTGATGCTTGGCGAATTCGGCGTCGATGAGTGCGAAGGGGATGCAGTGGAAGGCCAAGTCCCAGGAGGCGTACCAGGGATACTCCCATTTATCCGGCATGGAAATAATGTCGGCGTTATTGAGATTACGCCATTCGACATCGCGGCCGTGCAGGCGCGACGGCGGCGGCGGCGCTTGGCCTGGATCGCCCTTGAGCCAGCGCGGAATATCCAAGTAGTAAAACTGCTTGCTCCAAATCAGCCCGGCGAACGCCTGGCGTTGGACCACGCGTTCGTCGGCAGAGGCCATGTCCTTCTGCAGGTCGGCATAGTACTCATCGGCCTCGGTGCGCCGCTGCGTCATGCAGCTCTCGAACTCCTCGAAGGGCGTAGCAATCGCGCGCCGCGACAGCCGCAGGCGGTATTCCTGCTTGCAGCCGCCGGGAAGGGTGGCTTGAAACCACACGCCTGCTTTGGTGCCCACATGCGCGGGGTTAACCTGATCGGTATGGCCGCCGACGATGCGCTCGTGGAAGCCATCCTTGAAGTAGCCGGCGCCTCCGGCATTCCACAGCCGCGGGGCGTTTGATTCATTTTCGGTGAACAGCAACTCGGCGTCGCCGTCGAAGTATAGTCGAGTCATACCTAGGTCGGCAGGCTCGATGCAGACGGCGCCGTCGCCGACGGCGCGCAACTTCGGCTTTGCCGAGCCCGGCTCCCAGGTCCAGGTATTACGCAGTACCAATTGCGGGATCAGATGCAGCACCGCCGCTGCGGCGCCGCGATTCCATGCCGTGATCTTCATCAGAAGATCGCCGGGTTCAGCCTGTGCATACTCGACGAAGACATCGAAGTAGCGGTCCTCGGCGAACACACCGGTATCCAACAGCTCGTATTCCGCAACATCCGTGCCGCGGCTGGCGTTCTCTGCAACCAAATCCGCATAGGGAAAGGCACGCTGAGGATATTTGTACAGCATCCTCAAGTAAGAGTGGGTGGGGGTGGCATCCAGGTAAAAATAATGCTCCTTGACGTCCTCGCCGTGATTGCCCTCAGCGTTGGTGACCCCGAACAAGCGCTCCTTCAAAATTGGATCATTGCCGTTCCACAATGCCAACGACAGACACAGCAGTTGCTCAGCATCGGATATTCCGGCGATGCCATCCTCGCCCCATCGATAGGCGCGGCTGCGCGCGTGATCATGGGGAAAGTAGTCCCAGGCAGTGCCGCCGGCGCTGTAGTCCTCGCGCACCGTACCCCACTGGCGTTCGCTCAAGTAAGGACCCCAGTGCTGCCAGCCGTCGTGCCCCGGCACGTTTGCGAGCAGGCGCTCGCGCTCGGTATTCATCGGTCTAATTCCCTAATTCTTCGAGATCTTGCGCTCGAGGTATAGCCACGAACGCAGTATCTCCGCGACGCTCCAGGCCTGCGCGAAACAACCGCTTGCATTGTGAGGTGCGTCACCATCAAATATCTCGCTCAATGTCCCCAGACAAGCGCCGTTGAGATGCTGCGCCATGGGATCCAGAAACGACTGGGCCAGCCGCGCATCGCCATACACACGATAGTGCGCACGGGTAAAAGGCCCCAGCAGCCAGCCCCACACGCTACCCATGTGATAGGCGGCGTCGCGTTGGCGGGCGTCACCCATATAACGGCCAATATAGCCTGTATCTTGAGGGCTCAAACTGCGCAGACCGTGACTGGTCAGCAGTTCGCGGCCGCAGCAATCAACCACGTCCCGCATTTGTTCGGGACTCAACGCGCTGCAGGGTAGTGAGACGGCCAAGATTTGATTGGGACGAGTGCGCGCGTCGACGGCGCTGCCGCCATCGACGTCAATGACGTCGTATAAGCAGCGCCGGTCCGAGTTCCAGAATCGGCTGAAACCCGAACATGCGCGAGTCAACAAGGATTGGCAGAAGCGCTGCTCATCGGTCTGGCGTACCTTTGAGGCAAGGCGGGCGGCTACCTCCAAGGCGTTCAACCACAACGCGTTGATTTCCACCGGCTTGCCGATTCGCGGGGTGAACACCTCATCGCCATGCTTGGCATCCATCCAAGTCAGTTGGGTCCCAGGCTCGCCCGCGCACAACAGGCCGTCGGCGGGATCCACGCGAATCCCATACCGGGTTCCGTCGGCGTGTGCGTGAATGATTGCCATCAGGATGGGAAATAGTTCACGCACCAGAGCAGGATCGCGCTTCGCCTGCAAGTAATCATCGAGGGCCTGGAACATCCACAAGGTCGCATCCGCCGTGTTGTACTGCGGCGCCTCGCCGCCGTCGGGAAAACAATTGGGTAGCATGCCGCGGTCGACGAAGCCGACGTAGGTTCGCAGGATGCCGGCAGCGAGGTCGTAGCGCCCCAGCGCCGTCGCGAGACCCGGCAGTGAAATCATGGTGTCGCGGCCCCAGTCGGTGAACCAGGGATAGCCCGCGATAATGCTCGACGACACGCTGTCGCGCATAACAGCGGCGCGGGGTATGGTGGCGGCTCCGGCCGCCGTGGCAAACCTTGACCCCGCGGAGGGGCTCGTCGCGCCGCGGCGTACGATGAATTGATCCGACGCTTGTGCCAGCCCGCGAATCCACGCCGGAGAGGTCCTCGGCAATGGCGCCGTCAGTCGCTGCGACGCCGCCTTCAATACGTCGAGGATGTCCGCACCCGGAGCCGGGGCCGCAGTTTCAGCCGTGGCCACCAGGTATACCGGCAGCCCGGGGCTCAAATCTGCGGCGAAGGTTCCCGGCGCCCACAAATCTTCCAGCGCATCGAGACCCCTCTCGGCTTCCATTCGGTGCCAGAAATTCCAGTACCACTCGGGAGCCGCGCTGAATTGACCCTGGCTGATCGACAAGCGGTAGGGGCGCGCGCCGGCGAAGGCCTGCACCCGACACTGCTCGGTATCCGAGTCGAGTTGCAACGGCTGGGCACCGCGGTTGTGGCTGTGGTAGTCCCGATATGCGACCAGGGGTTTGAGACTCACTCGCAGCGGCTGTGTCGCGCGCAGCAACTCCAGGCGCAAGTAAGTGGTATTTGCCCCAGGGGCCATGAAGATACGCATTTCCAATAGCGCATCCGCGATCGCGTAGTGCCAGGTGGGAATGCCGTCCCGCACGGCGAAGGATTCCAAGTGCACGAAGCCTTGGCCGGTGATGGCGCCGCCGGCGAACTCATTCGAGGATAGATCGGTTTCGACGCCCCGGTATTGCACGCTGGGTTCGATCTTCGCCACCAGCAGCGTGCGCTCGACCGGAGGACTGAGGCTGGCCACCAGAAAACCATGGTAGCGACGGGTATTGGCGCCGGCAACCGTGCCGCAGGCAAAACCGCCGAGACCGTTCGTCACCAGCCATTCATAGCGGCTGGCGCGATCCCAACTGCCGCAGGTATCTCGACCCAGGGTCAGAAGCGCGACCTACTCAGCGCATAGTCAAGCGAGAACTTGCCTGGCCCGTAAATAATCAAGAACATCAAGAGCGTACCCCACACGATGTGTTGGCCGAGCGCGGCCTCGGAGCCTTCCGCGAGCGGGACTTGAGAATAGGATATTACCGCCATGGCGTTGACTGCGAACAGCCCGATGGCGCTCAGCCGGCTCACCAAGCCCAGCACTAGCAAGCTGGGAAAAAGCAATTCGCCGCAGGTGCCGGCCACGGCCGCCGCGTGCGGCGACAGCAGCGGGGTGTGGTATTCATTCTCGAATAGATAAATGGTGCTGTCCCAGGAGGTCACTTTCAGATAGCCGGATTTCAGGAATTGCCAGCTGACATAGAGGCGTGCGCCGAGCGCGAACGGCGATTGCAGCGGATTGAGCAGCCGTGCGGCCATTGTTGCTGGAGCTGACATCATCTTGAGCAGGGACATGGGACTGATCCTTCTAAGGGCGATAGCACTTAAGCCGAATGAAAATCGACGATGAATCTGTCACCCGCTTGCAGGCACTGCAAAAAAAACCTGCTCGCCCCAACTTACGCGATGAAAGCGCAATTGGCCGCTGTTTCGGACCAGCAACACGCGATCGGATCCGATGCCCAGATCGGTTATCGCCCGATAAGACTGGCCCATTGTCGCAGTTATTGCGCCCGCTCCCACCTGGTTGGCGTGTCGGGGCCCCGGTGGGCGCGACCCGGGAACGGCGGGCGGCGAGGCGGGCCGACCCATGTGGGGGCGATTCGTCACGCAGCAGTCATGGGTTTGCTTGTACAATGATATTTTGTGTCTACCGGAAGTGTGGATGGTGCAGGATTCGCCGGGTGGAAAGGCCGCGTTGATTTGCGGCTCAGTGGCTTACGATACGATTTTGCAGTTTCCGGACCGCTTCAAATCGCACATTCTTCCGGACAAGATTCATATCTTGAATGTGTCCTTTCTGGTCCCTGACATGCGCCGCGAGTTCGGGGGCTGTGCAACCAACATAGCCTACAGCCTGAAGCTCCTGGGCGACCGGGGGGTGCCCATGGCCACGGCCGGGCACGATTTTGCGCCCTACCGCGAGCGTATGCTCGCCCTGGGCATCTGCATGGACTATGTCAAGGTAATTGACGGGGCCTTTACCGCTCAGGCCTTCATCACCACCGATCTGGATGACAATCAGATTACGGCCTTTCACCCAGGTGCAATGCAGCACGCGCACCTGAACCAAGTGTCCGATGCCGGGTCCGGTATTGCGCTGGGGATAGTGGCCCCGGACGGGCGGCAGGCCATGATGGAGCATGCGGCGCAATTCGCGGCGGCCAAGATTCCCTTTATCTTCGATCCGGGCCAGGGAATGCCCATGTTCGGCGCGGAAGAGCTCAAAACCTTCATCGCGCAGGCACGCTGGGTAGCCGTTAACGACTATGAATTGGCTTTGCTGCAACAAAAGACTGGTTTCACGGTCTCTGATATCACGGCCCAGGTGGAGGCCTTGGTGGTCACCCGCGGTGCGGAAGGTTCTGTCATCCACACCAAGGAAGGGGCTTTGCAGGTGCAATGTGCCAAACCGCGGGCCGTGGTCGATCCAACCGGTTGCGGGGATGCCTATCGCGCTGGTCTAATTCACGGCCTATTGCGGGGTCTGGATTGGGAAACCACCGGTCGGATGGCATCCTTGATGGGCGCCATCAAGATCGAGTCGCGCGGGCCGCAGAACCACAGCTTTACCCAAGCTGAATTCGACCGCCGCTATCGGGATAATTTTGGCTAATTTTCAAGGAATTTGACGTTATGAGCAGATGCTTCTCGTTTACCTCCGAATCGGTCTCGGAAGGCCATCCGGACAAAGTCGCTGACCAAATCTCCGATGCGGTGCTCGACGCCATTCTGGCCGCCGATCCCAGGGGTCGAGTGGCCTGCGAGACCATGGTCAAGACCGGGGTGGTAATCGTTGCCGGCGAAGTCACCACCAGCGCCTGGGTGGATGTGGAAGCCATTGTCCGCAAGACGGTGCTGGATATCGGCTACGACACCTCGGACATGGGCTTCGACGGTGCCAGTTGCGGAGTGCTCAATATCATCGGCAAGCAGTCGCCCGATATCGCGCAGGGTGTAGATCGCAAGGACGAGCGCAAGCAAGGGGCCGGCGACCAAGGTCTGATGTTCGGCTACGCCACCAATGAAACCGATGTGCTGATGCCGGCGCCCATCACGCTGGCGCATCGCCTAGTGAAGCGCCAGGCCCAGGTGCGCAAGAGCGGCAAGCTGCCCTGGCTGCGCCCGGACGCCAAGAGCCAGGTGACGCTGCGCTATGAGAATGACAAGCCGGTGGGGCTGGAAGCGGTCGTGCTATCGACTCAGCACGAGGACAGCATCAGCACCAAGCAATTGCGCGAAGCCGTCATCGAGGAAATCTTGAAGCCGGTGCTGCCGAGCAAGTGGATCGACAAGCGCACCAAGTACCACATCAATCCCACGGGCCGATTCGTCATCGGCGGCCCGGTCGGGGATTGCGGCCTCACGGGCCGTAAGATCATCGTGGACACCTATGGCGGATTCGCCCGCCATGGCGGCGGGGCTTTCTCCGGCAAGGACCCGTCCAAGGTGGATCGTTCGGCGGCCTATGCTGCGCGCTACGTCGCCAAGAATATCGTCGCCGCGGGGCTGGCCGAGCGCTGCGAAGTGCAGGTCTCCTATGCCATCGGGGTGGCTGAACCCACGTCCATCATGGTCGAGACCTTCGGCACCGGCAAATTGGCCGACACGCGTTTGACTCAGCTGGTGCGAGCGCATTTCGATCTCACGCCCTTCGGCTTGCGCGAAATGCTGGATCTGGCGCGCCCCATCTATCAAAAGACCGCCTCGTACGGGCACTTCGGCCGTAAGGAAGCGGAATTTAGCTGGGAACGCACCGACAAGGCGAGTACGCTCGCGGCCGAATTCAAAGCCACGCGCGCCGCGTGAGCGGCATCCGAGCATAAATTTTCTAGGACGGGGTCGCTTCGACCCCGTAGATTCGGCGCAAAGCGCCTGAGGAGCATCGATGAACGCAGCAATCAAGCAAGCCAATGACTTCCTGGTCCAAGATTTAGGCCTGGCGGTTTGGGGCCGTAAGGAAATTAAGATAGCCGAAACGGAAATGCCGGGCCTCATGGCCATCCGGCAAGAGTTCGCGGCGCAGCAGCCGCTGCGCGGCGCGCGCATCACCGGCTCCCTGCACATGACCATTCAAACGGCGGTGCTGATCGAGACCTTGAACGCGCTGGGCGCTCAGGTGCGCTGGGCGTCCTGCAATATCTACTCCACTCAGGATCATGCGGCCGCGGCCATTGCCGCCGGCGGCACACCGGTGTTCGCGGTCAAGGGCGAGACGCTGGCCGAGTACTGGGACTATACGCACCGGATATTCGAGTGGCCGGACGGCGGCCATTCGAACATGATTTTGGACGACGGCGGCGATGCGACCCTGTTGCTGCATTTGGACGCCAAGGCGGAGAAGGATGTTTCTTTAGTCGCGCACCCTGGCAATGAAGAAGAGGAGTGCATGTTCTCCGCCATCAAGGCCAAGCTGAACATTGATTCGAAGTGGTATTCAACTCGGCTGGCGAAGATCAAGGGCGTCACTGAGGAAACCACCACCGGGGTGAAGCGCCTGTATCAAATGGCCAAAGAGGGTCAGCTCGCGTTCCCGGCGTTCAATGTCAACGATTCGGTCACCAAGTCCAAATTCGACAATTTGTACGGCTGCCGCGAATCCCTGGTGGACGCCATCAAGCGCGCCACCGATGTGATGATCGCCGGCAAAGTTGCCTTAGTCTGCGGCTACGGCGATGTGGGCAAGGGTTCGGCGCAGGCGCTGCGCGCCCTGTCCGCGCAAGTTTGGGTGACCGAGGTCGATCCGATCTGCGCACTACAGGCCGCGATGGAAGGCTATCGCGTGGTCACCATGGATTACGCGGCGGACAAGGCCGATATATTCGTCTCGGCCACCGGCAATTTTCATGTGATCACCCACGATCATATGAAGCGCATGAAGGACCAGGCCATCGTGTGCAATATCGGGCATTTTGACAATGAAATCGAAGTGGCCGCGCTCAAGGCCTACGCCTGGGA